>NZ_CBCSIW010000004.1:0-355498 GCF_965139575.1 Comamonas aquatilis | reverse complement strand
ACCCCGGGGTGCCGCTGGTACGGGGGGTACCTCGTGCGGGGGTGCATATGCTGCGGGGGTCAACTGGTACACGGTCGACGTACCTCGGCGTTCGCTTGAACGCAAAATTCCGGCCAACTCCAACCACCGAATGGCGCGCTGCACCGCCCGCTCGGACAGGCATGTGCGCACCGTGATGGTTTTGACAGACGGCCAGCAATAGCCATCGTCATTGGCCTGATCCGCCAGCGATATCAGAACCGCCTTTTGTGCAGCAGACATGCCCTGCATAGGCCAGCAGGCCGACATGATGATCGTGCTCATACTCTCTCTCGTTATCAGGCCAAGGCCGTTTGACGTGCCTTGCAACGCACGGGTTTGATGGTTCGCAGGCGGGTGGACAAGCTGCACATGCGTGCCTCTCCCTCCTCCAGCTTTCCGGCGGCAAGTAGAGCGTTCACCGTGCTGGCCACGCTGCTCAGCTCCAGCCACTCGCCTGTTTGCTGGTTGTGGTAATCGCGCAGCTCGCGGCGGCTCATGTCTCGGCTGCCGTACTGGTGCGCGTGACGCAGCGACTCGTACAGGCGTTCGTTCAAACGGCGGCGCGTCTCGTTGCCCAAGGCCGCAAAGGCCTCGGCACTCGTATCGCGCGCCGTCACAGCGTTGTGGGTTGGTTTCATGGTTGAACCTCCTGATATCAACGCGCACGGCATTGCACCTGCGCTCAAATTCATTGCTTTGTTCATTGAAGTCATACGTCTGCGGCCTCGCGCAAGCGGTAGCGGATACGGCGCTCCAGATAGGCCGTGGCGTCGGCACGTTTGGCCACCTTGTCCATGTCAAAGCGCGGCTGGTAGCCACGACCCGGCCGCAGAAACATCAGCACCGGACGCACATCGGCGCCGCCTGTGCCGCTGGCCGCCCAGATGCCGGGAGCCAGGTGTGCCGTGCGCTCGTCCTGCTCGCCCTTCTGGGTAATGCGTGGGCCGCCACGTGTCTTGCCATAGGCCACGAAGTAGCGCCGGCCTGCCTGCTTCTTGGTGCCGCGATGCACGCGCAGATAGCCCTTGGCGCTCATATTGGCCTTGTAGCCCTGCTCGCCAAACGCCTGGAAGTAGCTAATCAGCTGCACCAAAAACGGCCCCCGCAAATTGCCCTTGCCGTCATCGCTGCCGGGGTACGGCCCGCCTCGGTCATCGCTGGGAATAGCCGTCTGATAGCCGGCCGGCAAGATGCCCGCACGCTTGAGCGCCACCTCGCTGCGCTTGTCGCGCCGACGGCCACCCCAGGTCTGGGCATCCAGAATCTTTTGCGGATCGATCCCTTTGCCGCCCATATAAGTCGGCTCGATGGTCACGCTCAGCTTGGCGGCCGTAGCCATGCGCACAAACGGACTGCGCAAGATGTAATTGGTCGGCCGGTCGAACACCGCACGCATCTCGTCCTGCATGGCACGGCGGATCTCGAAGCCCGTATCGTTCAGCGCCTTGGCATAGGCCTTGGCGGCCTGTGCGCCCGTCAGGCCGTGGATCTGCCGCAGCAGCTCCGCCTGGTTCAGCACCCGCGTGCTCAGCTGGATATGCATATCAGCCCTCCTCTACTGGCGCCGGCACGCGCGCTGCCGCCGTGACCAGCAGCTGGTTCAAGGCAGATATCAGCTCGTTGTAGCGGTACTGCAGGCGCTTGATCTCGTTGCGGCTCACCATGGCCTTGCCACCACGAAAAGCGTCTGCCGCTGCGGACGTGAACTCGCCCACCTCCTGCTGCAGGGCCACAAACGCCTCCACCGGGTCGCCCGCAGCCTGGTCCGGCAGCGCGGGCACGCAGGTGTAGCCCAGAGCCGCCGCCATAGCGCGCAAGATAGCCGGGTTGCCCGCCATCACCTGCAGCGCCACAGATTCGCGCAGCGTAAGGTGGTGCGTCGTGTTGTTCGGGTTGAGCTTGTTTTGCAACGTGTTGGCGCTCACGCCCATGCGCTCAGCTAGCACTCGCACACCGCCGGGATGTTTGTGCGCAATCAGATAGGCCGCATCCGCAACATCGACTGGTATTGGCATGTCGGCCTGAGCATCCAATTCGCCATTGTTTGTGTAGGGAGGAAAAGAGACACTGCTTCTCATGACCACACCTCACTTCTCAGGCGCATCGCTGACGGCCGCCGCACAGACAGCCAAGCAAACCCCCATCGCCCCCACACCCGAGTGGGCCCAGGCCATGGAGCTGCTGCTGCAGCAAATCGTCTTTGTCCTCGACGTCGAAGGCCGCGACAGCTTCACCGCCCGCAAGGTTGGTCGCTGGAACAACCAGTGCATCCACGAGATGCTGCGCACCGGCAGCGTGCCCATGCCCGTGATCGAAGAACTGCAGCGCGTGGCAGTGCGGGTGCTGACGTAAGCACGGCTCGAAATTGAGCACACGAAATCTTTGAGTACGATGACTTCATCAACACCGCTGTCAATGCAAACCATGAGCAATAAACCCCTGAATGAAGACATTCACTACCTCAACGGCCAGATTGATGCGTTGACAGCCCTGGTAATGGCTGTTGCAAACTGCACTGTGGACAAGCACGAATTCCGCACGAGCGGGCTTCTACGGCTGCAAGCTGTTGAGACGGCTTTGCTGCATCAGTCAGTCCCTGAAAGTCGCTTGATTGCGATAGAGCACATGAAGCAATGGCTGGAGAACGTGACAAACTGAGGCGGTAACGCAGAGAAGCAGCTACGCGCTCCTGCAATGGATCAAGCCAGGACATAAAGGTCTTACACATGCGCTTGGCCCTCCACCGCCTCAGGCAAGCTTGAATCGCGCAGCAAACTCTCGACCGCCTGCACCGCAACGGCCTGTTGCACGCAGGCTTCCGGCTGCGCGAAATGCTCCGGCCAGAAGCGATGCAGCGCACCGGCTTTCACCAACACAGTCGACATGAACATGCCCACCGCAAACGTGATCCAGAAAAGACGTTCACCAGAGTTCACAGGCATCTACCTCCGTTTGTTGGATGGACAGCCCGCCAGACCAGAAGACTGGGAAGCGGCGGCCGAATTGATAGAAGCGGGAATGGCCACGGGACGGGTTCATCGCAGTAGCGCGACTGCGGCTGGCGAAAGCAAACGCGCAAACAGCCTGATCGGCCGTCTGCAGAAATGGATTTGGGCACTGGGAGGTGCTGTGGGCGGCGTCCTGGCCACCACTTTTTCTGACCTGCAAAGCGAGGCCATGAAGCGATGGCTGGGTTGGTGATATCAGCCATGAGCTTCCTCCTGGCCGGTTTGAGTCTGAGAGACTGACTTTGCAAACGGCGGAGGTAAGCCCTCTACGTTTCGACGAGCCCATGCAGCGAGAACGCGGTCAGCAATCTTGTCGCTGAGGACCTCGGGCCACTTGTCAACGGCCTGATAAGACACCCCCAAAGCGGCAGCCACTTCTCGAGTGGAGCCGCCGAGCATTTCTATGGCCTCTGTTTTTCGGATCGTCATGCCCCAATCTTAACCTTAGTTAAAGAATGAAAGCAACCATAGTTAGTATTGAATCCGCCATGATTTCAACCATGGTTGATTACAAAGAACGTATTGAGAAGGCAATGAAAGCCGCCGGTGTAGACATCACAGAGCTTGCGAGGTCTGTTGGCGTGTCATATCAGGCTGCGCGAAAAGTCCTTGAGGGCGAGAGCAAGGCATTCACCGCTGAGAACAATGCCAAGGCCGCTGCACGCCTAAATGTGTCGTCGGACTGGCTTGCGACCGGCATGGGCGACATGGCACGCAATGCGGGCGGCATTGTTTTTTCAGAAGAAAACGAAGACCTGATACGCATCCCCCTGCTAGCCAACAGCGGCAGCATGGGCAAAGGTAATGACACACTGGATGCGGACTATGTGGTGGGCGACTTAGCCCTATCCGCGCACTGGATCAACCAGTACATCAAGCCCAGCAACATCCAGGAGCTGAAGTTCATTCACGCTCATGGCGAAAGCATGTCACCCACTTTCAGTGACGGCGACGTGCTGCTGGTCGATGTGGGCTCGCGCGACCCTGCCAGCCATGAAGGCGTCTATGTGCTCGATGTGCACGGTCAGACCTATATCAAGCGCATACGCATGCGCATGTCAGGCACGTTGGAGGTCAGCTCGGACAACCCCAACATCAAGACCGTGGATGAACTGAACGGCGATCACCAGGTGCGCGTGCTGGGCCGCGTCGTCTGGGCATGGAATGGCCAAAAGCTGTAGCCATTGCAATGCCACTGGTTGCCTAGCAACTGACGACAAGGCCCTCGACTGCGGGGCTATGCCCTCTACCTGTAAAGGTCAGTTGGCATATTTCCCCGTCGGCCAGTCGCTCAGAATGCCTCCCAATTGCTGTCAGCCTTGTCTGTAGATCGCTGGGCTCCAGCCATCATTGCAGGACGACTCAGAGCAGCAGGCTTGGCTGCAATCGCTGAGCTTCGAGGACGATTTATAGGTGGCGTTGTTTTTACCGACTTTGCCGCATGCATCAAAGAAGCCAGACCCTCTGCTTCTGTGCGATTCGTTTGCTCAAACTCAGATAGCTTAAAGACTTCCACCGCCCCCACCAGGGCCTGAGCCTGGCTGTTCAGACTACTAGCGGCAGCAGCCATTTCCTCCACCAGCGCGGCATTCTGCTGCGTGGTTTGATCCATTTGAGTGACGGCCTCACCCACCTGAGCCATTCCCGAGCTCTGCTCATGACTCGCCGAACTGATCTCACCCATGAGATCGGTTACGCCGCGAATTGCCGCAACCACCTCGATCATGGTTTTACCTGCTTTGTCCACGAGCTGCGACCCATGCTCCACGCACTGGCCACTGTTCGCGATGAGCAGTTTGATTTCCTTGGCTGCTTCGGCGCTGCGCTGAGCCAAGGCCCGCACTTCGCTTGCAACCACAGCAAAACCTCGACCTTGCTCGCCTGCGCGTGCTGCTTCTACGGCCGCATTCAAGGCCAAGATATTGGTCTGAAAGGCAATGCCATCGATAACGCTGATGATGTCGGCAATTTTGCTGCTGCTCGCGTCAATGTTTTTCATGGTCGCAATCACTTCTGCAACCACTTCACCACCTTGAGCAGCCACTGAGGTCGCACTGATGGCCATCTGATTCGCCTGGCGTGCATTGTCGGCATTCTGTCGAACAGTAGCTCCCAACTGCTCCATGGATGCCGCCGTTTGCTCCAACGCGCTCGCCTGCTCTTCGGTTCGACTGGACAGGTCACTGTTGCCTACCGCAATCTGAGCGCTGGCCGAAGCCACCCCTTGTGCATTGCTTCGCACTGTGGTCACCGTCGTGACCAGACTTTGTTGCATGCGTTTTAATGCGTTGAGCAGTTGACCCATCTCGTCCCGGGACTTGACAACAATTTGACCACTCAGGTCACCGCCAGCCACGCGGTCGGCAACTGCCACAGCTTGAGTAAGGGGTCTGGTAATCGAACGAGTAATAGCAACGGCAAGAAAAATAGCCAACGCAATGGCTATTGCACTTGTGGCCCAAATGCTTCGCGACAAACTCAGGGCCGCAGCTTCTGCTTGTTGGCTAGCTACTTCAGACTTCTTTGTCTGATGCTCCAGCATTTCGCGAATGAGACGCTGATACTCGAGCTGGGTGGGGCGCAACTGGTTCTCAAGCATTTCCACTGCGGCTTGACTATTTCCCTGATCAAGAAGCCCAAGAAATTCGTCACCCTGTTTGAGGAAGGCTAGGTTACGCCCCTTCAAATCTTGCAACAGCGATCTATCTTCGGTAACCCGTATGAGCTGATTCAGGCTCTCCATCTCAACCGCAGCTTCAGCGCGAGATTTCTGAATTGTGGCGCGGGCTGACTCCTGAATCTTCGCTGTTGAAAACAGTGCCAAATTTCGAAACTGAATCACCTGCTCATTGGCATCATCCGTAATGGTGTTCAAGGAGCGAATAGTAGGTATGTGGCTTTCGGTTATTGCAGTGAGAGCCGTATTCTGCTCTGACGAACCTAGGAGGGCCACGCCTCCTTGGATCAACATCAACACCATCATGACCATAAACGAAACGGTCATTCGGGTGGAAATTTTCAAACGATCCATGTCAGACGCCTCCTAATATTGGCAGTCGATTTTTAGCAAAAATTATTGCAATTCTCTATCTGAATCAAATTGTATCCATTTCAGTATGCATCAAGGCATCGAGTTATTTTTAATGCCCTTGGCTTGAATTACTCTGACTTCACGATCTGCCAGCAACCGTTTGTGGGTAAAGCACAACTACTCGTAAACATGGGTGAACTGCGGCAACAGGTCGGGCAATGAATCCAGCCCAGTCATGTAGGCTGGTCAGCATCCACAGTTACAAAGTAACATCTGCAAACCAGCCCTCGTTCAATTGGCAGCACTTACCTGACTTAGGAGCTTATGGCGTCACGTTCACTCCTCGATCACATCACGGTAACAGCCTTCTCGCTTGAAGCGGGTGCAAAGTTCGTGTCCGAGACACTCGGTGTCTCGCTACAAACTGGCGGCGAGCATCCACGCATGGCTACCCACAATCTACTGCTTCGCCTCGGCAACAGCATGTTCCTTGAAGTCATTGCACCCAACCGAGCAGTTCAGCCGCCTTTACGGCCTCGCTGGTTTGCGCTTGACAGCCTTAACCCGCAATCGCCCCCATCGCTGTCCACATGGGTGGCTCGAACTCCCAACATCCAGAAAATGGCCGCCGAAGCCTCCGAACCACTTGGAAATATCGAAGCCATGAGTCGTGGCGCACTCGACTGGCTCATCACCATTCCTGAGGATGGCTCAGTTCCGCTCAATGGCACGGCTCCCGCCCTTGTCGAGTGGCATACCGATGTGCACCCCGCTCGCACGCTAGAAGATAAGGGACTGTCTCTAGCCAAACTCGAGATCTTTCACCCAACCCCAGACCGCGTATCTCAGCTACTGTCCTCACTAGATCTGGACGCACCGGTTTCCGTGCGCCAAGCCGAGTCCAGCACCTCAGCGCGCCTGGTCGCACACATCGACACTCCGCATGGGCTTCGCATTCTGTCGACTGCCAACCAGCTACTCCACCAGACCAACCACAACAAAGCGGAACTAAGCCAGTAAGCTTTGCCGCCAACCAGGATGAGCTGGTCACACCAGAACTTTCGGCACTCTCATCGACTTCCCCAAACCAGCCCGCAGCAGCGGGCTTTTTTTATGACCCAGCCCAACCTCATTGAAGAACTCTTCATAAATTATATTTAACCATGGTTGACACCTTTTATTTAACCATGGTTAAATATACTCATCGCAGCAACCACTACGGCACAACCAAGACCAACCAACGCTAGCGCATGGTCGGCAGCAGAGGGAGTGCATTCGGAAATTGCAGACGCGATGGGCACCAAGGCATTGGCCGGGGCAGGCCCGATCTCTTTCAAAAATCGATCGCCCATGTCGTTCGCTCCACCAGTGCGGAGCGTCCCCGGGCTCCATCGCATCAGCGGGCACGGCCGCTGCACTGCGCGGCATCCCT
This sequence comes from Comamonas aquatilis, assembly GCF_965139575.1. Lineage (NCBI taxonomy): Bacteria > Pseudomonadati > Pseudomonadota > Betaproteobacteria > Burkholderiales > Comamonadaceae > Comamonas > Comamonas aquatilis. The sequence continues at coordinate 348,006 of NZ_CBCSIW010000004.1, read as the reverse complement.
GCCGTATCCAGCCGCCAAAGTGCGTACACGGTCAAAAGGGTGAGGCGAATGCGGCCAAGAGCAAGAACGGCAACACCGGTTGGAATCCCGGCAACGCCCACCCCGAGCGCATCGGGGCCAAACCAGAGCGCCTTGCACCAGGGCGCTGCGGTTTGCACCGTTTTTCGCCGAGCCAGAGGCATCTCCGCCCTCCCTCACCTCCACTTCCTGGCACGCCCGCAAGGGCATCGGCATTTTTCACCCCTGCCCCCAGCAGCTGCTGGACGGGCTTTTCTTTTGGCTCCGCCTGCGACCAACGCGGCCAAACAACACCGACTGCAAATTCTGTTGACGAACTGAACAGGCAAAACCTAAACTACTGTACATACAAACAGCACTGATCAAAATAACAGTAAAATTCTGAGCAGCATGCCGCTCCAAGCATGTGCCCTCACCCGCAGGGCCGAAGCGGGGCCATCAAGAAAGAGTGCAAGCCGGGTGTGGACCTTGGCAATGCAATGCCGCCACCGACAGACCGAAAGCCGGGCTCGCACTCTTCCTTGATGGATCTGCCCTAAAGCAGCCGCAACCTTTACCGCCAGTTAGCGAAGCGCAATCCTTCCGCCCCTTCATTGGTTTCGCGCCCCTCAAGGCACTGGCCTTTTATCTCTCCGACCCGCGTCGCGGACTTTCTTCTCGCCTTCAGGAGTTTTCATGCTGTACAGCACCGTTTCTCAGCCCGTTGATGAAGACCTCGTGCAGCGACTGCGCGAGAAGGGAGGTCTGTGAAATGGCCGCACACCCGCACCCTGGCGCTCGCGCTGCTATTAGCAGCCTTGCTCCTGCTCGCCCCGACCTTGGGGCAAAACTTTTGAATGCCGCGCGATGGGCGCTCGCCCTCCTCGGCATCTTCTGCCTCATCGGCGTAGTCGTCGTCATTGCCACCACCCCCGAAGCCTGGCCGCTCTGAACGGTCAACCTCATCAAGTTTGATAGCTACATGCGCTTGACTGATAAGCGCCAGACCGGAGAAACATCATGGCAAAAATCATCGAATCCTTGATCCTCGTCGCCGCCATCTTCATGGGCGCCCTCTGGCTGACCACCCCCAGCGCTCAAGCCGACGAGCCCAAAACACTCACAAAATCCGTGCGTGACGAATTTGCTTGCCCCGGCATGCACGCCGAATGGCTTGACGCTCACACCGTGCAATGCCTGCGCGAAAAGCCCTGACTAACGGCCCCGCCCCTTGCTACATCAAGCAAGCAGACGCGAACTCAACGGACCATACAACGGCTGTAATTTTCTGCGCAGCCGCAATGCTGTAAGTGTTGGTTCAAAACCGGTTTCTGTCATGAAAAGAGAGTACCGTGAAGAAAGCAGTCATTTTTGAGTGCTTTATTGAATCGGAGGCTTGTATGAAAGCCACAGTCAAAAATAATTTCAATGTCCGCACCCGTAAAACCGGGCATCCAGACGTCGATAGCCACTCGGTCTCTCATGACGACTACTCCCATACGCCTGACCACCCCATCAAAAAGGGCCGCTTTATTTTGAGTGATCTTGTTGCAAACAGGATCCCATCACCTAAAGCCACTCAAGTGGGGATGAAGATTGTGGGAAAGAAATTTCTGAGCGGCTAAGCTGAAGGAAATTTATATGTTTGTACTACCACTATCTAGGGCCAACAATCTTTGGTCGAATCTTATGCATACGCTCTTCCCTTGGGCACGAGCTTTTCCGGGCCAGCCAGAAGAGGAAGAAACGAATGTTAAATCGGATGAACCTGTGCTGGAAAAAAAGCAGCGAATCAATCGTGATGCGTAAGCCAATTACGCCAATTCAGTCTAAAAATAGATCAGCCAGCCACCTTCGGGTGGCTTTTTAACGTAGAAGGCGTACGATTAACGGTAGGAAGTTTTAATAATTTCCTCACTAAAATAGAGGCCTATATGTTAACCATATCAAAAAAACACTCATTGGAAAATAAGCCCGTTTTTCAAGAAATTGATAGCACTGCCGTTCCTGCTGGTGACTATGTTTATTGCCCAGAAATTTACGAAGCCAGATTGCCTAAAAGCGAACACAAAGAGCCACATGTACGCATCAAAAAATCTCGTCTAGCACAACGAAGCAACGCAACGGAAGAGGACTACCAAGCCCGTTCTTCTGTCACTCTTCATCGTTAGCTTCACGGAGGTTTGACCTTCAGATCCTTGCCCGCTGGCACACCAATTCCCTGTCTGCTTTGCAGCTATTTAGGCATCTAAATAGCGTATGCGGCATGCCTTCAAGCGCTATCCTGGAATGATTTTTTCACCTGAACTTACATCTTTAATTCGGCTTTCTCTTAAAGCAAATTAATCAAACTGACAAAACCATATTTATCGAATTAAACGATAACATTTTGTGTAAATCACTCACGCACTGATAGCACTCAAAGCTTTACCACGCTAGCCATAAGAAGATTAACCCTAGTCTGACACATTTTCAATTAACGTAATTCTTTGTGTGAAAAGGGTTTTGTTTTTGAAATAGGCGTATTGTTCATTAATGGAAGTCAAGCACGACTTTCCAGAAATAAAGACCGGAGGCCTTTATGCCCTTCATCGATAAAAATACGCTTATATTTAAGGTGCGCAGACCACATCTACTAGATATTGATAAATACCTTGTGAATGATGACGATTTCACCATAACGTCAAATGACGATCGAATGAGTGAATCACCAGAATTTGATGAATCATCCAGAGAAGCCATAAAGAATTCACAAATTCCCCAAGAGAGAAAAGCACCTTCAGATGAATAATTAATTAAGGTGACAAAATAAACACAGGAGGCCTTATGACCTACCTAAATTCTCAATGCCAAGGTTTTTGGTGCTCAATAAAAAAAGCTTTCTACGGCATCAACAACAGAACAAATCTTCCAGAAAATCAGCACAAGAAATCGCCAATAGACGAGCAGAAAGAAGATCAGGAGCTTCAACAGAAAATCCTGATAAAAAAACAACGAGATCTACATAGCAACATCACTTAGATGAATGTTGCTTTAACGGTGCTAACAGACGGTCGTCGTGAGCACCATCACCCAGGACATCGCTCCACAAAGAATCCCCACCCCGTGGCTCCTTTCAAAGTGACGCCTGGACCCATAGCAGGTCTTTCCGATTTGCCCTAAACCTCAGGAGTGTTCACCATGACTCAACAAACCAACCCACAAACCACTGCGACCCAACAAGGCCAATCGCCTGCGGATCAAAACCAAAAAGACAAGCAAGCACAGCAGCAGACTCCAAACCCGCAACAACCGGGCCAGAAGCCTGTGCAAGATCCGAAAAAACCTGCCCAACAGGGGTGACAACTGTTTCGCTGATCTCAACGAAGATTGAGACAACCCAAACGGTCAACGAACCTCGCTCTTGGAGCTTCTACTGGCCCATGCAAATGGGGCAGCCGCTCAAAAATCCAAATTTCAGTCAGCAGCAATGCAAATGCAATAAGCGCCAACCAGGCTCACAACTTTTGACGCAAATGAATGAGCAAATGCACTGACCCGTGACCACCAATTAGAAGACCCGCATCGCGCGGGTTTTCTATTTTGAAGGACCTCAGCCACATGCCAACCACTTCCAAGGCTAGTGCGCTTGGCCGAGAGCAGACTCTTCTAGATAGCCGATCTCGACGCAACGCAGTCCTCGTAGCGTTTGACGACAGCTCCTACTTGTTTTGACTACATTCGCGAGCTCAGAACCACTTCAACAGCCTTCCAGGTTGCTCGCCTTCCATCCTCAGGCGCAGTCTGCGCGCAGACTTTAGAAACCTCATACATCTGCTTCCAGCCTGCCTTGTCGAACAAATCCTTTACGTCGATGGTCTTGCTAATCTGTGCCACGTCCCCTGCTGGCAAGTCGCAGATGGACGCCCCCTGCTTGGTGTAGCAAGCGACGTGAGAGTCGAAGGCGCGCCGCTTCATCTGTCTGCAGTTGCACTTAGGCTGTGCCGAGATATCCAAATAGGGAACGATGGATTCCTGCAGGCAGCGCATGGTGGATTCCCGCCACTTCCTTCCTGCGTCAGACAGGGCAGCGTTTCCTAAAAAGGCCCGGCAGTATTTGTCCCCGTAAGACATGAAATACTCGTCGGCTTCTGCTTCACAAGGACAATATTTTGCAAAGCAAGATTTGTAAGCATCGCAGCTCACTTGCAATGAATTCGAGCACTGCGACCTTGAAACTCCTGGCCAAGCCAAAAACAGCAACGCAGTAGCAATTGAGGCCAGAAATACTTGGGATCTGTTACTTTGCATCAGGCATCTCCCGTATGGCGGCTAAAAATCACCGTTGAGTGTGGACTTGTCAGTAGCAAAATCCAAGTAAATCAACCCAGCTTTGCTAGATACAGCAAAACAGTCGTTCAAAAATTTGTGCTGACCGGCTGCTTCTGGCCGCACCCAACCAGTCACCGCCCCTCAAAAAGCCTTCACCGGAGTCCGCACACGCGGGCTTTTTTGCGTCTGAGCGAGGCTTCCGCTACACTTTGAATCGTCACGCCAGTAAAGCGTGATCAGGTTTGGAAGCCTGTTGAATACTTGCGGTGACACAAAGCCGCATCCTGTACCGCAGTCGTGCGGCTTTGTCGTCTGTGGCCCCAGTTTTATGGTGGCTCGGAGGGGGAGCCGCGAGGCTCGCCGGTTTACGCAAGTGTTCCCGGTCTTCCAACCCCTTCGAGTCACCGCCATTTGGTTGGAAGCAAGCGGCGGTGGTTGTAGCAAACCTCAAAACACTTGGAGGCCGCCATGGCTGCCATCACCCCCTTCAACTTCGGCGCACATGCCGTTCGCGTCATCACTCGCGACAACCAACCTTGGTTTGCAGCGGTCGACGTCTGCAACGCCCTTGGCTACCGCAACTCACGCAAAGCAGTAGCAGATCATCTTGATGATGACGAAAGGGGTGTAACGACTAGTGACACCCTTGGTGGCAACCAGCAACTCACCATCATCAGCGAATCCGGCCTCTACGCCCTTGTCCTGCGCAGCCGCAAGCCCGAAGCGCGCAAGTTTGCCAAGTGGGTGACCAGCGAGGTGCTGCCCAGCATTCGCCAGACCGGCGGCTATACCAAGCAACCCGACACCCGCCGCATGGAGCATGCGCGCCAGCTGGCCCATGCGGCCACGCTGCAGGTTTATCAGGCGGTGTTTGATGCCGCGATGCAGGGCGACGAGCCCGCTCACTTCACCCGCCTGCTGCTGTCTTTCACCCGCGGCGCGGGCGGTGCAATGACGCCTTATGTGCAGCCCATTGAAACCGGGGCCATGGTGATGACCCTGGCCCAGCTGACCCAGGCAGTGCGCACCGACTTGATTGTGAGCGACACGACGCTGGCCCGACTGGCGGCCGCCTGCACCCAGCGCATGGCCACGCGTGCCGAGCTGCAAGCCCTGCAGCACCAAGGCGCGGCGCAAGCCCAGCAGGCCCAGCCAGGTCAAACCGGCCAGCAAGGCCGCTTGCAACTACGGGAGGTCTATCAAATTCATAGCATCTAGTGCTTTCCACATAAGCGCTAGAACCGAATTTTACTCAAAACCCAGCCCACCCGGCCCACGCCGCGCGGGCTTTTTCATGTCCAACCTCAGGGGGCAACATGCGCCATACCGGCACTCTTTACCTCAGCAAAACATCGCCGCAGGCCAGTACAGCCCGGTGCGGCGCTTTTCAGTTGCAGATGCTGCTTTATGACCGACTGGGCACCCACCACATCGAGCCGTGGCGCGTAACGTGGACAGGCCGCAGCGCGCAGCGCTTTTGGCTGGAGCACGCGCCAATGCTCAAGCCTGGCGCGGCTTTGGTGGTGGAGCTGGAGCGTGCGCAGATCCACACCCTGCACTGCCGCCCGCCACGCAGCGAGCTGCTGGCCACGGTAATGAGCTGCGCCCTGGTGCCCAGCCGCAGCAAAGTGGCGGCCTATGGCTGATTTGCTGACTTGCACCTGGGCCGGCGGCCCCGCCCAGATAGCCAAAGCCACCGTGGAGCGCGAAGCCCGCGAAGCCCGCGAGGCCTATGCGGCCGGGCTGACTCCCAACGAGGGCTGCCCCTACCCTTTTCACAGCGCCTGCGGTTTGCACTGGCTGGCGCACTACAACCTGGCCATGCCTCTGCCAGCCAGGCCATCCATGGATTCACACCGGGATAGCGATTAGCAAATCAACAACCTTCGCAACCGATGGGCACCTTATTTTTCAAGGACGGTTTAAGGTCATTTAAGAGAGTACTGTGGGTACATGCGGGTCATATTGGCTTGCTGCCTTAGACCGGAGGTCTATATGTTCTCGCTACTTGCATACAAACGAAACATTGAATTTTGGCGGGACATGTGGTCAGTTATTCTTAAGCCGATCTCTGAGCTCCCTCCAAGTCCTATGGATGCTGGTGAACAGCATTCACCTAAACCTGAACATCTACCCTTAGAACCTAGCGCTGCAGAGCCTCACAAAAAGTCTTGGCCATACAGCTGAACTCTACCCAGCAAGTGCACCCATTCGCCCAGAGCGATTTGAGGTCGTCAAAGTCCACCGCGTACAGCCGGTTCCACGACCTTCCACAGCGAAGTTGGATTCTTTTCACTACGCCAAAACCCTTTAGTGCCGCCGCAAAGCAATCTCCTCCCTCCTTCACGAATTTGCTTTGCATGCTTCTCAAAAGCACCGGCCTTTTACCGTAACCAAGCCCGCCACTGTGCGGGCTTTTTTGAGGAGGGCACGCCGTCTCTCGGCGAAAAACCGTGCAATGCATCAAGAAAAGCCATGAACATCACCACACTCTCCACCCATGCTCTGCCCGCTGAGCTGGCCGCCCGAGCGTTGACACACTTGCTGGCCAATGAACGCATGCCTGTGCGCCTGATCGGTGACATCAAGCCCTTGAACTTTCCCCTACCGTACAAGCGAGTGGATCCACTAAAACCCGAGATGGACACAATCCAGGAATATCGCCCGCTGGAAGTGCTTGAGTACGTGCAAGGCATAGTCAGCGCAGCGGATTTCAGATCCGACTGAACTTCCCACGAATACAAAGGCTCAGAGCAATGACGCAAGAAGTCTCTCGATATTTGTTTTTATTTTTTCGAGCCCCTCCCTAAAATTTCTGCCATCCTCTGCCAGCTTGGCCATGTCAGATTCCTGCCTACTTTTTAGCTCTGCAAGGTGCTGCTCGAGTTCTTCCCGATCTTTCACAGCTTGACCAAGTAGCCGCTCAGTTTCGACTTGGCCCTCATCCTTTGTGCTCAGTTGCTGCGCTCGCTTCATGAGCTCATCAACGCGCTGAAGGCCGGCCTCAGACTCACGAATGTGTCTTTCAGACATCTGGTCAATTGTTTCCATGATTGCCTCCACAGGAGTAATCTGTCGCATTGAAAGTCCAGCGATTTTTTCCTTGGCGATGCTTCTGTGGCATGCTGCCGAAGCAACTAAGGAGGCTCGCGACTACGGCCTAATGTACCGATGAGCCTATAGCATGACTCTCACTTTCACAGGGGGCAATATGCGCAGAGTAATGACCACACTCGCCGTCATTGGTGTTCTAGCCGCCGCTTACTTCGCATACAAGTACGGCATTTTCTGAGACCCAATTCGTAAAATTGGAAATCAGTCGCAGGAAAGCCCAATAGCGGCAAACTTCACTCACTAACACCACAAATTAACTTGAACCAGCCCGCCTTGAGCGGGCTTTTTTATTGGAGAATCCCATGAAACTTTTAGACCGCAAAGCGCTTTGCGCTAAAGTGCCTTACTCTGATCGCTGGATTTTGAAACTGGAAGCCGCAGGCCGGTTTCCCAAGCGAATCGTGCTGTCGCCACGACGCGTGGCATGGGATGAGGCAGAGATCGATGCCTGGATCGAATCCCGCCGCCAATCCAATGAGAAAGCCGCGGCTCCGCAGGCTAATTTCTCATAAACAGAACATTTATTTGCGTGGTATCCGGGATGGTATTTTCGACCATCCCCACGCGACAAGCCGCGCCACATAAGGCTTTCAAGGGCTTGTAAATCATTGAGTGGGGAAGATCACTTTTGGTGGTACCCGGCGCCGGCAGGCACTCAAAGACAGCAAACCTCGCAATTTCTCAGGCCTCTTTACGCCCAGCGGCTTCTGCTATGGCCTCTTCCGCCACAGGAACCCTGCCAGATAGAAGGCAATTTTGTATACGTAGCCTCTACACCGGCATCTGAGTTTTAGCAATACCCACTGACTTCAAAATTGGATCCATCGCAAGAATACATAAATGCACCAAGCCGCCTAATTCATAACGGCAGATACACCTACATAGCGAACCGCATGCATTTGATACAACGCTATCTCTATTGCAAAACATTGTGAACGAATCGTTATCTGGCAAGTGGTTTCAAGCAAGCAGGAGTCTTGATCATGAATAGCCCCATCGCGAAGAATTCCAACCGTGCATATGTGCGCTTGCATGCCTATGTCACCAGGCAGCAAGAATGGGATGAATTCGCCAAAACGTACCGCATCGTTCTGCACTCCAACGGCAGCGAAGAGGTCAGCCAAAGCGTTGTGCGAGTCTTGGACAAGCTGGGTCAACCTGCAGCCCTTGGACCCAGCATTCCTCACAAAATCACGTTCTCGATTCGCAAGGTACCGACCGTGGCCACCTGGACCGAATGCTTTAATGATGGCCAGTCCAGCTGGCACAACATTTCTGGTCACTAGACGCCCGGTTCAGGCAGTTGATGTGACAGATTGGCCCCGAACGAGCTGACTTGCCGACCTGCCTATGAATAGGCCGCCAGTATTCTTTGATTTCAGAAACAAAAATGCCCGCTTGTTAGCGGGCATTTTTGCTGCAAGCTCTGGTTTCGCTTGCGATGTTTGGTAGGCGCGATTGGACTCGAACCAACGACCCCCACCATGTCAAGGTGGTGCTCTAACCAGCTGAGCTACGCGCCTGTGTTCGTTCGATGAAGCAATTGTAGCACGGGTTTTCCACTCATTTTTTGAGAGCGAAAACTTTCTTGCCAGCCATCGCAATCAGCGTCTTCTGGCTGATCGAACCCCCGCCACACCGGCAACAATCCCCAGCACCTTGTTCAACCGACCGGAGTCTGAGACTTCCACGGTGAAGGTCATCCAGGCGGTGCCTTTGACCGATTGGGTCTGTACGCCAATGACATTGGTTTTTTCGCGTGCAAACACTTCCGAAATATCACGCAGCAGTCCCTGCCTGTCGGCAGCTTCCACGGCCACATCCACCGGATAGACGGCACCGACTTTGTCCGTGGTCTTGGGTATGCCCCAATCCACATCAATCACCCGCTCAGGATTGCGGCTGCTGATCTCACGGAAATTGGAGCAGTCGGCTCGATGCACGCTGACGCCTTTGCCACGCGTGACAAAGCCGCGAATGCTGTCGGGCGGCGCCGGTTTGCAGCACTTGGCCAGTTGTGTCATCAGCGAGTCAATACCCACAACCAGCACGCCGCCCTTGGGCGAGTCCGTGCCGCGGGCCTTGCGCACCATGGTGAACTCTTCGGGCTCGGCCGTTTCTTCACTGGGGCGCAGCACCGCTTCGATATTGCGCAGCGAAAACTCGTCCTTGCCCACCACTTCAAACAGCGCATCTGCCGATTTGAAACCCAGCTGCGTGGCCAGATCTTCCAGCTTGATGGCAGTCTTGCCTTCACGCTGCAGCAGTTTTTCCACGGATTCCCGCCCGCGCGCCACCGTCTCGTGCGTGGCCTGGGCATTGAACCAGGCGCGCACCTTGGCCTTGGCCCGGTTGCTGACCAGATAGCCCAGATCCGCATTGAGCCAGTCGCGCGATGGACGATCTTCCTTGGCCGTGTTGATTTCCACGGTCTGACCGTTTTGCAGCGCCGTATTCAGCGGCACCATGACGCCATCCACGCGCGCACCACGACAACGATGGCCCAGACTGGTGTGCACCGAGTAAGCAAAATCCACAGCCGTCGCCCCCTGGGGCAACTCGATCACGGCGGCATCGGGCGTGAGCACATAGATGCGGTCTTCGAACAGGCCACGGTGATTGGTCGCTGCCAGATCACTACCCCAGGCCAGCAACTGGCGCAGCACGGCAATCTTGGCGTCGTACTCGCTGGCGGCCGATACACCGGCATAGCCCTTGGTACCGGCTTCCTTGTAGGCCCAGTGCGCAGCCACGCCATGCTCGGCATGGTCATGCATGGCCTGGGTACGAATCTGAATCTCTATGGTCCGGCCGGTCTCGTCGCGCACCACGGTGTGCAAAGACTGGTAGCCATTGGGTTTGGGCCTGGCTATATAGTCGTCAAACTCTTTTTCCAACGGCGTGAACTGCTGATGCACCCAGGACAGGGCCGCGTAGCAATCCTTGATGGTGGGCACCACCACCCGCATGGCTCGAATGTCGAACAACTGATCGAAATTGAGCGACTTGCCGCGCATCTTCTTGACGATGCTGTAGATATGCTTGGGCCGCCCTTGCACCGTGGCGCTGATGCTGTGGGCACGCAAATCACCTTCCAGGCGAGCCCGCATCTGCTCCATGTAGGCTTCGCGCTCCACCCGCTTTTCATCAAGCAGACGCGCCACCTCGCGATAGGTCTCGGGCTCCAGAAAGCGGAAGGACAAATCCTCCAACTCCCACTTGATCTGCCAGATACCCAGGCGATTGGCCAGCGGCGCGAAGACGTTGAGCCCTTCCCTGGCGATGCTGGGCGCTATCGGCTTTTTCTCTGCAGCGTAGTAGCGCAGGGTTTGCAGACGCGAGGCCAGGCGCAGCAGCACCACCCGCAGATCGCGCGAGAAGCCCAGCAGCATCTTGCGCACGTTCTCGTTCTGGGTCGCAATATCGTCCACCTGCTGGCTGGTACGACCGCCTCGCGCCTGCTGCTGCACCCGCATGAGCTTGACGGTTTCAATGGCCAGCGTGGCAAAGTTCTCGCCAAATGCCTTGGCAATCACCTCCTGCGGCTTGTTCAGGTGCACGCTGGCATGTACCAGATAGGTTGCGGCCTGCATGGTTTCCGAGCCACCGATCTTCTTGAGAATCGCGGCCACTGCGTCAGCATGAGCCAGCGTGTTCTCGCCGGTCTCCATGAACTCGCTGGCAATCAGGGGTTCGGCAAAAGCACGCGCGCGAGCCAGGGCATTGACCTGCTCGGGCAAGGTCTGGGCCGTGGCCATCAACAGATGCGGCGTAGGTTCAACAATGCGGGGCGCATCTGTATCCGATGCATCGGCAGCTCCCGCAGGCGCCGCCGTATCGCTGGTCTTCATTCAGCATCCTTGTATGCCTGTTCGGCAAGACTCATGGTGAGCGGCAGCTCAATGTCTGCCTGTTCGCCTTGTAAGAATTTGCGCAGCAGTGCAACCTGCCCTGGCGCTATCAACGTTGGAGCATGGCCCACGCCTTCCAGTTCCGTGCAATGGGCTTTGGGCCCTCGCTGGGCCATGGCCTGGGCCGTGGCCCGCGAAAGCAGATCCGATTGCGCACCACGAACAAGCAAGACACGTGCCTGTATCTGGTCATACAGCTGCCACAGCAGGGCCTCGCCAGCCTGTGCCAATTCCTGCGTCATATGCGCCATCGGAGCTGCAATGCGCGGGTCATAGTGCAGAACCACACCCCCTGCGGGATCTGGCTTGACCATGGCCCTGGAGAAATCTGCCCATTGCTGGTCGCTATGTGGGCCAAACTCCGTGGAAATCAAGCGCATGGCGGCAGCCGCCATCTCGAAGTTGGGAAAGTGCAAGCTTTTACCCAGATAGGAGCCTATGCGCACTAGCGAGCCCCACTCGATCACCGGCCCCACATCGTTGAGTACCAGTCGGCGCACGGGCACAGGCAGCGGCAGGTGGGGTTGACCGGCAAGCCCCATGCCGATCAGGCCGCCCATGCTGGTGCCCACCCAATCCAGTATCTGGATGGGGGACCGGCCATGCAGCTGGGCCAGCAGCGCCAGCATGTCGGCCGCATACAGCGGCACCTGGTACGCCATGGGGTCTTGCAACCAGTCGCTCTCGCCGCGCCCCACCACATCGGGGCAGATCACCCGGCCAAACCGGCTCAGCTCTGCGGCCAGCACATCAAAGTCATGTCCCTGGCGCGAGAGGCCGTGCGCGCAAACAATGACATGCGGATGCGCGGGATTGCCGGTGTTGTTCCACTCCCAGTAGGCCATGCGGTGCACGCCGCTTGGCAGGGCTTGCACCTGCTGCTTGCGGCTGGAATCGGACCATGTGGGCGCGAGCGCGGAGGCTCCGGGGCAGGATACGTAGTTCAGCGTAGGTTGATTCATGGAGAACGCATTCGCAAGGCCGGGGCCGATAATGGCTTTGTCGCATCGTAATTCATTCGGAGACTCTGTATGTCCATGTTGAAAGGCAAAACCGCTCTCGTGACGGGATCGACCAGCGGGATAGGCCTGGGTATTGCTACGGCACTGGCGCGACAAGGCGCCAACATCGTGCTCAATGGTTTTGGCGACGTGCAAGGCCCACGTGCCCAGGTCGAGCAAGCCGGCAAAGCGTTTGAGATCAAGGTCGGCTACCACGGTGCCGACATGAGCCAGGCCGGGCAAATCGAGGAAATGATGCAATACGCGGCCGCCGAGTTTGGTCGCGTGGACATCCTGGTCAACAACGCCGGCATCCAGCATGTGGCGCCCGTGCAGGAGTTCCCCGTAGAGAAGTGGGACGCCATCATTGCCATCAATCTCACGAGCGCCTTTCACACCACCCGGCTGGCCCTGCCCGCCATGCAAAAGGCCAACTGGGGCCGCATCATCAATGTGGCCTCGGTCCATGGTCTGGTCGGATCGGCGCAAAAATCGGCCTATGTCGCGGCCAAGCACGGCATCGTCGGGCTGACCAAGGTGACCGCACTGGAAAACGCCACCTCAGGGGTGACCTGCAATGCCATCTGCCCCGGCTGGGTGCTGACTCCGCTGGTGCAAAAGCAGGTCGATGCCAAGGCGCAGGCCCTGGGCATCAGCAACGAGGAAGCCACCAAGCAGCTTCTGGGCGAAAAAGAGCCGTCGCAGCAGTTCACCACGCCCGAGGAGCTGGGCGATCTGGCCGTCTTCTTGTGCTCGCCCGCCAGCAACAATGTGCGCGGCGTGGCCTGGAATATGGATGGAGGCTGGGCCGCACAATAAGCGCACCGGGCCGCCGTCGCCTTGACTCATCAATCCATAGCATATAGCGCCCTCCCCTATTGGGTTTTGGCGCTATTTACCACCCAAACCAAGAAAGGAGCAGCGCCAGCCGCTCCTTTTTTAATTAGCCCTGGGCCGCAGCACTGCGCCCCTTAGTGCATCTGCACCGAACCGGACACGCTGACCGTCACCTCGGCCTTGTCGGCTTCCACCGGTACCGGCGCAGCGTCGGCATAGCCGGCTTTGGCCATGGCCATCATCCGGGGATAGGGTGGCCGCATCGTGCCTTCGCCGCTGTTGATCGTGATCTCGCCCAAGCTGTAGCCGGTAAAGCCAAAGCTCTTGGAAATGCTGGCGGCGCGCTGGCGAAACGCCTCAATCGCCTTGGCCTGGGCCTCGCCCTCGACTTTTTCCCGCGCCTCGCGCGACAGACCAAAGCCCATGGAGGCCAACGTCATCTCCGACACCTTGGCCGCCGCCTGGGTGATGCGTACAAAGTCGCGTCCCTGCAGCACGATCTCGGCCCGACCCTGCCAGCCATCCATCTTGCCGTTGTTGCCATAGCGCGGCGAGACGGAGAAGTTACCGCTGCTCAGCTCCAGCTGTCCGGCCTGCGCATCGCGGCGCAGCACGGTCATGGCCGCTTCCACCGCTTTTTGCAGCTGCGACTGAACCGCTGCCGCATCGCGACCCTCCTTGGTGGCAGACAACGTGGCTGTCAGCCAGTCCTGCTTGACCTCGACCACACCTTGGGCCTGCAGATTGAGCACATTCATGGGACGCGCAGCTGTCTGCACCGCTGTGGTGCCTTGCGCCAAAACAGTGCCGCCGCTGCACAGTGCGCTCAGCAGTAGCACGCCAGCCGCAGCGCGGCGTCGGGAATCAGTCCAGGAATACTTGTTCATTGGGTTCACCCTTTGCAATAAATAGCGGAGCACAGACACATACCGTTCTGTTTCTGCCGTCATTGAATCCAGCATGACGTTGTCAGCCCATAGTGGATACCATGTACCAGCAAGCCAAATTAAACTCAAAAACAGAACAATTTATGTATCAACAAGGAAAATATTAGCAAACCAATCGATATGACACATTTATCGTCCCATATTTAAACGCAACATATGTAACATAGCGCAAGATTCAAGCGGTTTTCGCTGTTTTTTTTTCGTAAGCTGGTAACAATGGGTGCTGTTACAAGTGAACCAAACAAGGACGATCATGGCCACGCAAAGCAACCGTACCGACAAGATCCTCGTGGTGGACGACGATGCCCGCATTCGAGATCTGCTGCGCCGTTATCTGACGCAAGAAGGCTTCGAGATCATGATTGCCGAAGACGGCAAGGCACTGAACCGCATCCTGCTGCGCGAAACCGTAGACCTGATCGTGCTCGATCTGATGATGCCCGGCGAAGACGGCCTGTCCATCTGCCGCCGCCTGCGCTCCGCCAACGACCGCACCCCCATCATCATGCTCACCGCCAAGGGCGAGGACGTGGATCGCATCGTGGGCCTGGAAGTCGGCGCCGACGATTACCTGGGCAAGCCTTTCAACCCGCGTGAACTGCTGGCCCGCATCCATGCCGTGCTGCGCCGCCGTCCCCCGCAGGAAGCACCGGGCGCGCCGTCCGGCGACAACGAAGTGGTCAGTTTCGGCCCCTTCACCTTCGATCTGGGCACCCGCGTGCTGCAAAAAAGCGGCGAGGAACTACCTTTGACCACCGGCGAATTCGCCATGCTCAAGGCCTTGGTACGTCACCCGCGCCAGCCGTTGTCGCGTGAAAAGCTGGCCCTGCTGGCCCGCGGCCGCGAGTTCGAGCCTTTTGACCGCAGCCTGGACGTGCAGGTCTCACGTCTGCGCAAGCTCATTGAAGAAGATGCTGCAGCGCCCCGCTATATCCAGACCGTCTGGGGCGTGGGCTATGTGTTCGTACCCGATGGCGTCAATTGACCGACAGCCACATGGTTTGCCCAGAACACCGTGCCATGGGTAAGCACCAAGCGGAGGCCCTGCGCCTCTGCTTTCGGGTATAAGAAGACGCCTGCAGACTGGCGACAGGCCGGTCCTCTGTGGCACGGTCTGCCCGTTTTACAACAGATCGACGGCATATAGACAACCGGTAACCTCGACTTGTCTCATTGCGCCTATGGTTTGACCCGATGAAGAATTTGTTTTGTTTTTGACCACTGCTGCTCATGAGTGCCTTACCCGCCATGCCTCCTGATGCAACCAGCCCCGCGCCTCTGGAATACGAGCGGCGCATGACTGCACGCTCACCCCTGGGATTCAATCTTTTCTGGCGCACCTTCTGTCTGCTGGCCCTGCTCCTGGTGGGCAGCATTCTGGCCTGGCTGCAGACGCTGCGCGCCCTGGACTTTGAACCCCGCACCCTGCATACCGCCCAGCAGATTGCCTCTCTGGTCAACCTCAGCCGTGCGGCCCTGGTGCACTCGGACGCCATCAACCGCGTCTCCCTGATCAAGACCATGGCCGACCAGGAAGGCGTGCGCATTCTGCCGCGCGAGCCTGGCGACCATTTCGAGCTGCTGGACAACTCCACTCTGGGCAACCGCCTGACGGAAGAGCTGACCCGCCGCCTGGGCTACGGCACCATCGTGGCACGCAGCGTCAACGGCGAGCCCGGCCTGTGGGTGGGCTTCAACATCAACGGCGACCGCAACTGGCTGCTGATGGATCGCTCGCGCTTCACCCCCGCCAGCGGCCAGACCTGGGTGATCTGGCTGATCACGGCGGCCATGCTCTCTCTCATCGGTGCGGCCGCCATTGCGCGTCTGATCAATCGTCCGCTCAAACAGCTGTCCTATGCTGCCAACCGCGTGCGCGATGGCGACTTTGCCGCCAGCCAGCTCGACGAGGAAGCCGTGACCAGCGAGATTCGCGAGGTGAACATCGGCTTTAACCGCATGGCGAAAAAGCTGGCCAAGCTGGAGCAAGACCGCGCCGTGATGCTGGCCGGCATCTCCCACGACCTGCGCACGCCTTTGGCGCGCCTGCGGCTGGAGACGGAGATGAGCGTGGACGACGAGGTGGCTCGCGAGCACATGGTGGCCGACATCGTGCAGCTCGATGCCACCATCGACAAATTCCTGGATTACGCCCGCCCCGACCACGTGACGCTCAGCCCCGTCGATCTGCATGCGGTGATCTCCTCCTGCGTCTATGCCGTGCAAGACCACCGCGAGTTGCAGATCAGCATGACGATTCCCGAGGATGTCTATGTGCTGGCCGACGAGGTGGAACTGGCCCGCGTGATCTCCAATCTGTTTGAAAACGCCCGCCGCTACGGCAAATCGCCGGACACCGAAACCACGCTGGTCGACATCAGCGCCAAGGAAACCGAAGGCTGGGTGGTGGTGCGCATCCGCGACCATGGCAAAGGCGTGCCGCCCGAGCAGCTGGGTAACCTCACCCAGCCCTTCTTCCGCGGCGATTCCGCGCGCACGGCCGCCGCAGGTGCCGGCCTGGGCCTTTCGATTGTGGACAAGACGGTGCAGCGCATGGGCGGCGTATTCGCCCTGTCCAACTCGTCCACCGGTGGTCTGGTGGCTCACATCCAGCTGCAGCGCGCCACGGGCGTCACTGCAGGCGCTGCACCCGAGCAGCGTTTACAGCGCCCGGCCATCAAACGGCATCTGCCGCAGCGCAATTCGGACAAAAGCCGCGAAGATTGAAAAAAGGCTTGCAGCTTCAACGGCTGCAAGCCTTTTGGCTTGTGAAGAGCTCAAGCCTTGTAGAGCAAGGCCACGGCACGCGCTTCCATGGCCTGCAACTGGCCCACAGGGCCCATCTTCTCGGCCGTCTTGGCCTTGACATTGATTTGCTCCAGCTCCAGCGCCAGCACCTGGGCAATGCGCTCGCGCATCTTGTCTATATGTGGCGCCAGCTTGGGCGCCTGGGCCACGATGGTGCTGTCGATATTGCCGATCTCGAACCCCTTGGCACGCACACGCCGAGCGGCTTCGGCCAGCAGCAGCGCTGAATCGGCGCCCTTGAATTGAGGATCACTGTCCGAAAAATGACGGCCGATATCGCCCAGCGCCGCCGCGCCCAGCAAGGCATCGGTAATCGCGTGCAGCAATACATCGGCGTCCGAATGACCGAGCAAGCCCAGGGTATGCGGCACTTCGATGCCACCCAGAATCAGTTTGCGCCCGGGCACCAGTGCATGCACATCCCAGCCTTCACCTATACGGAAATTCATACTAAAACCTTGTCAATCCCTTATTCAAAAAGCACAACACGCTATTGAACAAGGAGTAAAAATCAGTGCCTAGCTTGCACCACAGCCTGGCGCTGCAGCAACACGGCCGCCGCCAGCGCAAAGTCGTCCGGATAGGTCACCTTGAAGTTCTGCGCTCCACCGGCCACCAGTTTGGGCTGCAGGCCTGCGGCCTCCATGGCACTGGCCTCATCGGTCACGGCAACGCCCGCTGCGCCAGCTTTGGCCAGCGCGTCCATCAGCACTGCGATACGAAACATCTGCGGTGTCTGCGCCAGCCATTTGTCGCTGCGGTCCACCGTGGCCGCCACGCGCACCCCGTCAACGCCCATGGTGGCCATCTTGAGCGTGTCCGGCAACTGATGGGCCAGCAAGCCGCCCACAGCATCATGCTCGCAGGCATCGATGAGGGCATTGATCTGCCCGGAGGTGACCAGACAGCGAGCCGCGTCATGCACCAGCACCCAGTCCTGCGGCTGGGCACCACGGTCCAGCAAGGCTTTCAGGCCATTACCCACGGTCTCGGCCCGTGTTGAGCCGCCGCAAGCCTCTGTGCCATAGTGGTCTGCCGCCGGCAGCTGTTGCCAGAAGCTGTCGCCCGCCGCAATCACGACCAGGCTGTGGTGAACCCGCGGCACGCCCGCAAACGCCGTCAGTGTGTGCATGACCATGGGGCTGCCCGCCACCGGCTGGTATTGCTTGGGCAGCTCGGGCGCCGCACTGCCAGCGGTAATCGCTCTGGCACCCACGCCGGCGCAAGGGATCAATGCCCAGAACCTGGCCGGGGCTTGACCCTGCTGTTGCTGTGGCGCTTTCATGGAAGACCGATCTGTCATGGCCTGCATTCTAAAATCGCGGGCGGCGCCCGGATGACTGATGACCCGGCTGCGCTGAGTTTTTTGCCCTTTTGTCCCGCTGTATTTCTGATTTCCCACCCGAATCCATGCAACTGCCCAAGCTCATCCCCGGTAAACGCTTTAACTTGCCCCGCCCCACCGGCAGCGCCGACGCGCTGCTGCTTGCCAAGCTGGGCGAGCGCGAAAAGCAGGCCGGCCGGGTGACGGCGATTGTCACGGCCGATGCGGCGGACGCCCATAGGCTGATGGAGGAGATGGCATTTTTTGCGCCCGATCTGCGCTGCGCCCTCTTCCCCGACTGGGAAACCCTGCCCTACGACAGCTTCTCGCCGCACCAGGATTTGATCAGCGAGCGACTGGCCACACTGTGGCGCATCAACCAACGCGACAAGGAACAAGGCGCGGATGTGGTCATCGTGCCGGCCACCACGGCGCTGTATCGGCTGGCTCCGCCCGCTTTTCTGGCGGGCTACACCTTTGAATTCAAGAGCGGGCAAAAGCTGGACGAGGCCAAGCTCAAGGCCCAGCTCACGCTGGCCGGCTATCAGCATGTCTCGCAAGTGGTCAGCCACGGCGAATATGCCGTGCGCGGCGGCTTGATCGACCTCTTCCCCATGGGCTCTACCGTGCCCTTCCGCGTGGACTTGTTCGACGACGAGATCGACTCCATACGCACCTTCGATCCCGATACGCAGCGCAGCCTCTACCCCGTGCCCGAGGTGCGTTTGCTGCCCGGCCGCGAATTCCCCATGGACGAGGAGGCGCGTGCCAAATTCCGCAGCCGCTGGCGCGAGCTGCTGGAAGGCGATCCCACGCGCAGCCGCATCTACAAGGACATGGGCGCCGGCATCGCCACCGCCGGTATCGAGTACTACCTGCCGCTGTTCTTTGACGAGACCGCCACCGTCTTTGATTACCTGGGCGACGATGCCACCGTGGTGCTGCACGGCGATCTGGAGCCGGCCCTGCAGCGCTTTTGGCAAGACACCAAGGACAGATACCGCCTGGTGCAGGGCGACCCCGACCACCCGGCCCTGCCGCCCGAGACCTTGTTTCTGTCTGCAGACCAGTTCTATACCCGCAGCAAGGAGTACGCCCAGCTGGCCCTGCGCCCGGGCACGGAAGATGTGACCGATAGCGCCATCTTCCAAAAGCTGCAGGATCTCTCCGTGGTTCGCGGTGCCGAAGACCCGCTGGCCAAGCTGCAAAAACATATAGCAGACAGCGCTCACCGTGTCTTGCTTCTGGCCGAATCCGACGGCAGACGCGAAAGCCTGCTGGACTTTTTCCGTGCCTCGGGCGTCAACCCGCCGGTATTCGACTCGCTGGCCGAGTTCCAAAGCGACAGCAGCGAGAAAGTCGGCATCGCCACCTCGGGCCTGATGACGGGCTTTGCCTGGGTGGAAGAAGGCCTGGACTTCGTCACCGAAACCGAGCTGTTTGCCACCAGCCCCACGGGCCGCAAGCGCCGCAGGCAGGAGCAGGTCAGCGATGTGGAAGCGCTGATCAAGGATCTGTCCGAGCTCAAGGTCGGCGACCCGATTGTTCACTCCGATCACGGCATAGGCCGCTATCGCGGGCTGATCAATATGGACATGGGCCAGAAGAACCCCGACGGCACGCCCGCGCTGCAGGAGTTTTTGCATCTGGAATATGCGGGCGATGCCGTGCTTTATGTGCCGGTCAGCCAGTTGCAGCTGATCAGCCGCTACACCGGTGTCTCGCCCGACGATGCGCCGCTGCACAAGCTGGGCGGCACGCAATGGGAAAAAGCCAAGCGCAAGGCCGCCGAGCAGGTGCGCGACTCCGCCGCCGAACTGCTCAATATCTACGCCCGCCGCGCGGCACGCCAGGGCCATGCCTTCCGCTTTCCCACGGCCGATTACGAGCAGTTTGTGGCCGACTTCGGCTTTGAGGAAACCGCCGATCAGCGCGCCGCCATCCACGCCGTGGTGCAGGACATGATTTCGCCTCAGCCCATGGACCGCCTGGTTTGTGGCGATGTGGGCTTTGGCAAGACCGAAGTCGCCCTGCGCGCGGCCTTCATCGCGGCCATGGGCGGCAAGCAGGTAGCATTTCTGGCGCCCACCACGCTGCTGGCCGAGCAGCATTACCAGACCTTGGTCGATCGCTTTTCCAGATGGCCGATCAAGGTGGCCGAGGTCTCGCGCTTCCGCTCGGGCAAGGAAATCACGGCCGCCATCAAAGGCATTGCCGACGGCACGGTGGACATCGTGGTCGGCACGCACAAGCTGCTGTCCGAATCCACCCAGTTCAAGAACCTGGGCCTGCTCATCATCGACGAGGAGCACCGTTTTGGCGTGCGCCACAAGGAGGCCATGAAGGCCATGCGCGCCGAGGTGGACATTCTCACACTGACCGCCACCCCCATTCCCCGTACCATGGGCATGGCACTCGAAGGCCTGCGCGATCTTTCGGTGATTGCCACCGCCCCGCAGCGGCGCCTGGCCATCAAAACCTTTGTACGTAACGAAGGCACGGGCGTGATTCGCGAAGCCGTGCTGCGCGAACTCAAGCGCGGCGGTCAGATCTACTTTTTGCACAACGAAGTCGAGACCATAGAGAACCGCAGGCAAAAGCTCGAGGAAATCCTGCCCGAGGCCCGCATTGCCGTGGCCCACGGCCAGATGCCCGAGCGCGAGCTGGAGCGCGTGATGCGCGACTTTGTGGCCCAGCGCTACAACATTCTGTTGTGCTCGACCATCATCGAGACCGGCATCGACGTGCCCTCGGCCAACACCATTCTGATCAGCCGCGCCGACAAGTTCGGCCTGGCCCAATTGCACCAGCTGCGTGGCCGCGTGGGCCGCAGCCACCACCAAGCCTATGCCTATCTGATGGTGCCGGATCTGGACAGCCTGACCAAGCAGGCCCAGCAGCGCCTGGAAGCGATTCAGCAGATGGAAGAGCTGGGCAGCGGTTTCTATCTGGCCATGCACGATCTGGAAATTCGCGGCGCCGGCGAGGTGCTGGGCGAGAACCAGAGCGGCAATATGCTGGAGGTGGGCTTTCAGCTCTACAACGAAATGCTGTCTGAAGCCGTGCGCAGCTTGAAGGCAGGCAAGGAACCCGATCTGCTGTCGCCGCTGTCGGCCTCCACCGACATCAATCTGCACGCGCCCGCGCTCTTGCCCAACGACTATTGCGGCGACGTGCATCTGCGCCTGTCCTTCTACAAAAAGCTGGCCACGGCCAAGACGGCCGATCAGATCGACACCTTGCTCGAAGAAATCGTGGACCGCTTCGGCAAGCTGCCGCCCCAGGCGCAGACATTGATCGACGTCCACCGCCTGCGCGTGCTGTCCCAGCCCTATGGCGTGGTCAAGGTCGATGCAGCGCCGGGCGTGATCAACATCACCTTCAAGCCCCAGCCGCCGATCGACCCGATGAACATCATTCATCTGATCCAGAAGAACAAGCACATCAAGCTGGCGGGCAACGAAAAGCTGCGCATAGAAAAAGCACTGGAGAACCCCAAGGACCGCGCCCAGATGGTGCGCGATGTGCTGCGCAGCCTGGGCCAACCGCTTAAGGCACAAGCCGAGGCCCACGCATAAAACAGCTCTTGCAGTGCTGCCAATGCATGGCGTGCAATATGGACCTCAGCCTTGACTGTCTGAACCGCCATGTTTCTCGAAACCGTGATCGCTTTGCTGGCCCTGTCACTGTCCCTGCTCTGTCGCCCCTGGCGCATGCTGGGCAGCCGGCACGGCCCCGGCGGCATGCAGCAGCCGGTCACCTCTGCGCTGCTGACGCCGCTGCTGGCCGTGCTGGTGCTGCTGCCCTGGATCTGGGCCTTGCCCGCATTGCACCAGATGCCGCTGCAGCTGCGTTGGTCTGCGGCTCCGCTGGTCGTGCTTTTGCTCGGCTGGCCGCTTGCAGTCCCCGTGCTGCTTGCGGTAAGCGCTATTGCCTTTGGACTCGCTCCCGCTCTTGGCTTGGAGGAGACCCTTGGCATGCTGGTCTGGCAAGGGCTGATGCCGGCCACGCTGGCCATGCTCTGGGGCGCGGCAGTGCGCCGCTGGTGCTGGCACAACATTTTTGTATTTATTCTTTTACGCGGCTTTTTGGGCACAGTGCTCAGCGTGTTTTTGGCCTCTTTGCTTGGCCAGTGGGCCGGCCATGTGCTCCCCAACGTCAATGACGATCTATCGCGCATGGCCCGCTGGCTTATGGCCTGGAGCGATGGAATCACCACCGGCATGCTGACCGCCGTGTTTGTGGTGTTCCGTCCCCAGTGGATGGCTACCTGGTCGGATGCGATTTACCTCGTTCCGCCTCACCATCCTGAGGGCTGAGCGACTGCACATTCATGCAATGCGCGCTTCAGCCAGTTTTCGGAGGTTTACGCAAACAGCATCTTTCCCATCAGGCTAAACGCCAAGGCAGCTGGCACAGGGCTTGCTCATCATCTGGTGTCGCACCGCAGCATTCACCAAGCCGGTGCATATCTTGATGACATAAGGGATCGCATGTTCTCCAAGCCCATTCGCGCCGCCATACACACCACACTTGCCTGCGCACTGGCCGCCGGCTTTGCTCTGAGCGCCCAGGCGCAGAACGCCTACCCCGAACGCGCCGTCAAAGTCATCGTCGCCCTGCCCGCCGGCGGCAGCGCCGATATGATTGCCCGCCAGGTGGCGCAAAAGCTGGCCGTCGATCTCAAGCAACCGTTTGTGGTGGAGAACAAGGCCGGTGCCTCCGGCCAGATCGGCACGCCAGCCGTGGCCCGCTCTGCACCCGATGGCTATACGCTGATGGTGTCGCCGGCCTCGTTCCTGACCACCAACAAAAGTATCTTCAAATCCCTGCCCTACGACCCCGAGGCCGATTTCCAGCCCATCAGCCGTCTGGTCAACCAGCCCATGGTGCTGGTGGTCAAGGACAAGCAAAAATTTCCCAGCGTGGCCGCCGTGGTCAGCGCGGCCAAGTCTGCGCCCGGCAAGCTGACCTTTGCGTCCTCTGGCGACGGCAGCCCTCAGCATCTGGCGGGGCTCATGTTCGAGACCCGCACCCGGACACAGATGCTGCATGTGCCCTACAAAGGCGGCGCCCCTGCCGTCAACGACACGCTGGCAGGCAATGTAGACATGCTGTTTGCCGTGCTGCCCGAGGCCCTTCCCCATATACAGTCCGGCAAGCTGCATGCGCTGGGCTTGCTCAGCCCCACCCGCGCCAGCACCCTGCCCGCCACGCCGACCATGCTCGAGAGCGGCTTTGCCAATCTGAATCTCTCGGCCTGGGTGGGCCTGTTCGCGCCGGCCAAAACGCCGCCGGCCATCGTCAACCAGCTCAACCAGGCCGTGCGCGTGGCCCTGGCCGGCGACATCAAGACCAAGCTCGGTGAAAACGGCATGGAAGTGGCGCCCTCCACTCCCGAGCAGCTCAAGCAGGCCATCGCCCAGGAGATCAAGCTGCACGCAGAGCTGGTCAAGGCCGCCGGCATTCAAGCGCAGTAAATCGGCTGTTGTCCGCCGTGGGTGCCGCCAGCGGGCACCCACATCAGCGGATAATGGCGGCCATACTCCAGGCACGCTGCGGCCTGCAGTCTTTCATCACCTGCTCCACCAAGTATTCGCAATGACTGACGCAACCGAATTCGCTCCCGGCCTGATGATTCGCGGCATTTCCGCGCCGCTGAAACTGGCCGATTTCAAGCTCATCGCTTTCGATATGGACTCGACGCTGATCACCATCGAGTGCATTGACGAGATCGCCGACGCCACGGGCAAAAAGGCCGAGGTGGCAGCGATTACCGAAGCCACCATGCGCGGCGAGATCACCGACTTCAAGGACAGTCTGCGCCAGCGCGTGGGCAAGCTGGTGGGCGTGACCGAGGCCGACATGGCACGCGTGCTGGCCGAGCGCCTCCAACTCTCGCCCGGTGCTGAAACCCTGGTCAAGGCCGCACAGGCCGCCGGGCTCAAGGTGCTGCTGGTCTCGGGCGGTTTCACCTACTTTGCCGAGCATGTGCGCGGCTTGCTGAACATCGATTTCGTGCGTGCCAATGTGCTGGAGATCCGCAACGGTGCGCTGACCGGCGGCCTGGTCGAGCAGGCCTGGGGCGATATCTGTGACGGCGCCGAAAAGCGCCGCACGCTGCTGGAAGTCGCTTCCCTGATCGGCATCTCGTCCAAGCAGTGCATTGCCGTGGGCGACGGCAGCAACGACATCCCCATGATGCAGGCCGCTGGCCTGTCGGTGGCCTATCACGCCAAGCCACGCGTGCGCAACGAAGCCAAGGTGTCCATCAACGAAGGCGGGCTCGATCGCCTGCTGGAAGTGCTGCAGTAAACAGGTCGTTCCCCGCGCCAGTATCAGCCGCCCGGCCTCGCCCGGCGGCTTTTTGCTTGCCGCGTTGCAACAGGCCGGATTTCTGACGCGACAAGGCCGGCTGCGCTTGTTAGAGTGGACGCTCTTTCCCAAAGACAGCAGAAAGGTCCCAGCAATGAGCAAGTTGAAAATTGGCATCGTCGTGGGCAGCAGCAGCCAGCAATCGATCAACCGCAAGCTGGCTCAGGGCCTGGCCAAACTGGTGCAGGACAAGGCGGATGTCGAGTTCCTTGAGATCAGCCATCTGCCCCTGTACAACCGCGATATGGACGGCACGCCGGCCGCCCAGCCCTATGAGGACGTGAAGCAGAAAATTCGCAGCTGCAACGGCATACTGTTCGTTACGCCCGAGCACAACCGCTCCGTGCCCGCCCTGCTCAAGAACGCGCTGGATGCCTGCAGCCGCCCCTACGGCCAGTCGGCCTGGGCCGGCATTCCCGCCGCCGTGATCGGCACCTCGCCCGGCGCCGCGGCGACCGCCATGGCCCAACAGCATTTGCGCAATATCTTTGTCTTTCTGGACATGCCTGCCCTGCAGCAACCCGAGGGCTTTGTGCGCTGGAGCGATGAGCTGATCGATGCCCAGGGCAATATCGGAGCCGCCAGCCACGACTTTCTGAACAAGTACATGGACAAATTTCTGGCCTGGGTCGAGTTGCATCAGAAAAAGTGAAACCGCTTTTCTTCTGATTTCATAGCAATCCCCGCAGATGCGACAAGCACTACGGGGATTTTTCATGGATTTAAGTTTTTTACGACAAAGGGGTATTGAGCAGCCAGCCCTGAGCTGCCAGTCCCTACAATGGCCGTGCAGCCCCATACACAACACAACAATTGGCTGCCAGACCCAGGGCTCCCGCTTTTTAACCAGCGGTTTCAGTCCCGGGTCTTGAAATTCTCCTCCCTGTATCTAAATACATAGCAAGCAAGCTTGATGGCCTTAGGGCCACCGGGATTTGCCGGCCTGTCTTTTGCCATCCGGCAGCAAGCGGCCCTCTATGACAACCATGATTGGAAAACCTTCAGTGAAGACTTCGTACCGTGCTACCGCTTCCGTGATTGCCATCGCAATTGCCTCGCTGTCCGTGCCCTCGCTGGCCCAGGCCAAGCGTATGGGTAGCAGCAAGTCTGTGCGCCCTGCCAGCATTGGTGCCAAGGCACCGGCTCAGCCCGCTCCTGTGGCGCCTGCAGCTGCTGCTCCCAAGGCTGCAGCACCCGCAGCTCCGGCCGCTGCTGCAGCTCCAGCCGCCGCACCCGCCGCCGCGCCAACTCGTGGCTCCGGCATGATGGGCACCATGGCCGGTGCCGCCGTTGGCGCCGTAGCCGGCACCATGGCCGGTAGCGCCATTGCCGGCGCCATGGGCGGCGGCGACAAGGAAGCCGAAGCCAAGAAGGCCAAGGAAGCGGAAGCCAAGAAGGCTGAAGCCGAAGCCGCCGACCTGCAAAAGAAGCTGGACGAAGCCAAAGCCAAGGCCGAAGCCGCACGCGCTGCCGCCAAGTAAACAGGCTGCACACGTAGCAAGGGCCGCTTTATGCGGCCCTTTTTCATGCGCCAAGCGCTCTATTCCTGGGCGCGCGGTGCCAGACCTGCAGCCTTGCGCAGCGGTTCAAGCAGCCCACTGAGTCCGTTGTGATCCAGCTCCTGCATCAAGGCCAGCAACTGGCCCAGCTCGCCTTTGGGAAAACCTTCGCGCGCAAACCAGTTGAGGTAGTTGCCGGGCAGATCGGCGATCAGCCGGCCTTTGTATTTGCCATAAGGCATGGGCACGCGCACCAGGCGCTCCAGCATTTCAGGGTTCATAAGGAATAAAAAACGACGCTCTTATAACCAAATAAGAAAAATGTTCGACGACCGTGCTTGAGCCGCACTAGACTACACACCTTACTTGATTGACCACGGCTCAGTGCTGAGCCTTTGGGATTTATTGCAACCTGCTGAAGAAAGTTCGGAACAACATGTTGAAGCAAGCTCTCTCTGCCATCGCGATTGCCACTCTGGCCCTGACAGCCCAAGCCGGCGAAGTGCTCAAGGTCGCTGCGACCGCCGTACCTCACGCTGAAATTCTCAACCACATCAAGCCTGCGCTGAAGGCCCAGGGCATCGATCTGGAAATCAAGGAATTCAGCGACTACGTGCAGCCCAATGCCGCCGTGGAAGACAAGCAACTCGATGCCAACTTCTTCCAGCACCAGCCCTATCTGGACAGCTACAACAAGGATCGCAAGAGCTCCCTGGTGGCCGTGCCCAACGGCAAGGTGCATGTGGAGCCCTTCGGTGCCTACTCCAGCAAGATCAAGAACATCAAGGATCTGAAGAATGGCGCCACCGTGGCCATTCCCAACGACCCGTCCAACGGCGGCCGCGCCCTGATCCTGCTGGCCAAGCAGGGCCTGATCGAGCTCAAGGACCCCAAGAGCCTGACGCCCACGCCTCTGGACATCGTCAAAAACCCCAAGAAGCTCAAATTCAAGGAACTGGAAGCGCCTTTGCTGCCCCGTGCGCTGGCTGACGTCGATCTGGCCCTGATCAATACCAACTACGCCATCGAAGCCAAGCTCAATCCCACCAAGGATGCGCTGTTCATCGAAGGTGCGGACTCGCCCTATACCAATATCGTGGCGGCCCGCAAGGATCGCGCCGGCGGTGCCGATATTGCCAAGCTGATGAGCGCTCTGCACTCTGCAGACACCAAGAAGTTCATCCAGGAGAAGTACAAGGGCGCCGTCGTTCCCGCCTTCTGAAGACCCGGCATCTAGCCAGCTCCCATGAAAAAGCGCTGCCTGGGCAGCGCTTTTTTATTGCTCTTCAATTCATAGCTGCAAGCGCATGTATTGATTGGGATATTCGGTAGAAACCTTTAAGTCGCCGTGGCTGCGCTCTTGGCTGCCGTCTCGGCCTGCGGCTTGGAAGGCGGCCGCGTCATCGCACTGCCCATGGCCGCGCCCATGATGCAGGCAATGGCGGCCCATTGCACCAGGGTCAGATGCTCGCTCAGCAGCAGCATGCCCATGAAGGCGGCAATCGCGGGCTCGGTGGCCAGGGCAATGCCGAAAGTGGCGGGCGGCAGGCGACGCAAAGCCATCATTTCCAGCGTGTAGGGCAAGGCGCTGGAAATGGCAGCCACCATCAGTCCGAACAACAAGATGGAAGGCGACAGCAGCTTGACGCCGGCTTCGGCTACGCCAAAAGGCACGACGACCAGTGCCGCGCACAGCAGGCCCAGCGACACGGCCTGCCCGCTGGGAATCTGACCCAGCCTGCGCCCCAGCACGATATACAACGCCCAGCAAACGGCCGCGCCCACCGCACAGGCCACCCCCGTGGGCGACAGATGCAGGCCGCTGTCATGGCCAATGGGCAAGATAAGCGCCAGACCGGCCACCGCCAACGCCAGCCAGACAAAATCCACGGCCCGGCGCGAGTAGTAGATCGCTACCGCCAGCGGGCCGGAAAACTCAATGGCCACGGCCAGGCCAAAGGGAATATCACGCAGCGCCATGTAGAACAGCAGGTTCATGCAGCCCAGCGCCAGGCCAAAGCGCAGCAGCGCAAAAGCTTGCTGACGGTTGAGCGTCCAGCGCCAGGGCCGCCAGATGCACACCAGGATCAGAGCCGCAAACCCCACGCGCAAGGCCGAGGTGCCCTGGGCACCGACCAGAGGAAACAGCTGCTTGGCCAGCGAGGTCCCCACGCCCAGCGAGGTGACCGAGCCCAACACGGCCAACACGGGCCACCAATGATTCCAGCTGTTTTTTGACATAGGCGCGTACGATATTGCATAGCCCCTGTGAAATTCACTCGTTTTCAGCACTGCTCTTGCAAGTTTCGCTCTTACTGCACCGCAACACCCTATGCCCGCCGCCGATCTGGACTCTTTTGACCGCGCCATTCTTGCCGAACTGCAGCGTGACAACCTCACACCCCAACGCCTGGTCGCCGAGCGCATCAATCTCTCGGCTCCCGCCGTTCAACGGCGCATCAAGCGGCTGCAGGAAACTGGAGTGATCAGCGCCAATGTGGCCGTGCTGGAGCCCGGCAAGCTGGGACTGAGCATCACGGCCATCATCACCGTGCAGCTGGTCAATGACAGGCCCGATCTCTCCCGGCCGTTTCGCCAGCGCCTGCAGCAGGAGGCTGCCGTGCAGCAAAGCTGGTATGTGACGGGCGAGACCGACTATGTGCTGGTGGTCAGTGCCACCGATATGGAGGACTACCAGGCGATCTGCGCCCGCTTGTTCGAGGGCGACGAGAACATTCGACGCTTTAGCACATCGATCGCACTGGAACGAGTGAAAACAGGCTTACAGCTGCCGATTTGAAGCAGAACCAGGCTGATTGCGCAGCCAAACGACGCAAGCAAGCTTGGATATGCGTGCAATTACCGACACATCAGGTTTAACAGCATTGCAATTTAGTGAAACAAATTGCAACATGCATGCGACTACAGCCCTACAGAATGGAAACATTACGTAACAGGCTGCCTACACTCTTTTGAGGAGCCATCTATGTCGTCCCTGCCTATCAACGCGCTCGATATGGCCACCCTGGTTGCCACCCGCACCCTGGAAAAGTATGCGGCCGACTACTATCCCCGGCGCTCGCAGCTCACCCTCAACTTCCGTGGTGACATTGCCGAGAAGCACCAGTACGACAAAATCACCCCGCTGTCCCAGGCCCAATGCCACGGCGGTCGCGAGGTGGTGATCGAGGGGTTGAGCAAGAAAACCGGCAACACCGGCCACTACCGCATTGAATGCAATGGCTGGAATCTGATCGAGATCGTGGGCCTATGGACAGAACCAGCGGCACCATCTGAGGACTGAGGCCGCGCGACTCAATCCGCCCAAACGCTGCCAGCCACCCACCAGGCCAGACACAGCATCATCACGCCGGTGATGCCATCCATGATGCGCCAGGCCCTGGGATTGGCGAACAAATGCTTGAGCCGTCGGCCCGCCAGCGCCAGCAGTACAAACCACAGACAGCTGGCCGAGGCCGCACCGATCACATACGACCAGCGTCCCGCGCCTTGCTGCTGCGCGCCTATCGAGCCCATGAGCAGCACCGTATCCAGGTACACATGGGGGTTGAGCAAGGTGATTGCCGCCAGTGCGGCCAGCACACTCATCAGGCTGCGCGGCCCGCTCTTGCGCTGCTCGGCCTGCGGCGCGGCGTCGGGCGCAAGCCACATGCGCCTGAGAGCAAACAGACCATAGGCCAGCAAAAACGCGGCACCGCCCAGCGTCAGGTACTGGGCCAGCTCGGGGTAGCTGGCCAGCATTTGCGCCATGCCCGCCACACCCAGAGCCACCAGCAGCACATCGCTGAGCACGCACCAGGTCACACAGGCACGTACATGCTCACCCTGCACGGCCTGGCGCAGCACATACATGTTCTGGGCACCAATGGAGACGATGAGCGAAGCGCACACCGTGAAGCCGGCTATCCAGGCGGAAGAAAAATTCGTTGTCAGGTCCACTATCAAATACTCGCTCTCAAATACTCACTCTTGACTGGCCCGGATTCTCTCCTCTGAAAATAGTTAAGTAAAATTACATTTACTCAATCAAATGAAGTATTTCTAATGCTTGACTATGCAGGATTGGAAGCCCTGGCCGCCGTGGTGCGCGAAGGCAGTTTTGAACGTGCGGCGCGCAAGCTGCATGTGACGCCCTCGGCCGTCTCCCAGCGCATCAAGCTGCTCGAAGAACGCTTGGGCCAGGTGCTGGTGCTGCGCGGCCAGCCCTGCACGGGCACCGAGGCCGGGCGACGTCTGTGCCTGCATGTGGAGCAGGTGGCACTGCTGGAAAACGACTTGCGCCGCAAAAACCCCGAGCTGGTGCCCGAGGGGCAGACCGCCTTGCCCACGCTCAAGCTGGCGGTGAATGCCGACTCCCTGTCCACCTGGTTCATGGACGCCATGGCCGCGTTCACGCAGGACGGCAACGAGCTGCTGGACATCAGCATCGACGACCAGGACCACACGGCCAAACGCATCAAGGAAGGCGAGGTGATGGCCGCCGTCACGGCCACGGGATCGGTAATTGCCGGCTGCAACACCTGGCCGCTGGGCCGCATGCGCTATATCGCCGTGGCCAGCCCCGAGTTTGTGGCCCGCTATCTAGCCCAGGCGGATACGGACCAGAGTCTGGCCGAGGCCCTGGCCAAGGCGCCCATGATGTACTACGGCCGCAAGGACAGCCTGCAGGATCAATGGCTGCACAGCCTGGGGCAGGATGGACGGCGCAATAACGCGCGCCATTTTCTGCCCTCCAACCAGGGCTACTCCCGTGCCGTGGAGCTGGGCATGGGCTGGGGCATGCACCCTGCAGCACTGATAGCGCCGCAGCTGGCCAGTGGCGAATTGATAGCGCTGCTGCCGGGCAAAAATCTCTACATTCCCATGTACTGGGCCCATACCCGCAATGCGCAAGCCAGCCTGCAGCGGCTGACCGATTGCGTCATTCACGCCGCCGCTGCCTGGCTGGAGCCCGTGGAGAGCTGAACCGCATTTTTCAGTCTATTTTTGGGCAATACCCCTTATAGGTATTGCGCAAGCTGCTATCAAAACCGGATTTCACTGCGGCGCGCCGGGCTTCACATGGCGCACGGCAGCCTTGGCCTGGCTGAGCACGTGAAAGTCCAGAATGCGCGTGGCCATGATGGTTTCCCAGAGAAAGCAGCACAGCGCCGAGACAAAGGTCAGCACGCCAATCAGAAAGCTGAACACGGCATAGCGCTGGCCGCTGACGCCATAGGCCTCGCCCACGAACAGCAGCACAATCGTCAGCCCTATGCACACGCCGCACAGCGTGAGCAGTCCGATAGACACATTGGCCAGGCGGCCGCGCGCGCGCAAATAATGCAGCTCGGTCAGGCTGCGTGCAATCAGCTCGTGATCGGTGGCAGTGCGCAGGTTCTCTTCCAGCTTGCGCGCCCTGTCGATGATGCGGGCCAGCCGTCCGGCCACCGAGCCGATCATGCCGGCCACCGCAGTCAGAAAGAAAACCGGAGCTACGGCCAGCTGGATGCTATGGGTGACGGTTGCGGCGTCAATGGTCCAGATACTCATTGGGTCCTCAAAATCGGGTCGTTCTCAGCCTCTATTCTTATGCACAAAAGTCAGCGCTGTTTTCACCAGGACACGTAGAAATGACCAGCAGCCCTGTTTTTTCAGCGGCCATCACCGGCCTTGACTAAGTCGCAGGCACGGGCGCGGCGTGATCAAGCTTGAGCCGGTGCCACAGCCTGAGCATCTCCAGCAACAGCGAAGGCGCACGGTCTATGCGGTACACCGCCCCCAGCGGCGGCAAGCCGCCGGCTATGCGCACATCCAGCACCCGCACACGGCCCTGGGTTCGCAGGCCCGGCAAAATGCTGCGCGGCACCAGGGACACCGCGCCGGGCTGAGTCAGCAGCCCCTCAAGCACCGGCAGGGACACGGTAGAGGCGGGAAACCACGATGCATCCTCGAGCACCGGCAGGATCTCGTTTTCCACGATGCTGCGCACCGCGATACCAAAGCTGGGCAACACCCAGCGTGCGCCTCTCAGGGACTGCAGCGCCACATCGCGACGCCCCACCAGAGCATGCTCCACATCGGCAATCACCACCGCCGCATCCAGCAGCAAAGGCTCGAAGGCGAAAGCGGCCGGCAACATCTGGGGCTGGCGGCAGAACACCACGTCCAGGCGGGAAGCCATGAGCTGCGACAGCAAAGGCGTGCTGGCGTCCTCGTGCACATCCACATGCACCTGCGGATGCGCCTCATAAAAGCGCGGCAGCAGCTGCGACAGAATGGACATGGCCGCCGCAGGAATAGAGCCCATGCGCAGCGCAGCAGCCGCCCCACGGCGTATGGAGGCCAGCGACTCTGAAACCTCCTGCAGCCCGGCCAGCATGCCGTGCGCGGCATCAATCAAGGTCTGGCCCGCCACCGTGGGCCGCATGCCCCGCGCATGGCGTTCGAACAGCTTCATGTCCAGCACCCGCTCCAGTTCTGCCAGGGCCTGGGTGGCGGCCGACTGGCTCATGTTCAGGTGCACGGCAGCCTGCAGGACCGAGCCGCACTGCTGCAGCGCCACCAGCAGCTGCAGCTGGCGCAAGCGCCCCTGTTTGGTCAAACGGGAGAACAGCTGCTTGCCTTCGGGTGTTGCGACATCGTCGCTGCGCTGCAATTCGGAAAAAGGATATGGACTGGGCATGGAGAACCTAGGGTTTGCACTTATCACGCTACAAGCTTCACAGGGAGAAGCCTCATAGCTATCGGCATAGCTTATAGCTTGCGACAAATATCGTGCACTGCAAAGCCGTTGAAATTTCTATATTTCACTTCAATGACGGCGCAAACAGCATGACCTGCACCATGCCTATGGACGCGCTGTCGCCGATATCTTTCTGGAGTCGCTCATGTCCGCACCCTCACGCCAAAACCGCCGCTTTCGCCGCCTCGGCCTGATCTCCCTGGCCGCCGCCAGCACCCTCTGGGCATTGCCGGCAGCGCAGGCGCTGGCCGCCGATGTCTACCCCAGCAAGCCCGTCAAGCTCATCGTTCCCTTTGCGGCAGGCGGCTCCACCGATATCGTGGCGCGGGTGATTGCCGAAGGCATGCGCTCCACCCTGGGCCAACCGGTGATCGTGGACAACAAAGGCGGCGCAGGCGGCCTGATAGGCAGCGAAGCCATTGCCCAGGCCGCACCCGACGGCTACACCATTGGCATGGCCACCGTGAGCACGGCCACCATCAACCCCCTGCTCTACAAGCGCGCAACCAAGCTGGAAGGCAAGCTGCTGCCCGTGGCCAATCTGGTGACCATGCCCTCGGTCTATATGGCTCACCCCAAGATGGGCGTGAACAACTTCAACGACTTTCTGGCCAAGATCAAGGCCCAGCCCGGCAGCTACAGCGCCGGCGTGCCGGGTCTGGGAACGCTGGGCCATCTGATGGTGGCCTCGTTCAACGAAACCATGAAGACCCAGATCCAGATCGTGCCCTATCGCGGCAACGGCCCGGCGCTCAATGACGCTCTGGCCGGCATGGTACAGATCATGACCGACCAGCTGCCCTCGGCCATGCCCCAGATCAAGGGCGGCAAGCTGGTGCCGGTGGTGGTCGCTTCCCACGGCCGCTCGCCCGACCTGCCCAACGTGCCCACCTTCAAGGAGCTGGGCTATGAAGAGCTCAACGAGCTGGGCATCAGCTGGTTCGGTCTGGTCGTGCCATCCGGCACACCAGCAGCCATCGTCAAGCAGCTGCAGGAAGCCGCCGTCAAGGCTGCCCATCTGCCCGAGGTGCAAAAGCATCTGAAAAATCTGGGCGCCACCTCGACCGAAACGCCTCCGGTCCAGTTCCCGGCCCAGATCGCCGCCGAACTCAAGCGCAACAAGGCCCTGCTGGACAAGGCCGGCGTCAAGCCCGAATAAGCCGCTGTGCCTGACTCCCCCGCCCGCCCATCTTTCTTAAAGCACCCGGCAAAGGATTTTTCCCCCATGCAAGCGATGAACGCCCTGCAGGATTTCTTTCAGCGTGAAACACCGCGCATGACGGCTTTGGCCGATCAGATCTGGTCGCTGGCCGAGCTGCGCTATGCCGAGAATGCCTCGGCCCAACTGCACACGGCAGCGCTGGAACAGGCCGGCTTTCGCATCACCCAGAACGTGGCCGGCATTCCCACGGCCTTCATGGCCGAATGGGGCAGCGAAGGCCCGGTGATTGCCCTGCTCGGCGAATACGATGCGCTGTCGGGTCTGAACCAGCAAAGCGGCGCCCTGGTCTGCACGCCATCCACCGACAGCCCGGGCCTGGCCGGCCATGGCTGCGGCCATCACCTGCTGGGCACATCGGCCCACTTTGCGGCCATTGCGCTGCAGCAGCATCTGAGCCGCACGGGCCAGAGCGGCCGCGTGCGCTACTACGGCTGCCCGGCCGAGGAAGGCGGCTCCGGCAAGACCTTCATGGCGCGCGCCGGTGTGTTCGACGATGTCGATGCCGCGCTGACCTGGCACCCGGCCAGCTACACCGGCCTGTTCAGCCAGAGCACGCTGGCCAATATCCAGGCCAAGTTCATCTTCCACGGCAAGGCTTCGCACGCCGCGCATTCGCCGCACCTGGGCCGCAGCGCGCTGGACGCGGTGGAGCTGATGAACGTGGGCGTGAACTATCTGCGCGAACACATGCCTTCGGATGCGCGCGTGCACTATGCCGTGACCGATAGCGGCGGCCTGTCGCCCAATGTGGTGCAGGCCCGCGCCGAAGCGCTGTATCTGATACGCGCGGCGCGCAACCACGAAGCGGCCGAACTCTACGAGCGCGTGCAAAACGTGGCCCGTGGTGCGGCGCTGATGACCGACTGCAAGCTGGAGATCGTGTTCGACAAAGCCTGCTCCAACCTGCTGCAAAACAGCACCTTGAACGAGGTGATGTATGCACAGATGCAGGCTCTGGGCCAGTTGCAGGTGGATGCGCAGACGCAGTCCGTGGCCGGACAGTTTCAGGCCACGCTGGATCAGAACGACGTGGACGCCGTCAGCCGCCCGCTGGCCAGCGTGTTGCGCGGCAAGGTTCCGGCCATCTTCGAAGGCCTGTCGCCCTACGACCCCAAGGTCAACGACATCATGTTCGGCTCCACCGACGTGGCCGATGTGAGCTGGATCACGCCCACGGTCCAGGCCTGGGTGGCCTGCTACGCTTTCGGCACGCCGCTGCATTCATGGCAGATGGTCTCGCAAGGCCAATCCACCCTGGCCCATGCCGGCATGGTGCGCGCGGCCAAGATTCTCACGGCCACCGCCATCGAACTGCTGGCCCATCCCGAACAGCTAAGCCTGGCCAAGCAGGAGCTGCTGCAGCGCCGCGGCGGCAAGCCTTATATCTGCCCCATACCGCCGGAGGTGCCGCTGCCGTTTTTGCGCAAGTAAACCGTCCGTATTTCAGCCTCAGGCCCTGCAAGCGATTGCAGGGCTTTTTTGCGGGCTGCTTCATGCGCGGCTGCGGCTGCTTCACCCGCTTCTTGCGCGCACGCAAAACGCCGCCCGTCAAAGCTTGATGCAACACAAGCCCTGAGCGCCGGCTCCGGGCAATAGTCGGCCTATGACCGCATGCCCGCGGCTCACCACAGGGAGGCCCCATGAAACTGATGATCGATCTTTTTTCCACCGACTACGGGCTGATGAGCCTGATCGTCATCGTCTTAATTCTGGTGATGGCGGTGTTCTTCACCTGCTTGTTCATGGGCAAGATGAAACACATTGCGGCCGAGGCCCCTAAAGAATGATTTTCATAGCAGCTAGTGCAATACAGATATAGGCTTCAAGCATAAAATACCCAAAAGCAAAAACACAAAAGGCCAGAGATTGCTCCGGCCTTTTGTGTCTCTGCGATCACCGCAATCAGTAGTGCGGCGGCAGTTCGTCACGCAAGTTGCGCTGTCCGGCACCACCGCCCTCGGGCACCTGGCGCTTGAGTTCACGCAACTCGTTGATGAGCATGTCGATTTGCTGCTGCTGGCGGTAAATCGTCATATTGAGTTGCTCCAGCAGATCGTCGGTATAGCTGGCCTTGATCTCCAGCTCCATCACCCTGGTCTGCAGAGACTCCATGTCCTCGCTCATGCTCACCCTTTCAGCGCC
This sequence comes from Comamonas aquatilis, assembly GCF_965139575.1. NCBI lineage: Bacteria > Pseudomonadati > Pseudomonadota > Betaproteobacteria > Burkholderiales > Comamonadaceae > Comamonas > Comamonas aquatilis. The sequence goes on along the minus strand of NZ_CBCSIW010000004.1, from coordinate 311,773 downwards.
TTGGCCAGACGCGCAATGCCGTCGCGAATCTTGTCTTCATCGGCCGTCGCGAACGAGAGGCGGAAGGTGGCGCTGTCGGCGTTCTGCGCATAAAAAGGCGTGCCCGGCACAAAGGCCACGCTTTCCTCAATAGCCTTCTTGGCCAGGACGCCGGCATCGGCCAGCTGACCGCGGGCACCCGTCAGCCGCACCCACAGGAACAGGCCGCCCTGGGGCTGCACGAATTCCACGGCATCGCCCAACTGCTCGCGCAGCGCATCGCCCATGGCCTTGGCACGCTTGGCATAGACCTCGCGCACATGGGCCAAGGTCTTGGGCATGGCGCCGGACTTCAGGTATTGCGCTGCCGTGGCCTGGGCAAAAGTGCTGGTATGGGCATCGCTGAACTGCTTGCACATCACGGCGCGAGACAGCAGCTCGGGCGGAGCAATCAACCAGCCTATGCGCAGACCGGGGCTGAGCACCTTGGACAGCGAGCCACAGTGCGCCAGCCAGGCACGGCTGCCAGGCACTTCGCGCGACAGCGCCAGCAGGCTGGCGGGTGGCGCGGCATCGAAGTACAGATCGCCGTAGGGATCGTCCTCCACCACCAGCGTCTGGTACTTGACGGCCAGCTCCAGCACTTTCTTGCGGCGTTCCAGACTCAGAGTGGCGCCGCTGGGGTTGCCAAAAGTGGGAATCAGATAGACCAGCTTGGGCTGGTGCTCGGCAATCAGAGCCTCCAGCGCATCGGTGTTGACGCCGTGCTCGTCCACGGGCGCGGAGATCACTTCGGCGCCGTAAAGGCGGAAACACTGGATGGTGGCCAGGAAAGTCGGGCCTTCCACGATGACCTTGTCACCCTCGCCCAGCATGGTCTTGCCCAGCAAGTCCAGCGCCTGCTGGCTGCCCGTGGTCACGATGAGCTGCTCGGGTGCCACATCGGGTGCGCCCTTGCTGGCCATGAAGGTCGAGAGCTGCTCGCGCAGCGGCTGGTAGCCCTCGGTGGCGCCATATTGCAATGCCGCACCGGCCTCTTGCTGCAGGGCAGCTGCCGATGCGGCACTGATGCCTGCCACATCAAACATGGCGCTGTCCGGAAAGCCGCCTGCAAAGCTGATGATGCCGGGCTTGCCCAGCAGCTTGAACAGTTCACGGATCGCAGAGGTCTCTACGTTATCGAGTCGTTTGGCAAATTGCATACGTTTTTTCGTTAAAGCGCGACGGAGATGGGAATTGCAGGCAGTAGCACCTGCCCGAAAGCGCTCTATTGTGGCGCGCCCGGCAGCCTGTCGGGAAACACTCTTGTATTTGTAGGTACAAATGCCAGACGGTCGTAAGACGATACCTAGCAATGTGTCACTTTCGATAGGATTTATTAATTAAGTGTAACTCCGTTTCTGGAGATATGAATTGGACAGTCTTGAGGGTGAAACAGGAATATGCACACACCGCCGCAGCAGGCGGCATGGACTCCGATTTCTTTTGGTGCATATCTTTAAGACGAGGGTTTTATGCGTACTTCTGATTTGACACAGAGCTTGCTGTCCGCGGACATGAACAGCAAAACAGGTCTGGGCCTGCGCAGCCTCTGCGCCGTGGCCCTGGTGGCCAGCCTGGCGGCCTGCGGCTCCAGCGGCTCGCTTCGCAGCGAGACCGGTGCGGGAAGCGGCGGCAGCGGTGGTGGCGATGTGGTCGCCGGCGGCGGTGGCACGGGTGGTGGCACGGGTGGTGGCACGGGTGGTGGCACGGGTGGTGGCACGGGNGGNGGCACGGGCGGCGGCACGGGCGGCGGCACGGGCGGCGGGACCGGTGGCGGCAACAACGGCGGCAACCCTGCTGCGGATTCTCTGACCGTGGTTCGCGACACCGTCAACAACACCAGCGACGCGCTGGGTGGCGTCAATGGCGTGATCACCGATGCCAATACGCTGGTCACCGGCGTGCTGGGCAAGGCTACAGATAACACCCCGCTCAGCGGCATCGCACAGCCGGCCAGCGGCATTCTGGGCAACACCAACTCTGCGGTGGCGTCACTGACCAATGGAGTCAGCTCGGGACTGGGGCAAATCGGCAAGACCGCCGACCCCATAGGCACCACGGTACAAAGCGTGGCCCCTGCCGTGGGCTATCTGGGTAAAGCTGTCGGCAGCGTGGGTCAGACCGTCAGCGCGCTGGACAAGCCGGAGCTGGGCGCCGTGGGCGATGTGGCTGGTCTGGCAGGCGGTCTCGTCCAGACAGTGGGAGGCGGCGTCACCCGCCTGGAAGGAACGGTCAAGCAAGTGACGCAAAGTCCTCTGGTCAGCGGACTGACCAGTAATCTGAGCAGCACTGCCACCCCCATTCTGGGCAGCGTGGTCGGCACGGTACAAAACCTGGGTCAGACCACCGGCATAGGCCAGCCGGTCAACAATCTGCTGACCACCGTGGGAGGCTTGGTCAGCCATGTAGGCACCGGTATTGCCGCTACCGATGCCCCCATCGTCGCGCCGCTGGGCCAGGTGGTTGACGGAGTGGGCGAGACCGTTGCCGGCCTGGGCGGCCTGGCCAAAACACCAGGTTCCACTCCCCATGCCGGCTTGCTCAGCCCCGTCACCGGCCTGCTTGGCGGCGTGAGCGGCGGCAGCGGTGGCGGGGTGCTCTCGCCAGTCACCGGTTTGCTGGGTGGAATCAATGGCGGTAGCAACGGGGGGCCGTTGTCTCCAGTCACCAGCCTGGTAGGTGGTCTGACCGGTGGCTTGACAGGCGGTTCCGGTGGGGGCGGCGTAGTAGGCGGCGGCGTTCTGGCTCCCGTCACCCAGCTTGTCGGCGGGCTCACCGGCGGCGTGACTGGCGGCTCTGGTGGTGCAGCTGGCATAGGCGGCATTCTGGCCCCCGTCACTCACCTAGTCGGCGGACTGACAGGTGGTGTGACCGGCGGCTCTACGGCCCCCGGTGGCGGCATCCTGGCACCTGTCGCCCATCTGGTCTCGGGCGTGACCGGCGGGCTGACCGTGGCCGCCAATGCCACCACCAACGTGACAGCAGGCGTGGGTACGGAAGCCCAGGCCGGCCCACTGGGCGGTCTGCTGGGCGGGGTTCTCGGTGGCATGGGAGCGCTGACGGGCGGTCTGGGCGCCACTGCCAAGTAAAGCATGGGCGATGTCATCCGGCATCGCCTGCTTTGCAAGCCCGCTGCGTGCGGGCTTTTTTGCGACAGACCCCTATACCCAAAACAAGGTAAGCCACTAAAAATGCAGCAGAGAAAGAAAAGACAGGAGGGCGTTTTGGAGATGAAGCAAACAAGGACTTTTCGCCGCTCGCGCTGGACGAGCGCTTTACCGCTGAGCCTGCCGCTGCTTTTCGGCACGGCTCTGACATGGGCCCAGTCGGGCAATCCGCTGCAAACCCTGCCCCGCGTGCCGCCAGCCAGCCGCCCTCAGGTGCCAATACAGATACAAACGCCCCAGGTCGGCAACCAGGATATTGCCAGCGTGCAAGTCGCCGTCAGGGGCGTGAATGTCCAAGGCAGCTCGGCCATTGCCTTCGATGAGGTCAGCGCCCTGTTCACGCCCTTCATCAATGGCACCCATACCGTGGGCGCTCTGGCCCAGGCGGCACAGAAAGTGGGAGAGCTGTACCAGCAGCGCGGATTTGCGCTCTCTTTTGCTTTTTTGCCGCCGCAGAACTTTGCCGATGGCGTGGTCCTGGTCACCGTGGTGGAAGGCTATGTGGCCAATCTTCAGCTGGAAGGCGATTTTGGGCGCTCCGAATCCGGGATTCGCGAACTGGCCCAGCCCCTGCTTCATGAAAAACCGTTGACCACCCAAACCTTTCAAAGACAGACCCAGCTGATGGCCCGTCTGCCGGGCGTGCAGATTGCCGCCTCTGCCAGCCTGCCCACCACCACGGACGGCGCCACGGCACTTGTCATCAAGTCCAAGCACAAGCCTGTGGTGGTGGCTTTGGGCGGCGAGCTGCGCAAACCCACACCGCGCATAATTGCGTCGCTCACGCTCAACGACCCCTTGTGGGCAGGCAGCCAGTTGCAGCTGTCCACCATGCTGCAAAAACCCAGCAAGGAGCGTTTCAGCTCACTGGGCTTTACCCAGTCGCTCAATGCCGAAGGCACGCTGGCCCGGGCCAGCTTTTCTGACTATCGCAGCTTCAACAACCCCGCCACGCACATACCCGGCATTGACGACCTGACGCGCCAGCGCAAGCTTGACTTCAACATCAGCCACCCCTTGATACTGAGCAACCGCACGCAGCTGATAGGCACGGCCGGCCTGTACGCCATCAACTACAACAAGGAGTTGCAGACCAACCGCGAATATCTTTCCAATGAAGAGCGGGTGCGCACGCTGTACGCCCAGCTGGCATGGTCATCGTTCAGCCCGCAGGCCACACGCTCGGCCAATCTGCTGCTGGCGCACGGCCTGAACTCCATGGGCGCACAGGCGGGTCTGCTCTATCAGAACCTCAATCAGACCTTGGTGCTGCCTTCGTCGGTAAAGCTCGATTTCACGCGCCTGCTGATGGAATACAGCCAGCGCCACCGCTTTGCCAGCAAATTCGGCGCCGGCTTTGCCGTTGGCGGGCAATACAGCCGCGACATTCTGCCCACGCCTGAAAAAATCTCCTTCGGCTCCAACCGCTTTGGGCGCGGCTATCAGGCGGGAGAATTTTCCGGCGACTCGGGCCTGGGCGCCAGCGTGGAAGGCAACTACCAGTTTGTCATGGCCCATCAGTGGCTCAAATCCGTCGAACCCTATGTGCTTTATGAATGGGCGCGCACCCATCAGAGAACCAGCGGGCTGGCGGGCAACACCTTGCGCTCGGCCAGCCTCGGACTGCGCTTGTCCGACAATCGCCACTACTCCCTGGACCTTGCGGCCAGCAAGCCCATGGGCGACCGCACGGCCAACAACCCCGAGCGCGAACTGCGCTACAGCCTGCTGCTCAGCTACAACCTCGATCTCTGAGGCCGCACCCGTCTTGCGTCCAAGCCGCGGCCCGCAAAGCCTGCGGCTTTTTTAACGGCAGCAAGCAAGCGACAATAGCGCAATGAAAAAAAGCGAGATCGAGCCTTTTTTTGCCGCGCTCAAGGCCGCCAACCCCACGCCGCAAACCGAGCTGGAATACACCACCGTCTTTGAGCTGCTGACCGCCGTGCTGCTGTCGGCCCAGGCCACCGACGTGGGCGTAAACAAGGCCACGCGCAAGCTGTTTCCGGTAGCCAATACGCCGCAGGCAATTCTGGATCTGGGTCTGGAGGGGCTTGAGAGCTATATCAAGACCATAGGTCTGTACCGCAGCAAAGCCAAGCATCTGATGCAGACCTGCGCCATGCTGGTGAATCTGCATGGCGGCCAGGTGCCCAGCACCCGCGAAGAACTGGAAGCCTTGCCCGGCGTGGGCCGCAAGACCGCCAATGTGGTGCTCAACGTGGCCTTTGGCCAACCTACCATGGCGGTGGACACGCATATCTTTCGCGTAAGCAACCGCACCGGGCTGGCCCCCGGCAAGAATCCGTTGGAAGTGGAGAAACAGCTGCTCAAACGCGTGCCCGAGGAGTACGCCGTGGATTCTCACCACTGGCTGATCCTGCTGGGCCGCTATGTCTGCCAGGCCCGCAAACCCCGCTGCTGGGAGTGCGTGGTGTCCCAATACTGCGATTTCACGCCCAAGACGGCCGCGCCCACGGCAGAAAAAAAGAGCTGAAACAGCCGCTAGCGTACATCACAAAAGCGCCAATAGCTATCAATACAGAAGCGGTCTTCAGCCCTTGGTGCTGACGCCTGCCGACTCGAAGCTGGCCATCTCGTTGAGCATGGTGCAGGCCGACAGCAGCAGCGGCCAGGCCAGTGCCGCACCCGAGCCTTCTCCCAGGCGCAGCTGCCAATCCAGCAGCGGCTGGGCCTGCAGCTGGGCCAGCATGCGGGTATGGCCCGGTTCGCCCGAGCGATGGGCATAGACACAGCGCTGCAGCACATGGGGCTGCAGACGGCTGGCCACCAGCACAGCGGCCGTGGTGATGAAACCATCCACCACAATCAGGCGGCGTTCGGCCGCAGCCTGCAGCACGGCGCCGGTCATGGTGGCAATCTCCAGCCCGCCCATGGCAGCCAGCACGGCCAAAGGTTCCGTTACTGCCGTATGCCGCTGCAGCACCTGCTTGAGCACCGCCAGCTTGCGCTGCAGGCCCTGGGCATCGAGACCGGTACCCATGCCGGTGACGGCTTCAATCGGTTCTCCACACAGCCGCGCCAGCAGCAGCGATGCGGCCGAGGTGTTGCCAATGCCCATCTCGCCCAGCAGCAAGGCATTGCCGGGCAGCTTCTTGACCAGCTCCGCGCCGTTGCGCAAGGCCACGGCGCACTGCTCGGCCGTCATGGCCGGCCCTTCGCTGCTATCGGCCGTGCCATAAGCCACCTTGCGGCGCCACAGGCGCGGCTCGTCGGCCTTGGGCTGCTTGTGTTCAGGGTCTTGCTCGCGCACGGCGAAGTCCTTGGCCACACCGCAATCGACCACATTCAGGGCAATCCCGTTCTGGCGCGAAAGCACGCTGACCGCGGCACCGCCGGCCAGAAAATTCTCCACCATCTGCCAGGTCACATCCACCGGATAGGCCGACACGCCTTTGGCGGCCAGGCCATGGTCTGCGGCAAACACCAGCATCTGCGGAGCTTGCAGCTGCGGCTGCTCACTGCCCAGCACCGAGGCCAGCTTCAGCGCCAGCGCCTCCAGCACACCCAGCGAGCCCAGAGGCTTGGTCTTGAAGTCCAGCTTGTGCTGCACGCAAGCCAACAGTTGCTCGTCGCTGATATCGGCCACTTCGGGGCAGGACCAGATGCTGGACAGAGCTAAATCGGAACGGATAACGGAATTCATCAAGGCGGCAATCCCCGGCACATCGAATACAGGCGCGACCATTGACCGGAAACGGCCTGCACCCCTACTTTGCTGGCAACGCCCTGCCAGCCGGATGCCGAGTATCGCGCGTTCTGGAGTGCATACAGCACCGGCAGGAAAGCCCGGCCACGAAAAAAGGCTCCGCAGAGCCTTGGGGCATGCTGAAGATGAGCCGCTTACTGGCCTACCGGCACTTCAATGGTCGACTCGCGCAAGATACCGCCTTCCTGCACCGTACCGCTGACCGCCCCCTGCTTGACACGGTCGGCACAGGCCTGGCGGTCGATATCGGTCTTGAACACCTGGCAGCGTGCATAGGCATTGCGTTCGTACTGGCTCATGCCCTGGCCGTCATCGAGCTTGCCACGCTGGGCTTCGGCACGGGCAGCAGCCGCTTCGCGGGTGGCAGGGCTGGCATCGCGCGACCCCTGGCGCTTGTGGTGATGCGAGCCTTGCTGCTTATGCATTTTTTTATGCATTTCCTTGTGAGACTTCATCTCCGCCGATTTGGCAGCCGGGGCCGGTGCCGCATCCATGGTCTGGGCACCGGCAAAGCCAGCGACCGCCAGGGCCACCGCGCCCAGTGTCAATTGCATGGTGCGAATTCCAAAATTTGCCATGAGCAGACTCCCTGATGGGTGAGTGAGTAATCAAGCGAGCTTGCGCGCATTCCTTACCTCACCTTATCGGAGCAGCCCATATGCGCCTGCAAGCCTAGGCCTACACGCTAGCTACCGCAACGCTGCAGCCCCGGCCCGCGCCGCATCAGGCTGGCATCTCGGCAAACCACTGCCCAACCCCCTGGACCATGCGCGTAAAAACGTCTTCCAAGTTGGGAGCGCCTTCACCAAACAAGGCATGGATGACGGCAGCATTTTCAAACAGACCATGCAGATAGGTGCCCAGCACCACGGGGTTGCCGCCTTGCCACAGCAAGCCGGTCAGCAGCTCGGCAGCCTTGGCCTCGGCCCCCGCCTGCATGTCCTGGCGCAGCTGCGTCTGCCCATGGTGAATTTCGTAGCCAGTCACTTCCACGCCGCTCAGCGCCTGCCAGGGTGCCTGCAGCGCTGGCAGGGCAAAACGCGTGGGCTTGACGGTTTTCTCCTGCGCAAACAAGGTCGCTGCCGGCAGCAAGCCCAGGCCGGCGGCGTTGCCATCCACGCCATGCAGGTCGATCAGCGCCTCGCCCAGCATCTGCAGGCCGCCGCAAATGCCCAGCACCCGCTTGCCGGTGTTGGCATGGGCTACCACGGCAGCATCCAGCCCCTGTGCGCGCATCCAGGCCAGATCGGCCGCCGTGGCCTTGCTGCCGGGCAGGATGACCCAGTCGGCCGCAGCAATCTGCGCCGGCGAGCGGGCCCAGACCACGCGCACGCCGGGCACCTGCAGCAGGGGCTGGAATTCATCGAGATTGCTGATGCGCGGATAGGCCACGATGGCAATGGTGGTGTGCACCGCCTGGCCGGCTCCGTTGCTGCCGCGGTCGTCAAACACGCCGTCTTCCTCGGGCAGGCCATGGGCAAACTGCATGGGAATGCAGGCCACGGTGGGCACGCCGGTTTTTTCTTCCAGCATCTGCGGCGCGGGTGCCAGCAGGCTGGCATCACCTCGGAATTTGTTGAGCACAAAACCTTTGATCAGTTTTTGCTCGTCTTGCGGCAACAGCGCCCAGGTGCCGTACAGGTGGGCAAACGCCCCACCCCGGTCGATATCGGAAATCAGCAGGCAATGGGCATTGCAGTGACGGGCCACACGCATATTGACCACGTCGCTGGCATGCAGGTTGATCTCGGCCGGCGAGCCTGCGCCTTCGATCACGATCACATCGTTTTCGGCACGCAAGTCATCGAGCGCCTGCGCAATCTGCGGCCAGACCTTGAGGCTGCGGCCGCGCCAGGGCATGGCGCTGAGTTCGTCATGGACCTGGCCGAACAGCACTACCTGGCTGCGCGTATCGGCCTCGGGCTTGAGCAGCAGCGGGTTCATGCGCACATCGGGCACGCAGCCGGCGGCCAGGGCCTGCAGATACTGGGCCGTGCCGATCTCGCCCCACTTTCCGTCGGGTGTTGCCACCACGCGGGCGTTGTTGCTCATGTTCTGCGCCTTGAAGGGCGCCACCTTGTAGCCCTGGGCCCGGTACCAGGCGCACAGCGCCGTGGTCACCCAGCTTTTGCCGGCGCCGCTGCTGGTGCCCAGCACCATCACGCACAAGGCGGGCCGCTGGCCGGGAATGGGTTGCGGCAAATGAATCAGTTGGCTCATGTTCCAGTTCTCAAATGAATTCCAGGCTTGTTCCAAGCGCGCTCCAGGCGGCGCGCAACGCAGCCTGGGATATGGGTGGCAGCACGCCTAGCCGCACATAGCCGGGCAAGTCGAAGCTGGCACAGTCGCGCAGCTTGATGCCCTGGTTGCGCAAGACCTGCAGTCTTGCCGCCATGGCTTGATCCGCCACAGGCAGGCGGGCCACAAAATAATTGGCCTGATGGTCGGCAATCACCTGCCAGCCCAGTTGCTCGCACAGAGCCAGCTGCTGCCGCTTCCAGTCGCGCAGCCGATGCAGGCTGGCGCTCAGCCACTGCTGCACGTCGGCTCTGACCCAGGCTTGCAGCATGGCCACGCCATGCGAACCCACCACCCAGGACGGAGCCAACTCGCGCAGCGCGCTCATCTCGGCCGCTGCCACCTGCAGAGGCGCAATCGCATAGGCGGCGCGCACGCCCGTCATGCCCAGGGCCTTGTTCGGCGTCCACAGCTGCCAGACATGGTCAAATTCCCGCTCGGGCGCCTCGCCTTCCAGCCACAAGGGTCGGTAAGCACAGTCAAGCACACGCCATTCACGCAACAACGCCTGGCCGGCACTCCGCACGGGCGGCTGACTCCAGACCGGCCAGATCTCTTCGCACCATCCCAGCGGGCTCGATGGCTCGCAGGCCCAGAGCAAAACAGGCTGATCGCTAGCTGGCGCCCTGCGGGCGTTCTGCGCCAGCCCCCAGACCTGGGCGGCCTGGGCATAGTCGCCATAGTGGTGCCGAGGCAAGCGGATGCTTTGTGCTCCGCTGCGCTGCGCATGCTGGGTCAGGCGGTGAATCAGCTCGCTGCTGCTGCCGCCAATCAGGACGCGCCCTAGCTCCACGCCATGAAACGCCGCCAGCTGCGCACGCAAATCGCTGTACAGAGGATCGGGGTACTGCGCCACATGGGCGGCCTGCAAAGCTTCAACGACCAAAGGACAGGGCCCGCAGGCATTGCGGTTGGTGGAAAAATCATGGGCCGGCACGCCCAAGGCATCGGTACCGCCATGGGTGAACTCAGCCATGGAGACCCACTTTCCACATCCAAAAAGCAACAAAAATCATAGCTATCAGCGCAAGCACCACCTGCGTCACCACCGCTTTGGAGGCCAGATTCACGGCCCGCTGCAGATCCACCGCCTGCGGTTCCCGGCCGCCGGGGTTGAGCTGATAGACATCGGGTTTGGACAGTTGCACGCCCAGGGCCAGCGCCATGGTGCCCATGGGCCAGCCGCCGTTGGGCGAAGGGGTGACGGCCGCATCGCGCTTCAAGGCCGACCACGCCACGCCACCGGCCAGCAGCGCCAGCCAGGCGGCCGTGATGCGAGCCGGAATCCAGTTGAGCACATCGTCGGCCCGCGCCGCCCATTTGCCGGCCCACTGCCAGTGACGGCGCTGCTCGCCCTGACCGCGCCAGCCCGGATAGCCCCACATGGCATCGGCGGTATTGGCCAGGCGATAAACGGCGGCACCGGGCAAGCCGGCCACGGCAAACCAGAACAGCGGCGCGATCACCGAGTCATTGAGGTTTTCCGCCAGGGTTTCGATGGCGCTTTCGCGCACCGTGGCGGCGCTCAGCTGCGTGGTATCGCGGCTTACCAGCCAGGTCAGGCGCTCGCGGCCCGCAGGCAGCGACTGCTGCAGCGCGGCTTCCACCGCCAGCACCTCGTCCTTGAGCATGCGCCAGGACAGCAAGGGCTTTAGCAGCACGCCGATCAGCAGGCCAGACAGCCACCAAAGCGAATCCGGCAGCAAAAACTGCAGCAGGCCATAGATAATGAAAACAATAGCTGCCAGTGCACACCAGGCAAGCGCTGCGAGCATAAAACGCGCGTAGTCCCGACCCACTTCGGTGCGCGGCGCAATCCACTGGCCCAGCAAGCCCAGCGCCTTGCCCATATAGACCACCGGGTGCAGCCACACAGGCGGCTCACCCCAGAGCTTGTCCAGCAACAAGGCCACCAGCACGGCCATCAGGGCGCACATCAGCTTCTGCGACCAGAACAGCGCCGACGCAGGCTCGGCGGTCAGAGCTTTGAACACCCAGCCTAGGGGGCTGAAGAACCCGATGAGCAAATCCACCCAGGAAACAAGCGTCATGTGCGAGGCGTGGTCGGTGGCGGGGTTCGCGTGCTATCCCAGACATCGTCCATCAGCATGTCGGTCAATGGCGCACGGCTGGCCCATTTTTCCTGCTGCAGCATGGGCTGGGCGTAATACGCATCCACCGGGCCCAGACACAGCACGCCCAGCGGATGTGCGCCCTTGGGCATTTGCAGCAAAGCGGCCAGCGCCTGGGGATCGAAAATCGACACCCAGCCCATGCCCAGCCCTTCGGCCCGCGCGGCCAGCCACAGGTTTTGAATGGCGCAAGCCGTACTGGCAATGTCCATCTCGGGCAGGGTGCGACGGCCGAAAATATGGGCCTCGCGCCCCGGCGGCATGGCCACCACCAGCACCTCGGCGGCATCCAGCACGCCCTGCACCTTGAGCTTCATGAAATCTTCTTCACGCTCGCCCAGGGCGCGGGCGGTGAGCACTCGTTCCTGCTCCACCAGGGCATGAATGGAGCGGCGCAACTCCAGGCTTTTCACGCGAATAAAGCGCCATGGCTGCATAAACCCCACGCTGGGTGCGTGGTGGGCGGCGCGCAGCAGCCGCAGCAAGACCTCTTCCTCCACCACGCCCCCCGCAAAGTGGCGCATATCGCGGCGCTCGTAAATGGCGCGATAGACGGCAGCACGCTCGGCCTCGGTGAAGGGCGTGGCGGGAATGGTGGTTTGGGGATCAGTCATAAGCTTATTGTCGCGCCGATGCAGGTGGCGAACCACTCAATCTTCGATGCCGCGCTGCGCGGGAATACCCGCTTGAAACGCATGCTTGATCAGCTTCATCTCGGTCACCGTATCGGCGATATCGATAACTTCCTGAGGGCAGCGACGACCGGTCAGACAGACATGCACATGCTTGGGGCGGGCCTGCAAAGTCTCCAGCACCTCGGCCAGCGGCAGCCAGCCGTAGATCAACGGATAGGTGATCTCATCGAGCACCACCAGAAAATGCTCGCCGCCCAAAATCACGGCCTTGGCTTTTTCCCAGCCTTCGCGCGCCAACTCGGCCGAGTGGTCCAGATCCCGGCTCTTCCAGCTGAAACCGTCACCCAGACCTTCGATGGGCATGCCCACCTGCGCGGCCAGACGATGTTCGCCAAAGCGGGCCGTGGGCACTTTCATGAACTGAAAGACTTTGACCGCCTTGCCCCGGCCCGTGGCGCGGAAAGCCAGGCCGAACGCGGCCGTGCTCTTGCCCTTGCCGTCGCCGGTGTTGACGATGATCAGACCGCGGCGCTCGCCCTCGGGCTTTTCATAGGGCTTCTCGGTCGGTGGTGCTTCAATTTGCATGGTGTCTTGTACCTGTTGAGCTTGCGCTGCAGGTTTAGTGAATGGGGTTAATCGAAGGGGCGGAAAAAGCAGGTTTCGCCGGCGGGATATGGGGCAGAGCCAGCCACATGCCGTCCAGCTGGCGCACGCGAATGCGCTGGTCAAACACTTGTTCCAGCGCCGTATGCGTGGCCGGGTCGGTGCAAGCGCCGTGGTGGCTGACGAGGCCCTCGCTCATGATCACCAGATCATCGGCCTGCAGCGCGAATGAAAGTTCGTGCAGCACGCTGATCACGGTCTTGCCCTGGCCGACCAGATCGCGCACGGTCAGCATCCAGTCCGTCTGGTGCGGCGGATCGAGATTGGCCAGCGGCTCGTCCATCAGCAGCACCTGGGCCTCGACCGCCAGCGCCCGCGCCAGCAGCACGCGCTGGCGCTCGCCGCCCGAGAGATTGCCCACGCTGCGCGTGCGCCAATCCCAGGCGTGGGTCTGGCGCAAGGCCTGCTCCACCGCCGCCTTGTCGGCGGCGTCCGGCGCGGCAAGCCAGCCCTGATGCGGCAAGCGCCCCAACATGACCACGTCATACACCGCCATGTCTGCCGCCACGGGCTGGTTCTGGCCCAGCCATGAAAGCAGCTGCGCCCTCTGGCGCGCCGGCCATTGCTGCAGCTGCCGGCTGAGCAGACCGATTTCGCCGGATTGCCGGTGATTGCCGCCGCCCATATCGGCCAGAGCCCGCAGCAGCGTGGATTTTCCGGCACCGTTGGGGCCCACAATCGCCGTCCAGCGCCCGGCCGGAATCTGCAGGTCCACGCCACGCAGCACAGCCCTGTCACCCAGGGTGACGCACAGCTGGCGGGTAGTCAACGCAGCAGCGGCTCCAGTCATGTCGGCACGGTACTCGGCGCTCATACACCCTCTCCGCCTTGCAAGGCCGAACGGCGATGCATCAACCACAGCAGATAGCTGCCGCCCAGCACGGCCGTGAGCACGCCCACGGGCAGCTCCTGAGGTGCAATCAGCCAGCGCGCCAGCAAATCGGCCGCCAGCAGCAGCACGGCGCCCATCAGGCTGCTGAGCACCAGCAGCCAGCGGTGCAGCGCGCGCACCATGGAGCGCACCAGATGCGGTGAGGCCAGCCCCACAAAGGCGATCAGCCCGGTCTGGGCCACGGCCGTGCCGGTGGCCAGCGCCAGCAGCACGATCAGCAAGGCGCGCAGCGGCGCCAGCGGCAGGCCCAGGCTGTGCGCCGTGGCCTCGCCCAGCGCCAGGCCATCGAGCACCCGGCTCAGACACCAGGCCAGCAACAACGCCAGCGCCAGCACGCAAAGCATGAGCACGCAGGCATTCCAGCCCACAAAAGCGGTGCTGCCCAGCATGAAAGATTGCATGGCCTGCATGATGTCGGGGTTCATCAGCAGCACCAGCGAAGCCACGGCGCCCAGCACCACACCCACCACCACACCGGCCAGCAGCAGACGCATGGTGTTGTGCACGCCCTTGGCCAAAACCAGGGTCAGCATGACGGCCGCCGTCGCGCCCATGAAGGCCGCACCCGTCACGCCCCAGCGTGCCAGCCCGGCCAGAGCAAAAGGCGAGACACCCAGGGCCGCCATGGCCAGCGCCACACCCAGCGAAGCTCCGGACGCGCTACCCAGCAGATAGGGATCGGCCAGCGGATTGCGAAACACGCCTTGCGCAATCGAGCCCGCCAGGCCCAGCAAAGCGCCGGCCAGCAAGGCACCCGCGGTGCGCGGCAAGCGGATATCGGTGACGATCTTCCAGGCCAACGGGTCTTCATAAGCCTTCCACAGACTCTCCCAACCTGTGCTGCCAATGCCTGCGCCCAGCGCGCCCAGCACGGCGCAAAGCAGCAGCAGGCACAAGGCCAGCCCGGGTGCTGCCATGCCGCGCTGAGGCGAACGCCCCAGTGAACAGCCTAGCCTCATTTCTGCGGGCCCGCAGATGCAGCCGGTGGCACCGTCCTGGCCACCGTCTGCAGGCATTGGGCCAGCAACTGCGCGGCTTCGGCAATGCGCGGCCCGGGGCGCACCAGCACATCGGCCTGCGCGGCCGTAAAGCGGCAGACGCTGCCCTGTTGGACGGCACGCATCTGGGCCCAGCCCGGATACTCGGGCACATTGCTCTTCCAGCTGCGCTCGCTGGCCATCAGCACGTCAGGGTCGGCGCGCACCACAAACTCGGGGTTGATGCGCGGAAACGGGCCCAGTTTGGCATCGACGATATTGCGCATATGCAGCCGGGTCAGCGTCTCGCCGATAAACGATGTCTCACCGGCCGCATAGGGGCCGCGACTGGCTTCGAAATACACACGCTTGCCGCGCATGGATTCAGGCACGCTGGCAGCGGCGCGGGCCACATCAGCTTCGGTCTTGGCCCAGAGTCGCTCTGCGCCCTGGGCCGGAGCTATTTGCAGCAACGCCCCGATTTTCTGCAGCACCAGATGCGCCTCGGCATAGGTGCGGGGCTCCAGCGCCACGACTTTGAGGCCTAGAGCCTCCAGCCGCGTCGCGGAGCGCGAAGCCATGGAGATCAGCACCAGATCGGGCTTGAGCGCAAAAATGCTTTCGATATTCGGGTCCAGCCCGCCGCCGACCACGGGCACGGTCTTCACATGTGCAGGCCAGTTGGAATAGCGATCCACACCCACCAGACGCTGGCAGGCATCGAGGGCGCACAGGGTTTCGGTCAGCGAGGGCAACAGACTCACAATGCGCTGCGGCGACCGGGGCAACTGCACGGTCACGCCGCGCGCATCGGTCACCTGCACGGCAGTGTCGGTAGCGGCCACGCTTGCCGATGGGGCTGCCCCCGCACCAAGCACGCAGGCTGCCAGAGCCGGCATCAGCCGTGCGGCAAGCCAGCCGCTGTTTGGCTTTCTCGGCAAGCTCATGGCTGGGGGCCTTTCACGGCCATGGGCAGGCCGGCGCACATAAAGGTCACGGTTTCACAATGCGCTGCCACTTGCTGGTTGAGCACGCCCAGCGCATCCACAAAGGCCCGCACCTCGGCGCCCATGGGAATCACGCCCAGGCCGATCTCGTTGCCGACCAGAATCACCGGACCTTTGGCCGCTTCAAGCTCTATCAAAAAATGAGCAATCTGCGCATTCCAGTCCTGGTCTTGAGCCGTTTTTGACTGAGATTCTTCAGTTTCGGCAGGCATCAGCCAGTTGGTCAGCCACAGCGTCAGGCAGTCGATGACCAGCATGCGCTGCGGTGCGCTGTGCTCGGCCAGCACGCGGGCCAGTTCGCGAGGTTCTTCCAGCGTGGTCATGCCCGGCACCCGTTCGGCGCGGTCGCGCTGGTGGCGGGCAATGCGTTCGCGCATTTCCGCATCCCAGGGCTGGCCGGTGGCCACCAGCACGGCCTCGCGCCCGCTGGCACCCGCCAGCCACTGGCGCGCCAGCAGCTCGGCGCGGCGGGATTTGCCACTTTTCTGGCCGCCCATCAGCAACTGGCTGCGGGGCATGGCAATGGTGCAGGACTGACTCATGATTTCAATACTCAAACGTTGGCGCCCAGCCACTCGGCAATCAGCTGGGGAGCCGAAGCAAACCAAGCGTGGAAATAGCTGGCATGCACGCTGCCATGGCGGTACACGGCCTCACCGCGATCGGCCTGTACGGCCGTGCGCGGGCGGCTGGTACGCGCCACCTCATGCATGGCGGTCTCCAGCCGGCTGTAGTGAAACGTGTGGCCGCGCATGACGGTTTCATCGATTTGCAACTGCTGCATGCCCAGGCCGGCCAGGCGCTTTTGCATGATGACCTTGCCAGGCAGCAAATCCCACAGCTCCTGCTCGGCGCCATCATGGCCGACCACCGACTGGCACAGGGCAAGCATACCGCCGCATTCTGCCCAGACGGGCTTGGCCGCCGCCAGGTGCTGCGCAAGACTTTGGCGCAGGCCGGTGTTGCTGGCCAGGGTTTTGGCATGCAGCTCGGGGTAGCCGCCGGGCAGCCACAGCGCATCGCAGGCGGGCAAATCATCACCGGCCAGCGGAGAGAAAAATACCAGCTGCGCCCCCATGGCGCGCAGACAGTCCAAGTTGGCCGGGTAGATAAAGGCAAAGGCGGCATCGCGCGCCACGGCAATCGTGCGGCCTTGCAACCAGGGCTGCAAAGCCGGCGCAGCTGCGTCAGCAGGTTCGGGAGCCGAAAACTCCACGGCCCAGTCTTGCCAGCTGCCGGTCACAGAGTCGCCGACTTCGTCCGCGTGCCATGGTCGTTGGCCCAGAGGAATTTGCGCCAGGGCATCGGCCGCTGCATCCAGGCGCTGCAGCGCATCCTGCAGCTCGTGCGCAGCCACCAGGCCCAGATGCCGCTCGGGCAACAGCGCCGCGCCTTTGACATGGCCTGTCGCTCCCAGGCTGATGGCAGCCAACGCGCCCTGCCACAGCTCGGGCTCGCGCAGGCCCTGGCGCAGCAAATCGGCATGGTGGCTGGTCGCCACGCGATTGGCCATAAAGCCCGCCCAGCGCAAGCCGCTTTGATAATGCTGCAAGCCATAGGCCAGTGCGCCGAAGGTGCCGGCCATGGCTGACGCATCGACCACTGCCAGCATGGGCAGACCCAGCAGTCGCGCCAGATCTGCCGCGCTGGGGCTGCCGTCAAACAGGCCCATCACGCCTTCGATGAGGATGAGATCGGCCTCCTGCGCCGCAGCGTGCAGCCGTTCACGCACATCGGCCTCACCCGTCATCCACAGATCCAGCGAGTGCACAGGCGCACCCGTGGCCAGTTCATGCCAGTAAGGGTCCAGAAAATCCGGCCCGCATTTGAACACCCTGACCTTGCGGCCCTGGCGCGCATGCAAACGCGCCAGGGCCGCAGTCAGCGTGGTCTTGCCCTGGCCTGAGGCCGGGGCAGTGATCAGCAAGGCAGGACAGCGCACAGGCTGCCCTGCTGCATCAGACGAGGAGGTGGTGCTCAGCATATGAAAGCAATAAGGACTGCAAGCCCGCTCAGTTGGCCGTCCACTTCACGCCCACATAGCCGCTGCGGCCCTCTGTGGCGTAGGTGCGGGCCAGCTCATAGCGCTTGTCGGTGAGGTTGTTGATGCGTGCCACCAGACTCCAGTTGCGTGTCAGCTCCTTTTGCGCCGTCAGATGCCACAAGGTGTAGCCGCCCAGCTCAAACTTGTTGGCCGCATCGTCAAAGCGCTTTCCCGATGTCTGCATCTGGGCACCCAGCCTCCAGCCCGCCACCAAGGTGTCGGCCGAAAGGCTGGCATGGCGCTTGGAGCGACGTGCCAGCTGCAAGTCCTTGTCCGTATCGCGCGGATTCTGGAAGTCCACCGAGCCCTGCAGATTCACCACGCCCACGCGGGTGGTGGCAGCCAGGGTAATGCCTTTATAGCGGGCATTGGCCACGTTGGCATAGCAGCCGCCGAACTGACCGTTATTGCCCGGGCATGCACCGGTGTTGCTCACATAGTTGATGAGATTGGAGAGATTGTTGCGATAGGCCGTGGCCGAGAAACTATTGCTGCCCTTCCCCCATTTCAGGCCCAGCTCCACATTGCGTCCCTTCTCGGGCTGCAGCGAGGAATCGCCATACATGCTGAAGCGCTGATACAGCGTGGGTGCGCGGAAAGCCGTGCCCGCCGATGCCGTGGCTCGCCAGTTCGGCATGAACTCATAGCCATAGGCGGCACTGCCCGTGGTGTTGCCGCCAAACTCGCTATCGCGATCATGGCGTGCATTGAGTTGCAGCGTGTGCTTGCCGGCACGCAGACCGTAGCCCAGAGCCAGGGCGTTTTGCGAACGCGTGCGGTCGATATTGCCGTTGACCAAGCTGTCCTCACGACGCTCCAACGCCGCAGTCAGGGTGGAGGCGCCCAGCTTCCATTCGTTCTGGAACAGATAGTTGTGCAAGCGCGTGTCGGTTTCATAGACCGAGGGCTTGGTAGCGTAGTAATCGCGCGACTGTGTGTATTGCAAACGGGTGCTGTAAACATCGCTCCACTTGGCTTGCCAGTTCAGGCCCAGGGTTTGCATCTTGTTGATGCTGCGATCATCGGCAATAGGAGCACTCTTTGATATGGTCGCGTCATAACCGGAATTGACGTAACTCTCCAGCGCTGTGGCCTCCACGCGCTGGTTGGGCGAGATCTGGTAGCCAATGCGGGCATTGAAGGCATTGTTGCGATAGCCGTCCGCATCTGGATTGAAGCCCGCCGAGGTTTTGGCGTTAAAGCCGTTGCTGCTGGCATGCGATGCACCCAGGCTGTAATCCCAACCATTGAGGCCGCCGCTGATGCCGGTCTGTGCCGTCACCGTGCCGCGGCTGCCCCAGCCCAGGCCGATATAAGGCTTGGGCTTGCCCTCGCCCCGCTTGGTGAAAATCTGCACCACGCCGCCAATCGCATCCGAACCATAGACGGCAGCCGCCGGGCCACGCAACACTTCAATGCGCTCAATGGACTCGAGTGGAATGTTCTGCCAGGAAGCGCCGCCGGTCGATTGGGAATCGACGCGCACGCCGTCGATATAGACCGCCGTAAAACGGGTCTCGGCTCCGCGCAAATAAACGCTGGTGGAGGCACCAGGGCCGCCGTTGCGCACCATCTCGATACCGGGCAGGCGCGAGAGTACATCGGCCACGCCAGCCGCACCACTGGTTTCGATGGTCTCGCGGTCCACGATGGACATATCCGCCACCAGATCGGACAGCGGCTGTTCGATACGGTTGGCAGTCACCACCGTCTCGGCCATGGCTGCGGTATCGGCCAAGGCGATTTGCTGAGCCAGCACAGGCGCAGACAACATGCAGCTGATGGCAGCAGCCACCAGGGAAGGACGGTGAAAAATGGAAGCCGTGCTGGCGTGCACGTGCGAGGCCACGGATGCAGTCTTGCATCGGGGTTGGTGTTGCGAACTCATGGGAAGCGACAAAACAATAGATACCCGGCGCCAACCTCCCCGTTGGCAATTGGGAAAAAGACGTGCCCACAGCTGAAGGCAGACAATCCACATCGTTGGCCGGTATCCGGGCTAAGCGAAACGTCCTTTTGCGAGCCTTCCCAGCACGCGCAGCGCCAGTGGCAAAGATGAAAAGGAGATGCCATGCATCTATTCGCTGACCGTTGCGGGGGCAGCGCAGGCACGGATCGCACCGCTTTGCGGCTTCACCTCCCTGCTTCCCGTTGAACTGGGGTCGCAGAAAAGCAACTCCGAGCACCAACAGCGGCGCATTCTAATTAGTTTTGACTGCACGGCCTCCTTCAATCAGAGTACCCCGTTGACGATTATTTACTATATAAATGAATTTGGCGCTTTATGCACCTGTGTTGCACGCTACGATTTTGGTAGAGGAAAATCTCCAACCGAAAAGCCATGCGCGCGTGTTTCAGGTGTACTTAGCTTGCATCCGCCTTTCATGCACAAAGTCTCTCGGATTTCTGCACTTATTTACGGACCGCAAGACCTACAATGGCCGAGTCTATGATCCCCCAGACTTCTCTTGACCTCATTGCCGAGCGGGTAGAACGTTTAATGGTGCGCCACGAAGAACTTCAGCGCACCAACACCCTGCTGACCGAGCAAGTTGCCGCCCTGACCCAAGAGCGCGACTCTCTGCGCCTGCGCCTGCAAGCTGCACGCGCACGTGTGGACGCGCTGATCGAACGCCTGCCCGCCAACCAGGGCGAGTGATTCCCCAGACATTGCCACCAGACGCCCGCCCATGAAGCAGATCGAAGTGCAAATTTTGCAGCAAAGCTACATGCTGACCTGCCCCGAAGGTCAGCAAGAGCGCGTGCTGGAAGCCGTGCGTCGCGTGGATGAGGCCATGACCGGCATCCGCGACAGCGGCAAGGTACGTTCTCGCGAGCGTGTAGCTGTACTGGCTGCACTCAATATGGCTTTCGATGTGCTGGACCGCGACGCCCAACAGACATCCCAACAAACACATATGAGCGGTGCCGCAGCTGAAACGCAGGCCGCGACCCAGACCGAACAGCTCAATCAGGAACAGCAGGCTGAACAACAGCGCCAACTGGAACTGGCCGAGCAGCTGGTGCTCAAGCTCGATAAAGCTTTAGAAGACGATGCAAGGCTTTTGTGAAAGCCCGCAATCCTTGCGACAAATGCATCGCTTCGTGGCAAACGCAGTATCAATCGAAGTAAAATAACTCCTGTCTGCAGACCTGTCGGACTTTATATTTCCTTGAACCAATGCTCAATGAGCTCGGGCTTGGTAAATTTCCTGATGAGCGTGATCGTCTCGCGTCAGATGAACCCAACGTCAGGCTGCCCTCGCCCCCCTGAACCCCCGGTTCAGGATGACGGTCCGGTGGAGTTTGCAGACACCTTATTCCTGTGCAACCTGCTATTTCAGGCTGCACTTTCTGGGCTAGCAACACGCAGCCATCTCTTGAACCCAAAAAGCCGTTGAAGCTTGAAGCATCAACGGCTTTTTCGTTTATGGGCAATGCAAGTGATCAGGCGATGGCAGATTGAATCTTTGCCTGTGCATCTGCCATGACCTGGCCCAAACGCACCGGGCCCGCCGGCTGCCATGCGGGGTTGAACTGCAAACCCGCACTTTGCGGCCACAGCAAGACCACGGTGGAGCCCAGCAGAAAGCGCCCCATCTCCTCGCCTTGGGCCAAATGAATGGCTTGCTCGCCGGTGTAATCCCAGCTCTTTAGATGTCCCGTGCGCGGTGGGTTGACCACGCCATGCCAGACCGTGGCCATGCTGCCCACAATGGTCGCACCTACCAGCACCAGCACCATGGGGCCGTGCGCGGTATCGAACACACAGACCACACGCTCATTGCGCGCAAACAGTCCGGGCACTCCGCGCGCCGTGGCGGGGTTGACCGAGAACAGCTCGCCAGGCACGTAAATCATGCGCTTGAGCTGGCCGGCGCAAGGCATGTGGATGCGGTGGTAATCCTTGGGGCTGAGGTAGATCGTGGCAAAGCTGCCGTTGTCGAACTGGCGCGCCAGCGCTGTATCGCCACCCACCAGCGCCGTGGCACTGTATTGATGACCTTTGGCCTGAAAAATCTGCTCGCCCTCGATGGGGCCGAACTGGCTGATGGCACCATCTACAGGGCAAATCCAGTCAGCCTGGGCCAGAGGCCGTGCGCCAACTTTGAGTTCGCGCGTGAAAAATTCGTTGAAGGTGGCATAGGCCGCAGGGTCGGGATTGGCGGCTTCGCCCATGTCCACACCGTAACGGGCAATAAAGCGGCGAATGACGGATGTGGTCAAGCCACCGGCCTGCGCCTGGGCCAAACGACCCATGAGAGCGGTCAGCGCCTGCTTGGGCAACAGATATTGGGAAAGTACGGCGAGTCGTTCAGACACAGTGGATTTTTGCTATCAAAGTTATAGAGATCGAAGCTGGATTCTAGCCAAGCCACGGCCTGCTGTATTCGGTGTACTCCCCATCGCCTCAAACAGCAGATCGTGAGCTACTGCCAAATCCCCAAACCAGCCGAATGCCAGCACCAGGCGCACAATGAGCCGCTGATGCCATCAACATGCACGCCTGCCCATGCCTGATTCATCGCAGCAGCCCACCCGCTCCGCACCTGCAACCCCGGAGGTACCGCCCTCCATAACCGACACACCCTCGCTAAAACCGGCCTCTCCGGCGGCCCGAAATCCTGCACCCGCCGAGCCCCTGCTGACCGAGCACATGGCACCGGCGCTGCTGTGGCTGCGCAATTTCCTGCCCTCTCCTGTGGGCACCAATGCGGCAGAAGGTCTGCGCATGGCCGTGGGCGTGGCCCTGGGCCTGCTAATCACGGCATTGATCAGCCGTTGGTGGGACGGCCATGACAATGCGGTGTGGATTGTCTCTTCCATGGGTGCTACTGCCGTACTCGTCTTCGGCATGCCTGCCAGCCCGCTTGCCCAGCCCTGGCCCGTGTTGGCGGGATCGCTGCTTTGCATGCTGGTAGGCACACTGAGCGAGCACTTTGTTCCCGACGAAGCCCTGGCTCTGGCCCTGGCCGTAGGCCTTTCCGTCACCTTGATGGTGCCGCTGCGCTGTCTGCATCCACCGGCCGTGGGGCTGGCCTCTTTTGTGGTCCTGGAGCATGCACCGGGCATGGGAATGCTGTTGTTTCCCACTCTGTTCAACATCGTGGTGCTGCTGGCTTGCGCCGTGGCCTATGCCCTGGTCACCGGCAAGCGCTACCCTCATCCCCAGCATAGTCACCGCAAACAGCCCGGTGGCAGCCACTTCACTGATGCCGACCTTAACGCAGCACTGGCGCACTACAACCAGGTGCTGGACATCAGCCGTGCCGACCTGGAAGGACTGCTGCACCTGGCCGGCCGCGCTGCATTCCAGCGCACCTTGGGAGATTTGCGCTGCGCAGACATCATGAGCCAGCCCGTGTTTGCGGTGCAAGCCAGTGCTACGCTCAAAGAGGCCTGGGCGTTGATGCATGAGCACCGTATCAAGGCACTGCCGGTGGTCAATGAGCAACAGCAAGTCATAGGCATCATCTCCAACGCCGATTTTGTGCGCAATGCCAGCCAGGAGGTGCCGGATACCCAAAGCCTGGGCCAGCGCCTCAAATCACTGGTCATGGGCAAGTCCAGACACCAGGATGCAAAGAGCGTGCAAGACCTCATGGCGCACACAGTACAGACGGCCTACGCCACGCAGCGGGTCATGGAACTGGTGCCTCTGTTCTCATCCGCTGGGCATCACCATCTGCCGGTGGTCGATGCAAAGGACAGGCTTGTGGGCATCATCACCCAGACCGATTTGATCCGTGTCCTGGCCGCTACGGTCAGCCCTGGCGAATCGCAGGACCAATCCTGAGAAGCTACAATCAGCAGGTTTAGGTGTACGCTAAGTCTGCGTCCCTGTATTGAGAAATAACGGCTTTTTGTTCAGTCTGCGCGTGGCGCGCAGCACATCCACCACGCGCCTTGTGGGCTTGGCATCTTGCAAGCCAGACCTTTGACCGTGGCCCTAACGAACAAGTGCCTCAACCGATTTATCCAAGAGATTGAAATCATGGCCAAAGAAGAATTGATTGAAATGCAAGGTTCCGTGACGGAAGTCTTGCCCGACTCCCGCTTTCGCGTGACCCTGGAAAATGGTCATCAGCTGATCGCCTACACCGGTGGCAAGATGCGCAAGCACCACATCCGCATTCTGGCGGGCGATAAAGTGTCGCTGGAGATGTCGCCCTACGATCTGACCAAGGGCCGTATCACCTTCCGTCACTTGGCCAACCGCGGCCCAGGTCCTTCGGGCGGCTCACGCTAAGCCCTTTCAGCCTCTTCATGAAAAAGTCGGTGATTTCAAAATCGAGTCGTTTTTTACGATTACAATAGAGGCTACGGAGCGTAGCGCAGCCTGGTAGCGCATCTGCTTTGGGAGCAGAGGGTCGCGAGTTCGAATCCCGCCGCTCCGACCAAACGACAAGGCCTTGGATTGGAAAATCCAAGGCCTTTTGTCCGTCTGTCTACACGCCTGTTTGCACATCGTCCCAACTCACGC
This sequence comes from Comamonas aquatilis, assembly GCF_965139575.1. NCBI lineage: Bacteria > Pseudomonadati > Pseudomonadota > Betaproteobacteria > Burkholderiales > Comamonadaceae > Comamonas > Comamonas aquatilis. The sequence goes on along the minus strand of NZ_CBCSIW010000004.1, from coordinate 287,726 downwards.
GCGCCGATGCAGTTCAACATCACATCAGTAAATATATAAGCGCTCGGGCGGCAAGCGCCAAGGCATAGCCGTAGATACGCACAGCACAAACATCTTGCTTGCCGACCCCAAGCATCTTGCCTGTTGATCACGATCCAGACAGTTGCGAGCACCAGCCTCTCACCAGCACCTCACTTTTCATAACGCTTTTCGCGATGCTCTGCCTGCCGTTTTCATCTACCCTTGCGCGGCGGATTCAACCGGTCTATGCAACACACTAACGACCGCTTAGGCGACAGGAGTGTTGCAAATGAAGCAGCGACCCAGAATCTACTATTCCGATAGTCAGAAAGCTCTGATGTGGGTGCGCTGGAAGCAAGGCTGGACGTTGCAGGAGATCGGCAAGCTCTTTGACCGCGCCCACTCTTCGATCCATCGAATCCTGACCGAGACAGGTGGAATCTGTCCAGTCCAACGATCACGGGCCACAACCACATTGACACTGGCCAAACGAGAAGAGATCTCGCGAGCCATCGTGGCGGGGGCCTCGATTCGGGCCATCGCTGCACGACTGGGACGAGCACCATCGACAATCAGCCGGGAGATCAAGCGCAATGGTGGGCACCACAGCTACCGGGCGAACCAGGCAGATACAGCTGCGTGGGGCCGAGCGAGGCGCCCCAAGTGCTGCAAACTTGTTGCGAACCGTGCATTGGCCCAAACCGTGGCCCACAAGTTACGGATGCTGTGGTCACCGGAGCAGATTGCTGGTTGGCTCAAGCAGACTTATCCTTGTGACGAGGGGCACCACGTGTCACACGAGACTATCTACCGCAGTCTGTTCATTCAAGCGCGTGGCGCCTTGAAGAAGGAACTGTTGGAACACCTCAGACGTACTCGCGGAATGCGCCGCTCACGGCACTACACGCAGAAGACGGCAATCCATGGCCAGATCGCTGATGCAGTCACGATCCGTGAACGTCCGGCGTGCGTTGAAGACCGAGCAGTGCCCGGGCATTGGGAAGGCGATCTGATCTTTGGCAGTGGCAACAGCCAGATTGCGACGTTGGTCGGGCGTCAAACGCGCTACGTGATGTTGGTGAAGCTCGATGGAAAAGACACGCAGACGGTCGTCAACGCGCTCATCAAGCATGCCCGCAAGCTGCCACAGGAGCTCTACCAATCTCTGACCTGGGACCGGGGCACCGAGATGCATGCCCACAAGCAATTCACCTTGGCCACGGACATCCAGGTCTACTTATGCGACCCGCAAAGCCCATGGCAGCGTGGAAATAACGAGAACACGAATGGGTTGCTCAGGCAGTACATACCCAAGGGCATGAACCTGTCAGGGCTGTCACAGCATCAACTCAACGCGATAGCGAGACAATTGAATGAGAGGCCACGCAAGACGCTCGGCTTCCATACACCCGCTGATATGTTCAGCGCATGTGTTGCATCGACCGGTTGAATCCACAGCCAGCTGCTGACATTCGACACCTCTTTAGCTTACTGGCTGTGCAGGTTCAGGCGGCAGCTTGATTGGCGGCGTGCTCAATGGCGGATCAATGGGAACAGGCCTAGTTGGTTTGGCTGGCGTGTCAGGTTGATCAGGACTCGGAACCGGCGGAATATTCGGTGCATCAGGAGATGCAGGGAAATCAAGACGCATAAAGAGCCTCCTTTGAACACCATGTTCGCAGCGCACGAGCCGAATGAGGTAAGCAAGCACGTTATTGAACAAGTGCCGGTAACCGCGCTGTACGAAAACAACCCGCCCACAATAGGAAAACAAGCTTCGATACGTGGTCACCGCATGATGTATCGACATCACAAAAAAGACAATGCAACCTCAAGCATATACGTCTACAAATATGACTTGCAGATGCAGCCACCAAGGCAAGACAGATCGAGTGCCGGATTCTGTCCGCATTGTTTTTCACAGCACCTGAGCGGCACTGAAGATCGACGTCGGATTGCAACAATGGCTACATTGCACGAATCAAAAATTCGATAGATAAATCTGAAGCAAAAAAAGCCTGACTTCACTAAAAGTCAGGCTTTTTATAAAACTGGGGTGGCTGATGGGGCTCGAACCCACGACAACAGGAATCACAATCCTGGACTCTACCAACTGAGCTACAGCCACCGTAGAAGCATCTATTCTACTTCAGAAAATTTACCTTATTGAGAAACAAGGAACAATTTTTGTCATTCTCTACATTTTTCAAATCAACGCTTGAAGCACTAGCTTGAAAAATAAAAGCGCCTCATTTGCATAAGGCACTTTAAATTTGGGGTGGCTGATGGGGCTCGAACCCACGACAACAGGAATCACAATCCTGGACTCTACCAACTGAGCTACAGCCACCGTAGAAGCATCTATTGTACTTCAGAAAAAAGGCCGAAAATCAAAAACCGGCCTTATTTTCCCTTCACGCAATCAAGGGCGAGGCGCCTTGATCTGCACCTTGAATTCCTTCTTCAGGAATTCGTAGTAGGCCATTACCTCCGCCATGGAAGACCACTGCGAGAACTGCACTTTCTGCTGCTCCAGCAGCTGAGGCTCGGCCGTCGGGCGTTCGACAATACGATTGACCTTGACTACCGCATAACCATCACTACCCAGGTCCACACCTTCCCATGCAGGCAAGGCATTGGTGGGTGCACGCAGTGCGGCATCCAGCACTTCACGCGGCAGATTCTGAGGCTGATCGCGACCCACAACCACAGCGGCTGCCAGCTGGGCAGACTCGGGCTTTGCCTTCCATTCAGCCAGCTTGGCCTTGCCCTCTTCCTTGGCCAGCTCGGCAGCCTTTTGCGCCACAAACAATTGCTTGAGCTTGTCGGTCACTTCAGCCATGGGCAAAGTGCGTGCAGCCGAGTACTTGACCACGCGGCCAGCCACCAAGGAGTTGGAACCCAGCTCCACTGCATCAGTGTTGCGCTTGTTTTCCAGCGAATCGGTAGAGAACAAAGCCTCCAGGAAACGCGCATTGCTCAGCGGGCCTTGAGCACCGACAGCAGGCTTGCGCGTCACATGGTCAGCCTTTTGAATCGTCAGCTTGAACTTGTCAGCCACAGGCTGCAGGCTATCGGATTGCTCATACACCGCATTGGAGAAAGCGTCAGCAATTTCAGCAAACTTGCGCTGCGCCTGCTGCTGCTTGAGTTCAGCTTCCAGCTTGGGACGCATTTCCTCGAACGAAGCGACCTTGGGCGCCTTGATGCCGGTCAGCTCGATGATGTGGTAGCCGAAATCCGACTCGATCACATCGCTGATCTCACCTTGCTTCATGCCGTAGACGGCCTCTTCAAAAGGCTTGACCATGGCACCTCGGCCAAAGTAACCGAGGTCACCGCCGTTGGCAGCAGAGCCTGGATCTTGCGAGTTGGCCTTGGCCAAGTCGGCAAAGCTCTTTGGATTGGCACGCAGCTTGGCCAGTAACTCTTCGGCCTTGGCCTTGGATTTTTCGCGCTCTGCAGCAGGTGCATCCTTGGCAGCATTGATCAAGATATGGCTAGCACGGCGCTCTTCAGGCCCGGCCATGCGCTGCGCATTTTCCTTGTAATAGGTGCGCAGATCGTCTTCACTCAAAGTGATGCCAGCTTGCACGGAGGCCAAATCCAGCTGCACGTATTCAACCGAAGCCTCTTCAGCTTGCTGAAACTGGCTGGTATGGGCATCGTAGTAAGCTTTGAGATCAGCCTCGCTGACCTGAACCTTGCCCGCAAATGCAGCGGCGTCAAAACGCGCCACCTGAACATCACGGCGCTGATACAGCGCATCCATGGCTTGCTTGAGTTGGGAATCGGTGGCAAACGCAGTACCCGAGACACCGCCAAGCACTCGATTGAGTGCCAGCTCCTTGCGCAGATTGGCTTCAAAGCCTTCGGGCGTCATGCCTTGCGCGCCAAGCAAAGCCTTGTAGGCTTCTGCATCCAGAGTGCCATCCGGTTTCTTGAGTCCAGCGATGGCAGGAATTTCCTGCAAGGTGCGCACAAGCTCGGCATCTGTCGTCGCCAGATGCTGCTTGGTCACCGCCGCTTGCAACACGCGATCACGCACCAACTTTTCCAAGGTGGCGTAGCGCGCTTCGGGCGAATCAAGCAGCTTGACATCCATGGAAGGATTTTGCGCGCGCAGTCGATCGCTTTCGATTCGGTGTGCGTTATCCCAATCTTGCTGGGTAATCTCATGGCCATCCACCCTTGCCACAGCCTGGCTCGATTCGGTGAAATAGCTCTGGTCGACCCCGACAAAAATGAAAGAGGGAATGATCAGCAAGAACAACAAGATCATTACGAACTTGGAATGCTTGCGGATGGATTCGAACATGGTCTATCTTTCTGCGGCAGCAAAAACAAAGGCGAACTTTCGTTCGCCTTGAATTCAGTGGTGAAGCCAGTGGAACAACCCGGAAAACGCCACAGACCGGGTCTCTACAGATGGCACTAGACTCACATCAGGGCACTACAGAAAACACCATCCAACCTCCACCACAGGGTTAGGCTAAGCTGGGCATTCTACCTGCGCACTCTTCAAATGCAGCCAGGAGATAGCACATGCCCGCAGAAAATATGGCGGGCAAGGTCAGCTGATTTTTTTGCGGAGCCTCATTGCCGACGCCTTGCGTGAAAGCAAGGACTTGCTCGTTGAAGCAAAAATAAAAAAAGCACTTGAAATCATTCAAGTGCTTTTTTCGTTTTCTTTGGTGGGTCCTGACGGTCTCGAACCGCCGACCTACTCCGTGTAAAGGAGCCGCTCTACCAACTGAGCTAAGGACCCAACCTGAAACTTTGTGTCAGTTCAAAGCGTCTTTCAATGCCTTGCCCGGACGGAATTTTGGTACTTTCGCAGCCTTGATCTTGATGCTCTCGCCAGTGCGGGGATTGCGACCGGTACGAGCTGCACGCTTGCCAACAGCAAATGTGCCAAAACCAACGAGTGATACTGTACCACCTTTTTTCAGTGTTTTCTTCACTGCGTCGATTGTGGAATCCAATGCACGCGCTGCGGCTGCCTTGGAAATATCGGCGTTGTTAGCGATGTGTTCAATCAATTCGGTTTTATTCACAAGATGCCTCTCGAGAAATACGTGAATGAAATGCCTCTGTGGCGGCAAGTTCTTCGTCGAACAATTCAGTTCAAACGGCGGATGAGAAATCTAGCGTATTTGCTGCGACTTCGCACCTAGAAATTGCTCTGCTTTGGGTGACCCGAAATTGACATCTTCATGCCTATCCGCGCTGCGCTTCACAGTGACTGAGCTAGATTCTATGCGGTTTTCCGGGCGATTTTGCCTTGCGCGCAGGTTTTTTCTAATTTCACTTCGGCGACATCCTGGATTGACAAGGCCTGGCAGGCAGACAACGAATCTTTCAGCTGGGCAAAGCACCCGCATCGTGCAGGCATGCGCGAGACGCAATCAGGCATCGATATAGCAAAAAAAAGCGCTTGATGTACAAGCGCTTTGAGCATTTCGACCCCAGACCGCATCACTGCGAGATACGCGCCCGAATTTCTGGCAGTGCTTTTTGCAGGTAGTAGATCATGGACCAGACCGTGAGCACGGCTGAGACCCAGATCAGCACCTGACCCCAGACACCGGTATCCACGCGACCGAACAGCACGCCGTCATAAAGCAAAAACGGGATGGCCACCATCTGCGACATGGTCTTGAGCTTGCCAAGCATGTGCACGGCCACGCTCTTTCCGGCACCGATATGGGCCATCCATTCACGCAAAGCCGAGATAGCGATCTCGCGGCCGATGATGATGAGGGCCACAAAAACATCGGTGCGCTGCAGATGCACCAGCACCAGCAGCGCAGCGCAGACCAGAAACTTGTCGGCAACCGGGTCCAGGAAGGCACCGAAAGCCGAGGTCTGATTGAGCTTGCGGGCCAAATAGCCGTCCAGCCAATCGGTGGCGGCAAACACCATGAACATCACGGTGGCGATGAGGTTGCGAGTGCCCTGTTCCAGCGGCAAATAAAACACCCCGACGATGAGCGGAATGGCCACAATCCGCGTGCAAGTCATCAAGGTAGGGATGGTCATCAACATGGGCGTCATTGTGGCATGACGCACTGCAGCCTGGCTGATTTAAAAATGACGTCGCACCTGCGCATTCATAAAACACTCAGTGCAAAGCACGATAGATATCGTCGGCCAGCGCTGCCGATATACCTTCCACCGTCATCAGCTCATCCACGCTGGCCTCCGCCACGCCGCGCACGCCGCCAAAGCGCTGCAGCAAGCGAGCTCGCTTTTTGGGACCGACGCCAGGAATCTCTTCCAGTTGCCCACCGCCCACCCGCACCTTGGCACGCGCTGCGCGCATGCCGGTAATGGCAAAGCGGTGGGCCTCATCGCGAATCTGGGCCACCAGCATCAGCGCTGCGGAGTCGTGACCCAGGTAGACCTTCTCGCGCCCATCGGCAAACACCAGCTCTTCCAGGCCCACCTTGCGGCCCTCGCCTTTTTCCACACCCACGATGCGCGACAGATCAAGCCCCAGCTCGGTAAACACCTCGCGCGCCATGCTGACCTGGCCCTTGCCGCCATCGACCAGCACCAGATCGGGCAGATGTGGCTGTTTGCCAGTCAGCTCCACACCGCCGGCTTCACGCTGAGCATCGGCCACGGGCTTGTAGCGCCGCGTCAGCACCTGGCGCATGGCCGCATAGTCGTCGCCGCCGGTAATGCCCTCGATATTGAAACGGCGGTACTCGCTGCTTTGCATTTTGTGGTGATGAAACACCACGCAGGAGGCCTTGGTGTTCTCGCCGCTGGTGTGGGAGATATCGAAACACTCAATGGTCAGCTCATCGAGATTGTCCACCGGCAGATCCAGCGCCTGAGCCAGTGCACGCGTGCGCGCCTGCTGCGAGCCTTCCTCGGCCAGCAGACGGGCCATCTGAATATCTGCATTGGTTTGCGCCATTTCCAGCCAAATGCGGCGCTGCTCGCGCGGCTGTTGCACCACGGTGATGCGCACGCCAGTTTGTTCAATCAGCAGCTCGATGAGCTTTTTATCCACCGGATGGCTGACGACCAGCGTGGGCGGCACGGCCACATCCACATAGTGCTGGGCGATAAAGGCATCAAGCACCAGCTCTTCCACCGGCCGGGCCTGGGCTGCGGCATCAATCTCCTGCTCGCTGAAATAGACGGCAGCCGCCTCGCCCAGATTGGCCGGGAAATACGGTCTGTCGCCCAGGTGGCGACCGCCGCGCACCATGGCCAGGTTCACGCAGGCGCGACCGCCCTGCACCTTGACGGCCAGAATGTCCACGTCCTTGTCATCGGCCGTCTCTATCGCCTGCTGGTGCAAGACGCGCGAAAGCGCGGTGATCTGGTTGCGCACTTCGGCCGCCAGTTCGTATTCCATTTTTTCGGCATGTTCCATCATGCGTGCTTCGAGCTGCTGCATCAGCTCCTTGGTTTCGCCGCGCAGCATGGCTTCGGCATTGCGCACATCCAGCGCATAGGCTTCGGGCGAAATCAGATCGACGCAAGGCCCGGTACAGCGCTTGATCTGATAAAGCAGACAGGGGCGTGAGCGGTTGGCAAACACCGTGTCTTCGCAGGTGCGCAGGCGAAACACCTTTTGCAGCAGCTGCATGCTTTCCTTGACAGCCCAGGCGCTGGGGTAAGGACCAAAGTAGCGGTGCTTTTTATCCACGGCACCGCGGTAATAGGCCATGCGCGGAAATTCCTGGAACACCGCCTCGCCCTGCTTGCCGTCGCGCTGGGCCACGCCGGTGATCTTGAGGTAGGGATAGCTTTTATCGTCCCTGAACAAGATGTTGTACTTGGGGTGCAGCGTCTTGATGAGATTGTTTTCCAGCAGCAAGGCCTCGGCCTCGGAGCGCACCACCGTGGTTTCCAGCCGAACGATCTTGCTGACCATATGGCCTATGCGCGTGCCGCCATGGTCCTTCTGGAAATAGCTGGAGACACGGCGCTTGAGATTGATGGCCTTGCCCACATAGAGCAGCACATCGGCCGCATCGAAATAGCGGTACACGCCCGGTAGCGGTGGCAGCGCTGCCACCAGGGCCAGCAGTTCATCGGAATGCGTTGAAGACATGGCAGCTATTTTCATGCGCTTTGACGCGAGAGCCGAGCACAGGCCTTCTAAGCGAAGCACACAGGCCGTCAATCACTATGTATTTAGTAGCTGCACGCGCTTATATCCAAAGGATAAAAGCCGTTTTGATATAAAAAAAGGCCTGGAACGGGTCCAGACCTTGGCTTGCAGCGCTTGTTTGGCGCAGAGATGGTCTTACTCGGCTTCGATCTTGGAAGACTTCACCACTTGCGCCCAGCTTGCGTACTCGGTCTTGACCATGCTGCCCAGTTGCTGCGGATTCATGTAATCGGCCGTCGCACCCTGCTCTTCGGCTTTTTTCTTGAAGGCAGGATCTTCCACCACCTTCTTCAAATCGGCTGTCAGCTTGTCAAGCACCGGCTGGGGCGTGGCCTTTGGGGCAAACACGGCAAACCAGGAAGTGGCATTCACACCGGCATAGCCGGCTTCGGCCGTGGTGGGCACGGTGGGCAGACTGGGCAGGCGCTGCTTGCCGGTCACCGCCAGCACGCGCAATCTACCGTTTTGCACATGGGGCATGAAGGGCGGAGCCGTACCAAAGGTCAGATCCACCTGACCGCCCAGCAAATCCTGCAGCGCAGGCCCCGTGCCCTTGTAGGGAACGTGCACCATCTTCACACCGGCCTGCTGCTCCAGCATGGCGCCCGTCACATGCTGCAGCGAGCCATTGCCGGATGAAGCGTAATTGAGCTTGCCCGGATGGGCCTTGGCATAGGCGATCAGCTCGGCCAAATTCTTGACCGGCAGCTCGGAGCGCACCACGATGATTTGCGGAGCACTGAGCACATTGCCCACCGGCGCAAAGTCCGATTGCTCCCAGCTCTTGGTCTTGGCCAGGTGGGGAGAAATCACATGAAAGCCCGAGTACTGCATCAGCAAGGTGTAGCCATCGGCATCGGCCCGTTTGGCCAGATTGGCGGCAATCGCGCCGTTGCCGCCGCCTTTGTTGTCCACCACCACGGATTGACCCAGCACCGGCGCCAGAGCCTGGGCCGCCATGCGGCCGGCCAGATCCGTCGTGCCACCCGCCGCAGCGGGAACAATCATGGTGATGGTCTTGTTGGGGTAGCTGCCTTGGGCCATGACCTGGCCGCCGGTCAGGCCGAAAGCGGCTGCGCTTGCGGCCAGCAGCAGATGCATGCGTTGACGTTGAATGTTCATTTTGTCTCCTGGTTGTGGTGGGGCAAACGACTGCATTCCTCCCCCGAGGAACGCAGTCATGTGTTTTCTTAAAAGCGTGCCTCAGGCTTTGGCCAGGGCTCTTTGCTTAATCTCGGCAAAGTCGGCGGGCGGCTGGTGCAGATCCCAGCACGTACCGGCCTTGACGATCTGGCTGGGCGTCTCATGCCCGATCAAGGCCGGCAAGGCTCGCGCGGCGCTCAGCACCCGGGCCAGGTCCACGCCGCTGTCATAGCCCATGAGCTGCAGGGCATGCACGATTTCCTCGGTGCAGGCATTGCCAGACGCACCGGGCGCATAAGGGCAGCCGCCCAGCCCGCCCATCGAGGCATCAAAGCGATCCGCTCCTGCATCAATGGACGCCAGCACATTGGCCAGCGCCATGCCGCGGGTATTGTGAAAGTGCAGCGTGAGGCCCAGCGCCGGCCAACGCGACTTGAAGGCCTTGACCATCTCATGCACCTGGCTTGGATAGGCCATGCCCGTGGTGTCGCACAGGGTGATGCCCTGCACGCCGAGATCGGCAAAGCGCTGCACCCAGGCCAGTACCTCGGCCTGAGGTACATCGCCTTCCATGGGGCAACCAAAGCAGCAGGACAGCGACACATTGACCGGCGTGACCGCCTGCTGCGCCGTGGCAATGACTTGCTTGAGAGCTTCGAAGGACTGGCTGCGCTGCATGCGCAGATTGCAAAGGTTGTGGGTTTCGCTGACCGACATCACCAGGTTCAGCTCATCGGTGTGGGCCTCAATCGCCCGCTCAGCGCCGCGCACATTGGGCACCAGGGCCGTGTAGACGGTGCCGGGGCGGCGTTCAATCTCGCGCATCACGATCTCGCCATCGCGCAGCGCAGGAATGGCCTTGGGCGAGACAAAAGCCGTGACTTCGATCTTGGACAAGCCCGCTTGAGACAGCGCATTGACCAGGGCAATCTTGTCCTCGGTGGGCACAAACGCCTGCTCCATCTGCAAGCCATCGCGCATGCCGACTTCGTTCATGAAGATGCGGCGGCCCGCGCCGTTCCATACATTCAGGCCGTTCATTGGATGATTCCCTTGGCACGCAGCTGGGCGATCTGCTCGGCCGTCAAGCCGACTTCGGCCAGCACGGCATCGGTGTCGTCGCCCACATGGGGTGCGCTGCTGCGCACGGTACCGGGCGTGAGCGACAGTTTGGGCACGATGCCCGGCACTTCCACCTCAAAACCATCGCGGGTGCGCTGATTCAAAATCATCTCGCGGGCACGGTAGTGCGGGTCCTCGGCAATGTCCTTGGCCGTGTACACCTTGCCAGCGGGCACGCGGGCCTGGGCCAACTCGTCCATCACGGCTTGCACATTGCGCGTCTGGGTCCAGTCGCCAATGGCGGCATCGATCTCGGCCACGCGGGCCACGCGGCCTGCGTTATCGGCCAGATCGGGGGCATCGGCCATATCCTGGCGGCCAATGGCCGTCATCAGCCGCTTGAAGATGGAGTCGCCATTGCCCGCCACCAGCACCCAGCCATCAAGGCAAGGATAGGCATTAGACGGTGCAATACCCGGCAGCGCGCTACCAGCGGCCTCGCGCACCGCACCAAACGCGCTGTACTCGGGCAGCAGGCTTTCCATCACGTTGAAGACGGCCTCATGCAAGGCCACATCAATCACCTGTCCGGCTCCGCCCTGCACCTTGCGGTGATATAGCGCCATCATCACGCCGATCACGCCGTGCAGCGCCGCCAACGTATCGCCAATCGAGACACCGACCCGCACGGGCACGCGACCGGGCTCGGCTGTCAGATGGCGCAGGCCGCCCATGGCTTCGCCAATCACGCCAAAGCCGGGCAGATCGCGGTAAGGGCCGGTCTGGCCGTAACCGGAGATACGCAAAATCACCAGACCGGGGTTGATGGCATGCAGCTCCTCGGGCGACATGCCCCAGGCTTCCAGTGTGCCGGGCCTGAAGTTCTCTACCAGCACATCGGCTTCGGCAATCAGGCGTCTGGCCACGTCCTGCGCCTCCTTTTGCCGCAGATCCAAGGCCACGGAGCGCTTGTTGCGCGACTGCACCTGCCACCAGACCGAGGTGCCTTCCTTGATCAAACGCCAGTTGCGCAGCGGATCGCCCGCGCCGGGGGCTTCGATCTTGACCACATCGGCCCCGAATTCGCCCAGCGTCTTGCCGCAAAACGGGCCGGCAATCAGCTGCCCCATTTCCACCACTTTCACGCCTTCCAGGGCGCGCGCCGTTGCCGTCTGCGTGGCGGGATCCTTGATGTAGCTTGCGTTCATCCTTGTCTCTCTGTGCTTGGTCTGTACTGGGTTTCTGGTCGAAGTCCGGAAACCCTTTCGCTGCATGGTGCACGGAGCTGATGCATCAGCAAAGCGCTGATACGCGAAGCTGCCATCGCGTTTGGGCATAGCTGGGATAATGGCGGGCACATGAAACTGGACCCGATCAGCCTGCGCCTGTTTGTCGCCGTGATGGAAGAAAACGCCATCGCCCGCGCCGCCGCACGCGAACACATTGCCCCCTCGGCGGCCAGCCGCCGCCTGGCCGAGCTGGAAGCCCAGCTGCAGGTGGAGCTGTTCACCCGCAGCAACCGGGGCAGCAGCCCCACGGCCGCCGCTTTTGCACTCTTGAACATGGCGCGCGGCGTGCTCAACGAGATGGACGGGATTGCGCTGCAGATGAAGGACTATGCGCAAGACGGCGGCAAAGGCCTGCGCGGCCATGTGCGGGTGATGGCCAATATCTCCAGCATCACCCAGTTTCTGCCCGCTCAGCTGCAAAGCTTTTTGAGCCAGTACCCGCTGGTCGATGTACGCCTGCAGGAGCGCGTCAGCACCGACATTGCCCGCGCCGTGGAAGACAACGAGGCCGATATCGGCCTGCTCAACAACGGCAGCTACGGCAGCAAGATCCGCCTCAGGCCCTATCGACGCGACCGGCTGGCCGTGGTGGTACCCCTAGGTCATGCGCTGGCGCGCAAGCGCAGTCTGCGCCTGACCCAGGTGATAGCGCATGACCTGATAGGCATGCACGCAGACAGCGCCCTCAACCATCTGATCACCCGCGCGGCCGCAGACCAGGGCCTGCAGCCACGGCTTCGCATGAAGGTGACCGGCTATGACGCCCTGTGCCTGATGGTCGCCTCCGGCCTGGGCATAGGCATCCTGCCCGAAGGCAGCGCCCGCCTCTATACCGGCACGCTGCCGCTGCGCTGCATCGCGCTGGACGAGCCCTGGGCCGATCGCCAGCTCATGCTGTGCCTGCGCTCGCAGGATGCGCTCTCGCCCGTGGCTCAATTGCTGGTAGAGCATCTGTGCCTGCCGCAACATGCACCAACTCTTTGAATCTATGCTGGACTTTTTACCTCTCACCGCCACCACGGCAACGCCTCAACATCCGCGCCTGACCTGGGATATTTTTTGCCAAGTGATAGACAACTTTGGCGACGTGGGCGTGTGCTGGCGCACGGCCGCCGAACTGGTGGAGCGCGGCCAGAGCGTGCGCCTGTGGATGGACGATGCCTCGGCCTTGCAATGGATGGCCCCCCCGCCCCACCCTCAGGGCTTGAGCGTGCATGGCTGGCCCACGGCGCGCGCACAACTGCCCGATGTATTGGGCAATGTGGTGATCGAAGCCTTTGGCTGCGAAATACCGCCGGTGATGAAGCAAGCCATCGCGCAAAGTCCTTCCAAGCTGCCGGTCTGGATCAATCTGGAATACCTGTCGGCCGAAGACTATGTGGAACGCTGTCATCGCCTGCCCTCGCGCATCATGTCCGGCCCCGCTGCGGGCCTGACGCGCTGGTTCTTCTACCCGGGCTTCACGCCCGCCACCGGCTCCGTGGTGCGCGAGCAAAACCTGGGCGCGCGCCAGCAAGACTTTGCCGCCCGGCGCGGCCAATGGCGCGCGGCCCATGGCATTCAAGACCATGACTGCGCGGTTTCGCTGTTCTGCTACGAACCGGCGGCTCTGCCCCAGTTGCTGGATCAGCTTGGCTCCGTCTCGGCGCTCAGCCCTCAATTGCTGGTCACTCCCGGCCGTGCGGCGGCTGCCGTGCAGGCTTTGCCGCAGGCCGAGCCGCTCAAGCCCCGCTATCTGCAGCCCTGCCCGCAGCCGCAGTTTGACGAAATGCTCTGGGCCTGCGACCTGAACCTGGTGCGCGGCGAAGATTCGCTGGTACGCGCACTGTGGGCGGGCCAGCCCATGGTCTGGCATATCTACCCCCAGCACGACAATGCCCATCACGACAAGCTCGATGCCTTCCTCGACTGGCTGAACGCTCCGCACAGCCTGCGGGCGTTCCATCACGCCTGGAACGGTATGACCTCGCCGCAAACATTGCCTTTGCTCACGCCCGAAATGCTGCGTGAATGGCAAGCCTGCGTGCAGGCAGCTAGAGAAAGTTTGGCCACACAAAGCGACTTGATTGCACAGATTCAAGCCTTTAGTGCCGAAAAAAGATAAAATCTACGTTTTGCCTCTTTGAGAGTTTCGCCAGCAGGCGTTTCAGCTCTTGGGAGCGCACCCCCGCCGCGGACCACGCGGCAGGCCCCGCCGCCGCATCTTTGACCGTTGCTCCTTGCAACCATTGCGAACAGCTTGCCTGCCGTGTAGAGCGGCTCCAACCTGTCATAAGCAAGCCATGAAAATCGCTCAAGAAATCCGCGCCGGCAACGTGATCATGTTCGACAAGAACCCCATGATCGTTCTGAAGACCGAATACGCCCGTGGCGGCCGTGGCGCTGCCACCGTGCGCATGAAGCTCAAGAGCCTGATCGGCAACTTCGGCACGGAAAACGTGTTCAAGGCCGACGACAAGATCGACAACGTGATCCTGGACAAGAAGGAGTGCACCTACTCCTACTTCGCCGATCCCATGTATGTCTGGATGGACGAAGAGTTCAACCAGTACGAAGTCGAAGCCGAAAACATGGCCGACGCTCTGAACTACCTGGAAGACGGCATGACTGCTGAAGTCGTGTTCTATGACGGCAAGGCCATCTCCTGCGAACTGCCCACCACCATCGTGCGCGAAATCACCTGGACCGAGCCAGCTGTGAAGGGTGACACCTCCGGCAAGGTGATGAAGCCTGCCAAGATCGCTACCGGTTTTGAAGTGGCTGTGCCCCTGTTCGTGGCCCAGGAAGACAAGATCGAAATCGACACCCGCACCGGCGAATACCGTAAGCGCGTGTAATGCGGCTGCAGTCCTCACGACTGCTTCGCATGCAAAAAAGCTTCCTGTCATCAGGAAGCTTTTTTTATGGGCGCTCATTTACCGAGGCATGCCGGCGGCTGCATCTGCAAATAAAAAATGAGCTGCCAGCGCTTGGTGCATATGAAGTTCAAAGGCAAATACCTCTGAAGTTCAATCACATTCAGCGCAAGCAGCTCACTTTATGCAGACCGTCTTGGCATCAAAAGCCACAGGCGGCAAGCCGCCTGCAAGATCAGATGGGTTGGCCCACCAGATCGTGGCCTTGTGTGCGCACGATGCGCACGGTGATCAGATCGCCGACCTTGTAGGTCTTGCTGGCCTTTTCGGGCGGCAGCAGGTGCACCACGCCGTCGATCTCGGGCGCATCGGCATAGGTGCGGGCGATACCGCCTTTCTTGCCCATGCTGATGGACTTGTCGACCAGCACCTTCATGACCTGGCCCACGCGGCGCTGCAGGCGCTGGGTGGAAACTTCCTCGGCCACTTCCATGAAGCGGGCGCGGCGGGCCTCGCGCACTTCTTCGGGCAGCATGCCGGGCAACTCATTGGCGGTGGCACCTTCGACGGGGCTATAGGCAAAGCAGCCGGCGCGGTCGATTTCGGCTTCACGGATGAAGTTCAGCAGGTGCTCGAATTCTTCTTCGGTCTCACCGGGGAAACCGGCGATAAAGGTGGAGCGAATCACCAGCTCGGGGCAGACCTTGCGCCATTCGCGGATGCGATCCAGGTTCTTCTCGCCGCTGGCCGGGCGCTTCATGCGCTTGAGGACATCGGGGTGGCTGTGCTGCAGCGGCACGTCCAGATACGGAAGAATCTTGCCTTCGGCCATCAGCGGCAGAATGTTGTCCACCGTGGGATAGGGGTAGACATAGTGCAGGCGCACCCAGGCGCCGTGCTGCGCAGCCAGCTTGCCCAGCTCTTCGGTCAGCTCCAGCATGCGGGTCTTGACGGGCTTGCCATCCCAGAAACCGGTGCGGTACTTCACGTCCACGCCATAGGCGGAAGTGTCCTGGCTGATGACCAACAGCTCCTTGACGCCGCCTTCAAACAACGCCTTGGCTTCCTTGAGCACATCGCCAATCGGGCGCGAGACCAGATCACCGCGCATGGAGGGGATGATGCAGAACGTGCAGCGGTGGTTGCAGCCTTCCGAAATCTTCAGATACGCATAGTGCTTGGGCGTGAGCTTGATGCCGGCCTCGCCAAAAGCGCCGGGAATCAGGTCCACAAACGGGTCATGCGGCTTGGGCAGGTGGGCATGCACGGCATCCATCACCTCTTGCGTGGCATGCGGGCCGGTCACAGCCAGCACGCTGGGGTGCACTTCGGCCACCATGTTGCCGCCATCTTTGCCGGCCTTGGCACCCAGGCAACCGGTCACGATCACTTTACCATTGGCAGCCAGCGCTTCGCCAATGGTGTCCAGGCTTTCCCTAACGGCATCGTCGATGAAGCCGCAGGTGTTGACGATGACCAGATCCGCACCTTCAAAGGTCTTGGAGGTCTGATAACCCTCGGCGCTGAGCTGGGTCAGGATCAACTCGGAATCGGTCAAGGCCTTGGGGCAACCCAGGGACACAAAGCCGACCTTGGGGGCCGCTTGTGCAGAAATGTTTTGTTCGCTGGTCATCGGGGTATTCATTCAGAGTGAGGCTCAGTCCGCACCATCCACATGAGACCCATATGAATTCGCGTACCGGCCCATCCATGGCCAGCGAGCCGACATTAACCCTATATTTTACTGCCGCCCATGCAAACCATGTGCCAGCGCGGCTTTGTACCCTGGGCACAGACCGCCTTGAACCGCTGAGCCCAAGCCGTGGACATGGCCAAAGAAAGCCCCGCAGGCATGACCCGCGGGGCTTACGGCCGGCGTAACGACAGGTCTTACAGACCCATGCCCAAAATGGAATTGTCCGCGCGAAGCTCGCTGCCGCTGATCACGCTGGACTCATCCGATGCCAGAAACAGCACCAGCTGGGCAATGCGCTCTGGCATATAGGCCCGGCCGCCGCGGTTGTTCGCCGCATCGTGCAACACCATCTCCTTGCTCACGCCCCTGGGCAAAGAGGCTTGCATCATGGGGGTGTAGATGCCATCGGGGTGAATGGAGTTCACACGAACGGCATAGCCTTGCTTGCGGCAGTTGAGCGCTGCGGCGCGCGTGAGCGCCGCCACCGCAGCCTTGCTGGCGCTATAGCCGGCGTATTGCTCCACCGGCAGCCAGGATGACACCGATGCCATGTTGACGATGGAGCCGCCCTTTTCCTTCATGGCCGCCATGCCTTGCTGGCAGCCGATGAACACGGATTCGGTGTTGATCTGCAGCAGCCGGCGGAAATCGGCCAGGCGTCCGCTTTCCATATCGCCAGCCAGCAAGATGCCGGCGTTATTCACCAGCACATTGAGCACACCAAAGCGCTGCTGCACGGCGGCAATCACGCCAGTCCAATCCTCTTCGCTGCTCACGTCATGGCGCACAAACATGGCGCGCTCGCCCAGTTCGGCAGCCAGTTGCCGACCTGCTGCCTCGTTGATATCGCTGAATGCCACTTTGGCACCTTCGGCCAGCAGCAGCTTGACCACTTCCAGACCCACACCGCTGGCACCACCCGTCACCAACGCCACCTTGCTCTGAACCCGTCCCGTCATCTGTCTCCTCCTTGTTATGTCGCCATTTCAAAACCATCCGGTCCAGGTTTGTCCCAGACCCGTCCCGCCCGTCATTACCCACCATCGGGTGATGCGTGCCGGACGGCAGAAGTGCGAAACCATTGTTGGATTCGGTAAAACTGTTTGCATCGTCAAACAGGACTAAGGGCAGACGAGGCGCAGCCATAAAAAAAGCGGACCCGAAAGTCCGCCTGATTGAAACAAAAACTGCTCTCAACGTTTGAGACCCAGCACACCCAGCATTTGCTCGGTCTGCTTTTGCATTTGCTCCTGCATCTGGGAGAGCATGCTTTGCGACTGCTCCATATAGCTGCTCATCATGTTCTGCATCATGGGCGGCTGCATGCCCATGAACTGCTTCCAGGCCTCGGGCGAGGCACTGTGAGACTGCTCGGACAGCTTGTTCTGAAAATCCGTAAAAAGCTGCACGTTCTTTTCGATATACGTGCCCATATAGCCCTGCATGGTATGGCCGTAGAAGCGAATGATGTTGGCCAGCATGGCTTCGGAGAACATGGGCGTTCCGCCGGCCTCTTCCTCCAGAATGATCTGCAGCAGGATGGAGCGGGTCAGATCCTCGCCCGTTTTGGCATCTTTGATCACCACCTGCTCGCGATCCATGACCAGTTGCTTGACTTCGGCCAGGGTAATGTAAGACGAGGTGTCTGTGTCATACAGACGGCGGTTGGGATATTTCTTGATAACGCGTTGTGCGCTTTGTGGGGCTGCGCCCTGGTGTTGCTCTTGCATCGCAAGCTCCTCCTCTGTTGTGGGCATGGTCCATCTCTTTTGCACTGCAACAGATTTTAGGCAGACCCTGCCCCACTGCGCCAAGCGCTAACCCTGACTTGAGTGCGGCGCAGGTGCATTCCATGAAGCCAGGCATCTTGCATATGGCAACACAAACAAGAGCGAGTCTTGCAAAAATGTCAGCTTCAGCGTTTAAAGTGGCTCCGTTGTTTGACGAAAGGTTCAACAGATGAACATGCAAAAGACAGGCTCGGCACTTCTGACCACCGCTTTGATGGCGGCCGCAGGCTTTACGGCGACGGCTCATGCACAAGAAGGCGCAGCCACCCCAGCCCCTGCCGCCGCTGCGGCACAGGAGCCAGCAGCGCCCGCCCCATCCAACGTGGATGCAGCCGCAGCCAGTGCCGCACTGCTCAAGCGCTTGCAAGCGATTGTTGCGGCCGCCGACGGCAAGAGCAAGCTGGCAGCCAACAATTTCACCGAAGAGTTCCTCAAGCAGTCGCCCATGGACGCCGTACAAAAAGCACTGGCATCTCTGCACACCGGCATGGGCAGCTGCAAGACCGTGGCCCGCATGCAAAGCGGCAACCCGCTGGCCACAGGCGTGCTGCTGGACTGCGCCAAGGGCTACGCGCCGCTGGAGTTGGCCGTGGAAGCCAAAGCACCCTACCGCGTCACCGCCATGATGCTGCGCCCGCCTTTCTGGAAATAAGCGCCATCCTTCACCCAAAAAGGGCCGGGAGCATTCGCTTCCGGCCCTTTTTTCTCTACATCAGATAACTACCGGTTCCGGCTCCAGGCGGATACCAAAGCGTTCATACACACTGGTTTGAATGGCTCCGGCCAGCGTCATCACCTCGCCACCGGTCACGCTGGCATCGACGCTGTGACGATCACCCCGATTGACCAGCACCAGGGCCTGCCGGTCATAAACGCCGGCGCGCCCCAGGGTCTTGCCCTTCCAGCCGCAGGCATCGATCAACCAGCCAGCGGCCAGCTTGATGGAGCCATCATCCATGGGGTAGTGCACAATCTTGGGCTCGCGCGCAATGATGTCCGCGCACTGCTCGGGCGTCACCGTGGGGTTCTTGAAGAAACTGCCGGCATTGCCTATCACCTCGGGATCGGGCAGCTTGGCGCGACGGATTTCGCAGACCCAGTCAAAAATCTGCTGCGCCGTGGGGTTCTCTATGCCTTTTTCAGCCTGCTTGCGCTGCAGATCAAGATAGCCCAGATCGGCTTGCCAGTCCTTGGGCAAGACCAGGCGCACACGGGTGATGACGGCACGCCCCTTGAGGCCCAAGCCGCGTGGAATGGCGCTTGCACTGGCCACCGGCCAGTACTTGGGCTGGGCGGGCGCATGCTTGAACACCGAATCGCGATAGCCAAATGCACACTGGGCGGCGTTGAGGCTGAAGCTCTCACCCGTGGCCAGATCCACCGCATCCAGAGAATCGAAACGATCCTGCAGCTCCATGCCATAGGCACCGATGTTCTGCACCGGCGCCGCACCCACGGTGCCGGGAATCAGCGCCATGTTCTCCAGCCCCGTATAGCCCTGGGCCAGCGTCCAGGCCACCATGTTGTGCCAGCTCTCGCCGGCACCGATCTCCACCACCCAGTGTCTGTCGGTCTCACGCAGCAAGCGCATACCCATGATTTCCATCTTGAGCACCACGGGAGCCACGTCACCCGTCAACACCACGTTGCTGCCGCCGCCCAGCACGAACACGGGCTGGCGACCCCAGAGCGGATCGGCCAGGAACTGGCGCACATCCTCTTCGCTTCGGATGCGCACCAGCGTTTCAGCACGCGCAGCAATGCCAAAGGTGTTGCAATGCTGCAGGGGAACATTTTTCTCGACTAACATCCATGCAATTGTCGCACTGCGCCTGTGCTGCTGCAGGGAACACTCCCCCATCCCCGCCGGGCGCACTGCGGCTTGTCTCTGAACTGATAGATAGGAAAAGTCTCATGCCTTCTTTTGACACCGTGTGCGAAGCCGATTTCGTCGAAGTCAAGAACGCCGTCGATAACGCCACCAAGGAAATTGGCACCCGTTTCGACTTCAAGGGCACTTCGGCCGCCGTGGAACTCAAGGACAAGGAAATCACCATGTATGGCGATGCCGAGTTCCAGCTGCAGCAAGTGGAAGAACTGCTGCGCAACAAGCTGACCAAGCGCAATGTGGACGTGCGCTTCCTGGACATCCAGAAGGCCCAGAAGATTGGCGGCGACAAGGTCAAACAAGTCATCAAGGTCAAGAACGGCATTGAATCCGATCTGGCCAAGCAGCTGCAAAAGCTGATGAAAGAAAGCAAGCTCAAGGTGCAAGCCGCCATTCAGGAAGACAAGGTACGCATTACCGGCGCCAAGCGCGACGACCTGCAGGCGGCCATGGCACTGATCCGCAAGGACCTGGCCGACCATCCCCTGTCGTTCAACAACTTCCGCGACTAAGCCTCTGGCCCTCACCCCATGCACGCCTTCGCCCGCAAGCTTGGTATTTGGGCTGTCTCGGCCCTCTCCCTGACCGCCGGCGGGGGCTGGGCCCAGTCCGTGGCCCTGACGGGCGTGCTGGGCAGCAAGGCCTTGCTGGTCATTGATGGCGGCGCGCCCAAGGCCGTGGCCAGCAATGACAGCCACCAGGGCGTGCGCGTGCTACAGGTGGGAGCCGACTCGGTCGTGGTCGAAATCAAAGGCCAGCGCCAAACCATACGCCTAGGTGAGGCCCCGGTCAGCGTGGGCAGCCGAGGCAGCGGCGTCTCTGGCTCTCGCATCGTGCTCATGGCCGATGCCAGAGGCCACTTCATCGATCGCGGCCAGATCAACGGCAAGAGCATGCAATACATGGTGGACACCGGTGCCAGCACCGTGGCCATAGGCCGGGCCGATGCCGAACGCATGGGCCTGCCCTATCTGCAAGGCACGCCGGTGATGATGCGCACCGCCAACGGCACGGCCCAGGGCTGGAAGCTGATACTGGACAGCGTGCGCGTGGGTGATGTGGAGGTGCGTGGGCTGGAAGCCATCGTCGCCTCGCAGTCCATGCCCTATGTGCTGCTGGGCAACAACCTGCTGGCGCACTTCCAGATGACTCGGCAAGGCACGGAAATGATTCTGGTCAAGCGCTAAGCCGTGAACCACTCCAGCACTCCCCTTCAAGACAACGATCCTTACGAGGACCTGCTGGGTCTGTGGTCCGACCTGGAGGCCGCCCTGTCGGTGCTGTTGTCCGGGCCGCTGCAGATCAGCGATTTTCCGGGCAAGCTGCACCAGCTCGATCTGTGGCTGCAGGATCTGATCACGCAAAATTCGGACGCTGCCCTGTATCTGATGTTCCAGCGCGCCGCCTCATCCACCGTGGGCTATAGCGCCTCGCATGCCCTGGTGTGTGCCAGCCTGTGCGATGTGCTGGCGCGCGAGCTGCGGCTGGAAGAAACCGAGCGCAGAGTGCTGGTGCGTGCCGCACTGACCATGAATATCGGCATGAATGCGCTGCAAGACCAGTTGGCCGAGCAGCGTGAACCGCTGAGCAACCATCAGGCCGAGGCCGTCAAACGCCATGCGCAGGACAGCCGCGAGCTGCTGCAGCGCCTGATGATCGACGATGCGCTATGGCTGGAGGTGGTGGAGCAGCACCACGCGGCAAAGTCGCCCATGCCGCTGGCCATGCTCTCGCCGGCACAGCGCTTGGTGCGCATCCTGGGCGCCGTGGACCGCTATGCCGCAATGATCAGCCCGCGCAAGACCCGTGCCGGGCGCTCGGCCACCGAATCGCTGCAGATGCTGCAGCAAAACCAGCAGTACGCCGACGAAGTCAAGGCCGCACTGGTGCGCGTGGTCGGCCTTTATCCGCCTGGCACCTATGTGCAGCTGGCCAATGGCGAAATTGCCGTGGTGCTGCGCCGGGGCACGGCACCGGAACAGCCCGAAGTCGCCAGCGTCATCGACCAGAGCGGCCACAGCCTCTTTCCTCCCGTGCTGCACCAGCCGGGCCGCAGCCCGCTGCTGGTATCGGCCCTGGCACGCTCGGCCCTGAGCCTGGAGCTGGACCCGCGCGCCATGGCCCAGTTGGGCATGCACTGCGCCATGCACAACCAGGCGCTTTACCGCATGGTGCAGGTGCCGGGCACGCAGCGCCTTGCCTGAGATGTCAAAGACCTAGGCCGCCCACAGGCCGGCATGGTGACCCCGGGTGAAAGCCTCTTCCAGCACAGAGTAACCGGCCCAGTCCGCATGGGCAAAGGCCAGCCGCGCCGTGGCTGGCGTGGGCAGCGGCTGAACACGCTCACCATTTGATAGCTTCTTGCGATTATCTTGGTTGGACTGCAAGGCGATTTGACTCAAAATCTGTTGATCTCCCGGCCGTGGAATCGCCATGGCATGGCCATAGCGTGTGATCTCCATGCGCGTAGCGCGTAGCAGCAAATCGGGGTGAGGTTCGCTGAGGCTTTGCACAATACGGTTGCGCCAGAACTCAAACGGCTGGCTCAGCAACTGCTGGCGGCCGTCGGCCCAGTCGCCCAGCGCCTGGTAGTAGCTGAGTACCGTGGGCCGCTTGCTGATGCGATCCAGCCGCTGATTGCCGGCATCCACATAGCCCAACCCTCCCGCATTGGGGTCTTCGAACATCACGTTGTCCCAGGCCGGCTCGGCGCCCGGCCTGTCGGTCAGGGCGCTGCCGATATGGATATTGGCCACCAGCCACGGCGCCCAGTCCAGCCGCTGGGCTACGATACGTAAAAAATCGGGCGCATTGCGCACCACACGCGCAGCCACAAACGTCGGCAAGGCCACCACGCAGCGCCGGGCAAGCCAGCGTTCGTGCTGCTGGCGACCATGGTGATAGGTATCGATCTGCACGCCATGCCGGTCTTCGGTGATGGACAGTACGCTGCAATCCGTCACCTGCTGTGTGCTCACCAGCCGCGCCGCCAGCTGCTGCGACAGCCAGCCATTGCCCTGAGGCCAGGTCAGCACCTGATCGCCGCCATCATCTTGCACCTCCTCGGAGCCATGGCCCGATGCGGGTCGCGGCGCATGAAAGCCATGGCGGCTGGCAAAGTAGTGAATGCCGGCCCAGGCCGAGACGCGGGAGATTCCGGCCCCGAAATCATCGCGGCAACAGTAATTCAAATACCACAGCAGCTGCGGATCAGCGATGCCCTGCGCTGCCAGCCAGGCATCAAACCGCTGCGCATCCAGCGCCGCATGGGCTGCAGGCAAGCCACCTTCACGCTGCCAAACGCGCACAGAGGGCATGGCAAAGCGCGACTCGGTCATCGCTTTTTTGACCTGCCGTTCAAACTCTGCGTACTGATCCAGCGTGCGCTGGGCAACGCCCTGTACGGGCAGCAAGCCCTCGTGCCAGGCGCCCTGCCAGTAAAGGCGTTCTTGCGGGCTATGGCATAGATAGCGCTCGTCGTAGCTCCAGCGGCCGGCCGCGCGCTGGCGCAGACCCAGTTCTTCCAGCCAGTCCTGCACCTCGGGCGCATCGTCGCCGGGCACGGGCAAATAATGCGCACCCAGCGGGCAGGCCATACCGCCCAGCATCCCGCCCTGGCTGTTGCCGCCCATGGCGCTCTGGGTATCGAGCAAGGCTGCACCTTCCACACCGCCAGCCTCCAGCGCCCGGGCCGCCGCCAGCCCGGCCATGCCGCCGCCGGCAATCACCACCGGTGCGCGGTGCACCACGGCAGGAGCCGGCAAATTCAGGCCCTGCGCCAGGCGCTGCCACTGCGCACGCATGGCGTGGCCGCGCTCCAGCGTCACGCCGGTAAAGCCGCCGGGCAGATCATCCACCACGGGAACGCGCGGGGAACAGCCGGTCAGGGCCAGCGTGCCCAATGAACCCAACGAGCCCCAGGCACCCAGCGCTGCGGTCTGCAGCCATTGGCGGCGATCAATGTTCAAGCTTGCCCCATTCGCGCTCATAGGTGTTGACCAGCACCTGGTTGGACAAGCGATTCACCTCGGCGGGCACACGCGCCATGTCCAGCGGAAAGTCAAACATCAGCCGCAGCGTGGGCAGTGTGAGAAAACGCATGCCTTCGGGCAGGCTGGTAGGCTCGCGCCAGGGGCGATGGCTGGCGATCACAAAGCCCCATTCGCCAAAACTGGGCACATGAGCGTGATAAGGCTTGACCGTCAGGCCCACGGATTCCATGGTCTGCACCACGGTCCAGAAGCTCTGGCGCGCAATCAGCGGCGATGTGGTCTGCACCACGGCATAGCCGCTGGCGGACAGGCGCTTGTCCAGCAGCGCATAGAAACTGGCGGTGAACAGCTTGCCGATGGCGAAATTGGTGGGATCGGGAAAGTCCACCACGATCACATCAAACACCTCATCGGTTTGCTGCAGCCACTGAAAAGCATCGGTGTTGACAATCCTGACCCGCACATCATTGAGCGCCTGACCATTGAGCGCACTCATCATGGCATTGCTTTTGAACAGCTCTGTCATGGCCGGATCCAGCTCCACCAGCGTGACCGCCTCCACGCTGGGGTACTTGAGCATCTCGCGCACGGCCATGCCGTCGCCGCCGCCCAGAACCGCTACCTTTTTCGGAGCGCCTTGCGCCGCCATGACGGGGTGCACCAAGGCCTCGTGATAGCGGTACTCATCACTCTGGGCAAACTGCAGATTGCCGTTCAGATACAGACGCGCGCCCTGGCGGCCCTGGGTGACCACGATGCGCTGGTAGGGCGTGGCACTGCTGAGCACGATGCGATCCTGGTAGAAATGGTCATCGGCCAACTTGGTCAAATGATCCGCACCAAAAATACCAGCCCCCAGCACGCCCATGACGGCCGCGCAGGCCCAGGCATGGGCGCGCAGATTGCGCAATTCGTTCTTGAACAGCAGCAGCGCCCACACGGCAATCGCGGCATTCATGAAGCCGAACAGCAGGCCTGTACGCACCAGCCCCAGCTTGGGCACCAGCAAGATGGGAAAGGCCAGCGACACGGCCAGCGCGCCCAGATAGTCAAAGGTCAGCACCTGCGAGACCAGATCCTTGAGCGTGGCATTGCGCTTCAAGATCCGCATGACCAGTGGAATCTCCAGCCCCACCAGCGTGCCCACCAGCAGCACCATGCCGTAAAGCAGAAAACGGAAGGCTCCGGGCACATAGGCATTGGCCAGAAACAGCACCGCCGGCAAGGCGCCACCAATCAAGGCCACCAGCAGCTCTATGCGCAGAAAATGCGCCGGCAGATGGGTTTCGAAATAGCGCGACAGCCATGAGCCAATCCCCATGGCAAACAGATAGGTGCCGATGATGGTGGAGAACTGCAGCACCGAATCGCCCAGCAGATAGGACGCCAGCGCGCCCGCAGCCAGTTCGTACAACAGGCCGCAGGCCGCAATCACGAACACGCTGGTCAACAGTGCCACATCAATGGGCCGTGGCCCCGCCACCTTCACATTCGTCAAACCACCCTCAACTTTCAGAAAAGCCATGGCCCGAGGCCGGCGCACGCCAGGCCAGAGACATAGCGCCGGGACCTAAGCCAACCGCCACGCAGCAAGGATGTCGTCCCGCGGCGCCGCCAACCAGGAAGTCCGGTCAGTGAATCGCCGCTGCCACGATGATGCTGATGCCCAGACACATGGCGGCCACCACCATGGCGAGGGCCTTGTTGTGCTTTTCCACAATCTCGGCCCACATGTCCACGGGCGTGATCTTGTCGATGATGAAAAAACAGACCCAGAACACCACCACACCCACCAGGGCATAGAGGATGGAGCCGAAGAAATTTTGGGCGCTGAACCAGTCGATGTTCATGGTCGATTCTCCTTGTCTCAAAAAATGTGAGCTTGCAGACACAGGTCTGCAAAACCACGCTTATTTATGGCTGCCACCCGAGGTGTAGCCGCCGTAGGATCCGCTGCTGGAGCGGCTGTAATTGCAATTGGGATCGGTGCGCGGATCACAGCTGGGGCTGGAGACACAGGCTCTCAAAAAAGGCAGGGTGAACAACAGCACGAACAGCCAGAACAAGATGCTGCCAATGCTGAAACGGCTGCCCGACAGCGGGCTGACCTGGGATCGGTCCTTGAGCTTGTCAACGCCAAAGGACTGGGCCAGGGTCTGCGCGCTCACGTGTTGGCCGTGGGTCCAGGTGCTCTCGTTGTTGGCAGTCTCCAGGGCCAGAGACGCCTGCTTGCCGCCATAGACATAGTCCACATTGCTGGTGACCTGGCCCTTGGCAACCGGCCAGTAAAACTCGCCTTCGGCATACAGCGTGGTCGCCAGATAGGCCGACTCCTTGCTGTATTTGCGCTTCATATAAGTGGCAGTGTTGCCATTCTTGGAGAGCTTGGCCGCGCCGCTGATGACGCGCGCCGTGCTCCAGCCATCGAGCGAATCGACGATGAAGGAGAAGCCGGCCTTTTGGTTGTAGAGCAGGTATTCATCCCACTCAAAGGTCTCATCGTCGTCTTCCTCGCCCAGCTCCCGTCCCGACCGCCTTTGAAAACCCACCACCTGCCATTCCAGGCCATCGAGTCTGCCATTCTTGCCCAGCGGAATCTGTGGCTTGATCTTCTTGCGCTGCTCGGCATAGCTGAGCTCTCCGCCCATGCCAGCGCTCATGTCGATCAGGCTGCCGCAGCTGGGGCAGCTCATGGCCTTGGTGGTGTCAAAGCGCACCGGCACCACGGCGGCGCATTTGGGGCAATTAAAGTGGCGGCCCTGCTCCTTCTTGGTCGCAGCCTTGTCGCGCAGGCCTTGCATCTGCAGGGCTTCTAACTTGACGGGTGCGCCCAGGGTGTAGACCGGTGCCTTGCCGCTGAAGTCCGCCGACAGGATCTGGTCCTTGTCATTGCGCAACTCCACCAGCTTGAAGCTCTTGCCCAGCGCAGGCAGTTGCGTCAGCTCGCCCTGGGCCGCCAACAGCTGCGAATTTTGCACACTGGTGACGGTAAAGGACAGATCGCCCGCCTTGAGTTCCCGCCCCATGCGCCATTCGCGCGGATTGAACTCGCTCACATTCCAGCCCGGCGGAGCCCAAGCAAACGAGAAGGTAAAGCTGCCGTTGTCCTCGCTCAGGTAGGCAATCTCCCCATCGCTGAGGGCAGCCATCCATTCGGACCAGTTGCCGGCATCGCTTTTGTATTGCGCCCACCCTACCAGGGTGAAAGGCTGGGGCTTGCCATTGCGCCCCACCATGCCCGAAGCGCCCAATTGGAGCGGGCTGTAGTCCTCGAACACCTCGGCCATGGAGCCCACGCGCTTGAGCACCTCGCCTTCTCGCACCACCGTGCTTCGGCAAAACTCGCAGACGGCAAAGCTCGATTGCGCGCTGGCAAAGTGAACCGGAGCGCCACAACCAGGACAAGGAGCGCTGTAATCACGCTGCGATGGGCCGGATGCCATAAATAGGGAGTTCTCGTTGATGTCTTGCGAGGAGGTTTTGCTACGTTATCAGGAGCTTCTTGCGCTTACCCTGAAATACTCTCAACACTGTTTGTACTGCAAAACCAAGTACACCGTGCGCAGCCTGCTGTTGATTGAGGAGTCTATCCGCTTTCATCCAGGCCCTTGGCTGGACGCTTGAAGCCTGCGCTTCAGCGCCCTCGCCAAGCAGCGCAGGATCAGCGGCGCCTGCTCTTGCTGCCGTGCTTGGCCGCCGCAGCACCGGCTGCCGCATCCTGCTTTTTCTTGCCCAGCTTGGACTCCTTGCCGGCCATCAGACGCTGGATGTTCTCGCGATGGCGCCAGACCAGCAGCGCAGCCATGGCCACAATCGCCACCGTGACGGGAGTCTCCGCATACCAGACCACGCCACTGCACAGCACGTAGTAGACCGGCGCAAAAATCGCGGCCACCAGCGAAGCCAGCGAGGAATAGCGAAAGAACACCGCCATAATCAGCCAGGTCAGCGCAGTCGCCAGACCCAGCCAGCCGCTGATGCCCAGCAGCACGCCCAGCGCCGTGGCCACGCCCTTGCCGCCCTGAAAGCCAAAGAACACCGGGTACAGATGGCCCAGAAACGCGGCCAGGCCCGCCATGGCCATCGTGCCTTCGGCCAGACCGAAATCGGCACCAAACCATTTGATCAACATCACCGGCAACCAGCCCTTGACGGCATCCAGCAGCAGCGTGACGGCGGCTGCCGCCTTGCTGCCCGAGCGCAGCACATTGGTCGCACCCGGATTGCCGCTGCCATAAGTGCGCGGATCATTGAGCCCCATGGTGCGGCTGACGATGACCGCAAACGACAGGGAGCCGATCAAATAGGCCGCAATCACGGCGATCAGGGAATACAGGGCGGTCAATTGAAATCCTTGTGCCAGAAACTGGCGCTTGTTCTTTGATGTGATTTTTGGCTTTGGCAGCCAAGCTGTTAAAGCTTTGCGCCTATTTTGCCAGCGCACAGCCCATGGCTTGCGCTTGCGGTGGATCAATACAGCCTAATCGCTCATGCCATGCGCAAGAATGCAAATTTACCCGCGCCACGGCAGTCCTGTTGCTGTTTTCAAGGCCCCAAAACTGTCTGCATCCGGTGCCACCTGCGCTTGGCGGTTCACCATCGTTTGAGATGGAAGACGGGAAAAATCCTGAAAATGGCATGATCAAACCCATCAATCAGTTCAGGCCTTCGGCCTGACGCTTTTTGAGCCCATGGATTCTAGGTAATGCGATGAAGTTGATGAACGCTCCCGAAACCCCTGCGACCAAATTCCTGCAACAGCATGGCGCCGAATATTCCAGCCACCTTTATGCCTATGAAGAGCATGGCGGCACCAAGGTGTCTTCCAGAGAACTCAATGTTGACGAGCACTCGGTGGTCAAAACCCTGGTTATGGAAAATGAATCAGCCAAGCCCTTGATCGTGTTGATGCACGGTGATTGCAAGGTATCGACCAAGGAACTGGCACGCCAGGCCGGATACAAGAAGATCGAGCCCTGCAAACCCGAAGTCGCCAATCGGCATACCGGATTTCTGGTCGGAGGCACCAGCCCGTTCGGCACCAAAAAGAAGATGCCGGTGTTTGTTGAAAAAAGTATTCTCGAATTGCCCAGGATCTACATCAACGGCGGCCGCCGCGGCTATCTGGTGGGAATCGCGCCACCAGAGCTGCTGCGCTTGCTCGAGCCGCAAATCGTTGAAGTGGCGCTCAAGGGCTGATGCCCTAGCCTGCTGCCGCCTGAAACGACAACGGGGCACAAAGCCCCGTTGCAAGTGCTTGAATATGCAAGCACCCAATAGCGTCTCGAAACCCAGCCCAGCACCCGGGCTCTGGGGCCCGGGGATTTGAGCCGCGCAAGGAGTTAGCGCACTTTGGACAGAATGCAGTCTGCCGTGATTTCCTGCGACGAACGGGCACCGAGCATGGCCATGTTGCGATCCACTTCGTCGCGCAGCAAGGTGATGGCGTGATCGACACCGACCTGGCCTCCCACAGCAGCGGCATACATGAAGGGGCGACCCAGAAACACCATGCGGGCGCCCAGTGCCATGGCCTTGATCACATCTGCGCCGCGGCGCACGCCGCTGTCCATCATCACCACGGTTTGATGGCCTACCTTGTCGACGATACCCGGCAACACCTCTAACGGAGCCGCAGCGCCATCGAGCTGGCGACCGCCGTGGTTGGACACGATGATGCCGTCGGCACCGGCCTCCACGGCTCGCAGCGCGTCGTGTTCGCTGAGCACGCCCTTGATGACCAGATTGCCCGACCAGCGACGGCGAATTTCCTGCACATGCTGCCAGGTCAGGTGATCGCGTCCTGTAGTATCGCGGATGGCGGAATTCGACAGCATGGGCGCACCGCGCGTGGCAAAGGAATTCTCGAAATGCGGCATGCCGTGCGACAGCAGCGTGCGCATGAAAGTGCCAACCAGCCAGCGCGGACGAATCATGCCGTCCCAGGCCAGGCGCAGCGAGGGCCGCAGCGGCATGGAAAAGCCGGTACGCACATTGTTTTCGCGGTTGGCCCAGACAGGGATGTCCACGGTGAGAACCAGGGTCTTGAAGCCGGCCGCCTCGACCCGGTCGATCAGACCGGCAATACGGGAGGTATCGCCGGGCAGATAGGCCTGAAACCAGGTACCCGGTGCCGCCTGGTGCACGTCTTCCATCTTGATCAGCGAAGTGCCGCTCATGATGGCCGGAATGCCGGCCGATGCGGCTGCCTGCGCCAGCACGATGTCGCCGCGATAGGCCGAAATGGCGCTGATGCCGACTGGAGCTACGCCAAACGGCGAGGCATAGGTTTCGCCGAAGATGGTGGTCTGCTGGTTTCTCTTGGCCACATCCACCATCACCCGGGTGCTGAAGCTGTAGTCCTGAAAGGACTGGCGGTTGGCCTTGAGCGAGATATTGTCTTCGGCCGCACCTGCGATGTAGCCAAAGAGAGGACGCGGCAGATGCTTGCGGGCAGCCGTCTCGAAATCGTCCAGCGACAAGATGTTCTGCAGTCTGCGCGGCAGGTCTGGCCGCTTGCCGTAAGCGGCCTGTGCAGCCACCCGCGCAGGTTGAGACAGGGGCGAGAGGGTGGAGTCAGAGCTCATCGGAAGTAGCCAAGCAAAAAGGACAGACGAAAAGACCCGGTCTGGCAATCACACCACACCGGGTATCACACAAACGCGTACTGAAGCTTAGCGGGCGAAAGTACCGCGCTGGCGCATCAGTTCACGATGCAGATTTTCATTTTTTTCAAAGGGTGCGCGACCGTGAACGTAAAAATAATTGTTCAGCACCACCAGATCGCCAATGGGCAGACGCACGGTCTTGGTACCGCTGGACGCTTCCATGGACTCCGACAGCGCCTGCAGATAGCCGGCTTCGGCATCGTTGGCAGGCTGGACGAACTGGTCGATGAAGGACATGGACAGGCCGAACTCGCCGTGGAAGAACACGGGACGCTCCACGCGCTCGTTGACGTTCTTGGAGCCTGGGGCTTTGTAGAGCAGCGGCTTGGAGCCCAGAGGGTCCATGGCGAAGCGCTGGCATTCGGACCAGTCATCCAGGTGCAGAAAGCGCGATTCGCCGCCCACGGCATTCTTCTCGTCGAACTTCATCATCAGCAACCAGTCCGTGGCTTCGGTCACGAAAGTACCGTCGGTATGCATGGTGAACAGTCGGTAGGCCTGGCGCAGATAGGAATCGCTGGCGTCCGTGTGCTTGACCAGAAAGCGCGCATAGAAAGTGCCCGACATGGAGTCGTGGTTGCCCGGGCCAAGGATGTGGCCGATGGCGGTGCCGAACTTCACGTATTCAGCGCTGTCGGTGGTCAGACCTTGCAAGCCCAGCGTGAAGCCGCCATGGTTGCGGTCTTTGACGATGGCGTTGAGCTTCTCGGCAAAATCGACGCCCATGTGCTTGACCAAAGTGCGTGCCATATGAAAGCGCATGAAGGGCACGTATTCCAGATTCTGGACATCGATATCGCTCACATCATCCAGAAAGCCCTGCACCGCTTCTGGATTCAGCTTCAGATGCAGCAAACGAGGATGGTCGGGATGCTCGGACATCTCGTAGGCATTGAGACTCTTGGAGGCGAGGGCTTGGGATGGGATTGGCGCGTTCATGGCAGTCATTCGGTAGCAAGGCCTCTATTGCATCGCATCTCATTGATATGATCCATAGCCTGAACATTAATTTTTAATCTTATTTTCTTATTAAATGCTGACCCACCGACAGTTGCAGTACTTTGTCGCCGTTGCCGAAGAACTGCATTTCTCGCGCGCCGCAGATCGCCTTGGCGTGGCTCAATCGGCCATCAGCGTGCAGGTGCAGCAACTGGAGCGCGACCTCAATGTGCGCCTGTTGCTGCGCAACAAGCGCCAGCCCATCACGCTCACAGATGCGGGAGCCCTGCTGTATGCCGAAGCCGTGGGTGCGCTGCGCCATATGGAGCGCGCCGAGCAGGTCGGCCTGTTGGCGGCCAGCGGCCTCAGCGGCAGCGTGCGCATGGGCTATGTGGCGTCAGCAGTAACCTCGGGCCTGCTATCGCGCCTGCTGGGAAGTTTTCGCCTCACCCATGAACGGGTACGCATGCAGGTCGTGGCCATGGAAACGCCCAAGCAGTTGCATGCCATCGAGACCGGAGAGATTGATGTGGGCCTGGTGCGCCCCCGACGCCACTACCCCGATGGAGTGGAGGCCATGCTGCTTCACAGCGAGCCGCTGCTGGTGGCCATGTCTGAAAGCCATGCGCTGGCCAGGCAGCCCTCGGTCAAAGCCGCAGAGCTCAGAGGCCAGACCTTTATTGCACCGCAGTTCAACGAGTCCGAAGGCTTTTCCGAAGTGCTGTCACGCCTGGCGGCGGTCGCGGGCTTCAGCGCCGGCTCGGAATATCACGTCAACGACTTCATTACCGCAACCAGCCTGGCCGCTGCCGGCTATGGGGTGGTGATCGTGCCGGAATCGATACGCTTGTTCGGCCAGCCCGGCGTCGCCTTCAGGCCCATCAGCGATTTTCACGAACTGGTGCATCTGGTGCTGGCCTATAGAAAGCGGGAGCATTCACCGGCCATCCGCTTTTTTGTGGCCGCCGCCCAGGCCCAGCAGCCCAAGCAGTCCAGCGCTTACGGCGCATGAACAGGCCAAGGCGCGTCCCAAACCGATATTGCATCAATTTCGATAGCAAACAGCGCTTTATTTGTATGGGCTAAAGCCTGCTTAGCCATCAATCACAAGGCCGGATCGCGGATTTCCCAGCGAATCTGATCGATGGCGGCCAGCACTTCGGGCGAGAGTTGCGTGCCCCAGGCATTCAGGTCTTCATCGAGCTGCGCCACCGAGGTCACGCCGATGATGGTGCTGGCCACTTGCCACTTGGTATAGCAAAACGCCAGAGCCATCTGCACTGCCGTCAGGCCATGCTCGCGAGCCAGGGCGTTGTAGCGGCGCGCGGCGGCCAGCGCATCGGCTCGGCCCCAGCGCTGCTTTTGCACCGATTCATATTTCGCAATCCGAGCATCCTGCGGAGCACCGGCCTCATGGGGCGCGAACTGGTCGAACTTGCCCGTCAGCAGACCAAAGCCCAGCGGCGAATAGGCCAGCAGCGACACGCCCAGACGATGGCAGCTTTCATCGAGTCCGTTTTCATAGGTTCGGTTGACCAGGCAATACGGATTTTGCGTGCTCACCACGCGCGGCAGGCCGTGCTGCTCGGCCAGGCGCACAAACTCATGCACGCCATACGGGGTCTCGTTGGACAGGCCGATGTGGCGAATCTTGCCCTCTTTCACCAGCCGTCCCAGCACCTGCAGCTGCTCGTGAATCGAGGTTTCGGATTTTTCGTTTTGCGGGTGGTAGTAGAGCGTGCCGAAGGCTGGCACATGGCGCTCTGGCCAGTGAATCTGGTAGAGATCGATCACCTCGGTCTGCAAGCGCTTCAAGCTGGCTTCGCAGGAGTTTTGAATATCCTGCCCCGTCAAACCCTTGCCCGCGCGAATCCAGGGCATGCCGCGCGCGGGGCCGGCCACCTTGCTGGCCAGCGTGAGCTTTTGGCGCATGCCGGGGCGGGCCTGCAACCAGCGGCCGATGATGGTTTCGGTCGCCCCGCAGGTGGCGGCACGCGCGGGCACGGCATACATCTCGGCGGTATCGAAGAAGTCCACACCGCGCTCCACGGCGCGATCCATGATGCGAAAAGCCAGGGCTTCATCCACCTGCTCGCCAAAGGTCATGGTGCCCAGGCAGATCGGGCTGACGCGCAGATCGCTGTGACCCAGGGTGACGGGAGGCATGGAAAGACGGGAGGAGCTGGCAGAGGAATTCATGCGCTCCAGTGTATGCCGCCACAGGGCAAGACCATGGCGAAACCGAGGGTGTTCACCAATGGCCCACTGTCCCGTGGCGGACGGCTTGTGGCGGCGCAACCGCAATAATTGAAACCAAGCACCACCCCACAGCCAGCAGACCATGAGCAAAGACCAAGACACCGCCCCCTACCAGCCCCAGCGCCTCTGGCAGTCACAGATGCTGCCCGTGCGCAATATGCACTACCACCTGCGCAGCTGGACGCCAGAGAACCACAATCCCGAGCTGCCCCTGCTGGTGCTGGCCCATGGCTGGATGGATGTGGCGGCCTCCTACCAATTCGTGGTCGATGCCTTCAGCGATGCTTTTGTTAAGGGTCGCCGCATCGTGGCCGCCGACTGGCGCGGTTTTGGCCTGAGCCGCCCGCCCGCAGCCTGCGACAGTTATTACTTCACCGACTATCTGGCCGATCTCGACATGCTGCTCGAGCAGCTCTCGCCCGACAGGCCCGTCGATCTGGTCGGCCACAGCATGGGCGGCAACATCTCCTGCTTTTATGCCGGTGCGCGCGCCGAGCGCATACGCCGCTTTGTCAGCCTGGAAGGCTTTGGCATGCCCGAGACTTCGGCCAGTCAGGCACCCAAACGCCTGGCGCAATGGATGGACGAGCTGCGTGCGCAACGCGCGGGCGGCATGGATCTGGCACCCTACGACAGCGTAGAGGCCGTGGCCAACCGCCTGCAAAAAACCAACCGCCGCCTGCCGCGCGACAAGGCCTTGTGGCTGGCACACCACTGGGCCGCACCCGATGCGAACGGCCAGTGGCGCATTCTGGGCGATGCCTCGCACAAGATCACCAACCCCTATCTGTACCGCGTGGAAGAAGCCCTGGCCTGCCTGGCCCAGATCAGCGCCCCCATGCTGTCCATCGAAGCCTCGGATGACAGTCTGGGCCAGTGGCACAAGGGCCGCTATTCCCTGGAGCAGTACCACGCGCGCCTGCAGCAGGTGAAAAACTGCGAAATCGCCGTGGTCCAAGATGCCGGCCATATGCTGCACCACGACCAGCCCCAGGCCGTGGCCCGGTTGATAGAGAACTTCTTGCGCTGAAATTAGCTCTCAAATCAATAGCTTCATGCGCTTGATTTCAATTGAGATCAGATACCTTCATATTTGAAATCAATACATATCAAACGCAAGAAGCTACCAAATTCATAGGCATCAAGGCGCAACTTTTGGCCGCAGCTGCAGGCTGTGCGCCCAGTGCTGCGGCTGCATCTGCAGGGCGCGGTAACGCCCATCGGCCCATTGCTGGCGCATATCGGCATAGCGGCCGGACAAAGGCAGGCCGCTCTGTCCCGTCTGGTAGATAAAGCGCGACGCTTCCAGATCCGACAAGTCGTAGATCGCCCGCAGCGAGGCCGCATGGCGGTTGGCAAAACGGTTGCCCAGCGGGCCTTTGGCATCGGCGGGCACCGGATTGGCGTTGAACTGACCCACGTTGACGGTATAGCCGTCGCCGCTGGAGGGCTGGCTGACATTGAACAAGGCCGATAGACCGGCCACACCGCCAAACGGCCGGTGCGTGCTCAGGGCCGCATGGGCATCGCCCCAGCGCCAGCGGCCGGGATCGGCTCCGTAAGCCGATTGCAACGTGTCCAAGGTCCGGGTCAGCGCCGCCCCTGCTTGCTCGGCGCAGCTTTGCGGGGCGCACCACCAGGCGTCATTGCGCTCCAGAATGCCTTCCAGCCCCGCGCGCAGATCGCGTTTGCCGTAGATGGCCTTGAAGCTGGCCTCGCCAATGCGGGGCATCACAATGCCGCGCACCAACTCGTCCGACCAGAGCGAGAAGATCAGCGGCTCGGCGCCATCCCTGTCCATGCGGCCGTCGAAATCGCGCAGCATCTGCTGCACTCGGGCCGCCAAAGGATGAGCCGATGGCGCTGCCCGCAGCGCGGGCAGCAATTTGACGGTAGCGGGCGAGAGCACATCGTTTTGAATCGCGGCCATGCTGTCCACCGTGTGCCTGGGCGTGGCCTCAATCAGCTGGGCAATGCGCTGGTAGCGGTAAGGCAAGATCCAGTCCTGGGTCAGAAAATGCGGATAGCCTTCGGCCGTGATGCGCTGATTGGCCGTGGCCACATAGCCGCGCGCGGCGCCATCGTCCTGCGGCGTCTGCGCATGGCTGAGCCAGCCTTGCCAGTCATAACGGGCCAGCCAGCCCGGAGCCGGTGCCACGCCGCGCAAATCGTTATCCGCTGCACGCACCGGCACCTTGCCTGCGGCCTTGAAGCCAATATGGCCCTGCACATCGGCGGCCACAATGCTTTGCATGGGCGAGTGGTAGCCGGCAAAAGCCGCGAACAGCTGCTCCACCGTGCGTGCGCCATTGGCCTTGAGCCCGGCCTCTATACTGCCGTTGTCGGTGTCGAGCGCGGCCCAACGCAAGGCCACGGCATATCGGCGGCGCTCCAGAAACTGGCTGTAGACAGCCTGCACATCGCTGAGCACCGGACCGTGGCGCGTGCTGCGCAGCGGCAGTTGCAGATCGGGCTGGCCCTTGACCTTGAACACCTCGTTGCGCACCTCGAACGACTCCCAGCCCGTGGGCGTTCTATAGCGGTCGGGATCGTCAGGGTCGATCAGCTCCAGATACAGATCCTGCACATCGGGATTGGTGTTGGTAAAACCCCAGGCCACCTCGCGGGTGCGACCCAGCACCACAAACGGCAGGCCAGGCAAGCCGGCGCCCACCACATCCAGGGCCGCCAGCTCGGCACCATCGGCCGCCTTGCCTGCCGGTGCCTGCAAATGCGTGAAGTACCAGATGGCCGGCGCCGACAGGGCCAGATGCGGATCGTTGGCCAGCAGCGGCTTGCCGCTTTGCGTGCGGCTACCCGCCAGCACCCAGTTGTTGCTGCCCTTGCCGTCATTGCTGCCCATGTCCTGCACGGTTTGCGCCGCCCATTGCTGCAACGCGCTGACAGCCAGATCGGCGACCCGCGTACCTGCCTGTGGAACCTGGGGGGCATGGGCCTGCGTTGCCTGCGGCTTGTACACGCCCAGCTCGCGGTACAGCCCGGCCAGATCCACGGACGTGGCCGGGGCCTCGCCCGGGTAGGCAGGCATG
Source organism: Comamonas aquatilis (assembly GCF_965139575.1). Lineage (NCBI taxonomy): Bacteria > Pseudomonadati > Pseudomonadota > Betaproteobacteria > Burkholderiales > Comamonadaceae > Comamonas > Comamonas aquatilis. The sequence continues at coordinate 250,958 of NZ_CBCSIW010000004.1, read as the reverse complement.
AGCTGCCATAGCTGCTCGGTACTCAGGGTTTGCAGCAGATTGAGGCGCGCTGCCTCATTGCCCCAGTTGCCGCCCAGATCCAGCGCCATCATCAGGGCCCAGCCCACGCTGTCCTGCGCCGACCAGGGCGCGCTATCTCCACCGCCGGCCTGGGTGCCCAGCAGCAGAAATTCGGGGGCCTTGGCCTGGCTTTGGCTGGCGTAAAACGCGGCAATGCCTTCGCTGTACACCGTCAGCGCCTCGCGTACCGAGGCCGGCATGGCCGCGTACTGGCGCCGGGCCGCACCGTGGATATCCAGCGCGCGCATCAGCTTGTCCAGCTCCAGCGTGGCAGGGCCCAGGATTTCAGACAGGCGCCCCTGCATCAACCGGCGGTTGAACTCCAGCTGCCAGCCGCGCTCCTGCGCATGGACAAAGCCCAGGGCACGCCAGGCATCCTGTGGCGACTGGGCCTGAATATGGGTGATATCCGCGGCATCGCGCCGCAGCTGAACACTGCCGGCAAGCCCCGCAACAGCTAGCGTGCCATCCAGCCGGGGCTGGGCTTTGACGCCGTAGACGGCCGCCACACTGCCGGCCAGCAAGGCCACCCCCACGGCCACGGCACCGGCGTTCAAGCCCAGCCGAACCCAGCGCTGTGATGCTGTCTTGTCTCCCATGCTGCGGCCTCGCTATGTCTATGTCATTGTGGTCAAGCACTGCCGCATTGCGGAAGCTGCCGGCTTTTGTAGCACAGCGGTTGACATTCGACACTGCTGGACGAACCGGATTGCCTGCGCGGCAAGACCCCGGCTTGCGCGACAATCACCACCTCGCGCCGGGAAACCATCCAGGCGCCGTCACCCGTGAAGGATTTTGCCCATGTGGCCGTTCAGTTTGCTCAAGAAACTCAGCCAGGACCCGCCCGTGGGCCAGACCCGCGGCGACTATATAGGCTGCTATCTGCTGGGCACGCACACCGCCGGCCGCGATGACGATGTGAGCTATATCTCCCTGGCCACCACCCGCGAAGCTCTGGAGCAGGACGCTTTGCAATACCTGCGCGGTTTTTTGCAAAGCCACCCGCAGCTCAATGCCCAGGAGCGCAGCACGATCGAGAGCCTGATTGAGCACTGGAAGGAACGCGCCGACGCCCATCTGGCCGCCGCCAGCGGCAAGCCTTTGGCGCTGCAAGGCGGCGCCGTGCTGTTTTTGCGCACCGGCATGCGAGCTCGCAAAAAAGAAAAAGGCGTCTACCTGGAGTGACGCCCAGCAGCAGAGAAAGCGAGCAAAAACGGTAGCTTCACTGCGCGAAGTCCAGAGCAAAGCCTTCTTCCGTCAGCTGAATCTCGCCCTCGGTCCCGGTTTGCAGCCAGCCTTGGCTGATCGCCTGCGCCAGCGCCGCCTGCTGGTCGCTGCGGCCCATGCCACGTCTATCCAGGTCTTGGGTCAGAAACTGCGGCGCCATGCCCTCGCCTGCGCGCAAGCCCTGCTCCACTACCAGGATGTAGAGCAGCTTATGGGCCGCAGTCTGCTGGGTGGGATCTGTCATGCTCGAAACTCCTTGGATTGGTGCCTGCTACCAAGCCTCATAGCAGCTGCTCAATACCACTTAGGTTCACCTGATCGCTGATATCAAGGGCCAGGAGAAATCGCGTGTTTGATATGTTCAGACTGTCTGCAACCACTGCAGCGCCAGCTCGTCGTCGGTAAACGGAAAGTGCCGAACCTGGGCCCCCGTGAAATGTTTGCCGAAAAATTCGGCCACACCCGCCAACTGGCTGTCGGTCACCAGGGCAATGCGTTCCACCTGCTTGTGATGGTCGCGGACAAAGCCCAGGTGGGCGCTCAGCCCGGCCCAGTTTTCCCAGCCAGGGAAGTCCTTGGCCTGGATCATCACGCCATGCAGCTTGGCGTGTTCTGCCAGATAGGCATTCACATCCAGGTTCATGCGTTCAAAGTCCTGCTGCGTCAAAGGCCCCTGGGGTTGCAGCAGCAAAAGGCCTTCGGGCTTCATCAAAGAGTAGTTCAACATGTGCAACTCCTGCAGTCAGACCCCCACTGTACGGCGTTAGGGGCGCAATAGCAGCCTTTTAAAAATGCCCGCAAGACCGGCCTTGGAACTGAAAAAAGCCCGCCTTGTGGATGCTCAAGGCGGGAAGACTGGCTACTCCTGATCGCAGCGAATCACCACCGTACCGACTTTGGCCTTGGCTTCCACCGCCTGATGAGCCAGGCCGGTTTGCGGCAGAGAAAACACGCTGTCCACCGCGTGCCGCGCGTGCTGCACTTGCTGCAGCCAGCGCGCAATACCTTGCTGGGCCTCGCGACGCCTGGACGCTTGCAAGCCCGAGAGATACAGGCCTTGCAGCCTGAGATTCTTGCGAATGATGCTGGCCATGGGCAAGGCCGCCGTTGCCTGCGAGCCGATGGCATAGCTGACCCAGACGGCATTGTCATGGGCGGCACCCAGCACCAGCTGGCTGTTGGCAGCCACATCCACATCGACAATGCGCTGCACGCCATCCACGGCCGCCTGTTGCAACTGGTCGCCGGCCGAGGCTTGGGTGTAATCAATCACCACATCGGCGCCAGCATCAAGCGCATGCTCGGCCTTGGCGCTGGAGCTCACCGTGGCAATCACACGCGCACCGCCCCATTTCGCCAGCTGAATCGCGTAATGCCCCACGGCACCGGCACCGCCCGTGACCAGCACCGTTCGGCCCTTGATGGGCTCGGAATCAAAAAGCGCGCAATAGGCTGTCACACAGGGAATGCCCAGGCAGGCGCCCTGCTCCGCGCTCATCTGCGCAGGAAGCTCGGACGCCAGTTCCTCTGGCAGGCACACATATTCGGCCGCCGTGCCAAAAGCGCGGCCTCTCTGGGCGAAATACACCCACACGCGGGTGCCGATCCGGGCGACGCTGACACCGTCTCCCACCGCATCGATGACGCCTGCGCCATCGCTATTGGGAATGATGCGGGGAAAGTCCATGGCATGCAGACGCCCGGCTCGCCGGTTGACATCGGCCGGGTTCACGGCAGAGGCCAGCAGTCGCACGCGAACTTCTCCGCGCGCGGGCACCGGGGTCGGCATCTCGCCATACTGCAAGACTTCTTGCGCCAGACCTTGTCGTTCATACCAAACAGCCCGCATTGCCTCATTCCTTCCGAATTGGTGGTCCCCAAGCACGCTGCCTGCGGCAGTCGCGGCCCGGATTATGGTGCAACCAGAAGATTTGGCCGCGCTGGTTTTGGCAGCGCTGGTGCGCCTGCCGGCCATGTCTTATTCGCAGCCCAGCGCCTGGCTCATGCTGCCCAGCTGCGCGCCCAGAGCGGCCTGCAGGTCCGCACGCATGGCGTCGCGCGTGAGCAGCTCCTCGGCATACAGCGCCGCCCAGTCCACGCCCACGCCGATCACGGCACCGGCCAGCGCTCCCACCACAGCCCCGGCCACCGTACCCACGCCGGGCACGACCGAGCCCAGCGCCGCACCGGCCGCGGCGGCACCGGCCTTGCCTATACCCTGCTTGGCCGCCGCTTTGGCCAGAACCTTGCTGGCCGCCTTCATGGAGGTTTTGGCCATGGCCTTGGCCGCCACCACCGCCGCCAGGGCTCCGGCCCCCGTGCCGGCCACGGCACTGGCAGCCAGCCGCTGGCGTGCCTCGCCCAGCAGATCCAGGGCCGGCAGCTGAGGCACTTGCACCCGCACAATGCACTGGCTGGCATCCAGCGCCAGATGGTGGCGAGCCAGGGTCTCGTTGATGCGCTGCTGCCCCTCTTGCAGCGCGGCACCGCTGCGTGCGCCCTGCTGCTGCACGGCTTGCATCCAGGCATCCAGCCCCTTGGCCTGACCCAGGGTGGAAGTCAGCTTGTCCTGCAGGAACACGCCCACATCGCCCGTCAACAGGCTGAAAACACGCCCCCACTCGGCTCCCAGGCTGAAGTACCAGTCCAGATAGCGCTCAATGGCCGCGTCCATCTCCTTGCGCACCTCGCCCGCACCGGTGCATAAAGCCTGGCCCAGCTGTGCCTGCTTGATTTGCCCCAAGGCCTGCAGCGCCTGCTGGCGTGTGGCCTCCAGCGTGCCCAGGCGGTAGAGCTGCTGGCCTATGCGTTCGCACTCGGGCAGGCGTTGCAGGGCCAGCGGGCTTTCATGGGTGCGCAGTAGTCCATCCACGCTGGCGCCGGTCTGCACCAGAATGCCGGCCAGCAACACGCCCACCAGGCCCAGCAACACCGCCGTGCCGCGCCTGTCTTGTGCCGGCGGTCTGGCCTGAAGCCAGATGGCACGCCCGCCTGCCGCCCCTTGCAGCGCGCAGCCCAGACACAGCAGCACGCCCACGGGGCCGAACAGCGCCAGCAGCAGCAAACGCAGGGCCGGCAGCTGGGGCAGCTCTGTCACTGCGCCGCCGGCTACCTGCAGTGCCAGCAAGCTATCCAGCCCCCATCGCACCCAGCCCGACGGCGCCTGACGAATGCTGGCAATGGCCGCATCCAGCGCCTGGGCGCTCATGCCCGGGGCCAGAGCGCGGCCGTAGTCCACGCTGCGCGCCATGCTCCACAGCCATAAGCCTCCCAGCACGGCTACCAGCAGCCAGCGGGCCAGACGCTGGCACCAGGCCCAGGTAAAAGCAGGCTGAGAGAATTCGGAATCCAGACGGGTTTGCAGCCAGCCGAGCAGCAGGCCATGCAGCAGGGGTGCGGCGGCCAACAACGCCCATTCCCAGGGCGCGAGAAACCAGGCTTGCAGCAAGCTGCTGCCACTGAGCAGCAGCGCCAGCACCAAGGCCTTGATGGCAGGCCACCAGCCGCCTGACAAGCAACGGCGAATGCGGCCTTGCGGCGCAAACTGGTGGTGCAGCACGCGCTTGCGCAGCATCAAGGCCAGCCACAGCCCCCATGCTGGCAGGGCCGCCAGCGTCGCCACAGCCAGCAACCAGGCCCAGGGCGGCAAAAACACCAGCCAGTGGCTGGCGCCCCAGAGCAAGGCCAGCCACAACCAACCCAGCATGGCCGCCGCCATGCCCTGTCTGGCCGTGGCGGGCAGATTCCTCATGAGCCCTCGGTTAAAGCCGCTCCCGCCGAGTCGCCCTTGTCTGCGCTGCCACGCGCAGCAGCGGCAATGCCTCTGGCCACGCGGGCGTTGTAGACGCTCAGTCGGCTCAAACCCAGTTGCTCGGCCACTTTGGCGTCCGAGGCCGTACCCAGCAAGGCCACGGCCGCCGCGTCCCACTCGAATGTGCCATGGCTGCTGCCGCTGGCGGGCGCAATGCCTAGCTCGCCGCGCTTGGCCACCACACTGGCCTTGCTGATGCCCAGCTGGCCGGCCACCTGCGCATCGGAGTGCTGGCCCAACAGGGCCAGCGCCGCATCCGTCCATTGGAAATGCCCGAAGGCAGGCACACCCAGCGCATTGCGCTTGAGGTTGACGGTCTTGGCCGAGGTGCCCCAGCGCTGGGCCAGCACGGCATCTTTCTCCTGGCCCAGCTGAGCCAGCATCTCATCGGTCCATTGCAACGCCGCTTTGCCCATTTCCAACCTCTATAAATAAAACATGCGCCCAGCCCATATGAAGAATGCGCCAGGCGCTATGAATCAGTGGGTGTGACCCCAGTAAATCAGTGCCTCGCGGCCTTCGACCGACAGCGACACCTGCGCGCCCACGGGCAGCAGCACCTTGGTGGGCACATGGCCAAACGGCAGGCCTTGCAGCACCGGGCGTTTGACTTGCATGCGCAGCCAGTCGATCACGGTCTGCAGCTTGAAGCCCTTGTCATGCGCGCCCAGCTTGAACTCGGTGAACTGGCCGAAGACTATGGCTTTTTGCTTGGCCAGCACGCCGGCCAGCAGCAGCTGGGTGAGCATGCGCTCGATTTTGTAGGGATGCTCGCCCACGTCTTCGATGAACAGGATGCCGCCTTCAATCTGCGGCATATACGGCGTGCCCAGCAGGGACACCAGCACCGCCAGATTGCCACCCCACAGCGTGGCAGCGCCGGGCACATAGAAATCCTTGAGCTGGGGCTTGCCATTGGGCAGCTCGCCCAGCTTGGGCATTTGCCAGCCTGCGCCTTCGCCCTGGCCGCTGAGCAGATCGGCAAAGCAGTCGAGCATGATGTCGTCGACTTCTTCGCCGTGCTTGGTGTCCACGCCGAAGTCGGCATTCAGCGCTGGCCCGGCCCAGGTGGTCGCTCCCGTCTGGGCCAGCATGGCCAGCTGAAAAGCGGTGAAATCGCTCAGACCCACAAACTGCGTGCCCTTGGCAATCGCTTTGGCCACGGTCTTGTACTTGATGCCCGGCAGGATGCGCGTGAGACCGTAGCCGCCGCGCGAGACCAGCGCCACATCGGCACCGCTGGCGGCCGCGCGGTGAATGGCGGCCAGGCGGGTGGTGTCATCGCCGGCAAAGCGCAGATGGCTGCTCAGCGCATCGGCATCCACTTCCACTTCATGGCCCAGGGCCTCAAGACGCTTGATGCCGCGCTTGAAAGCGGCCTTGTCGCGCACCGCTCCCGAAGGCGAGTAAACATAGATGTGCTTGGGGCCGTGGCTGTGATCATGGCCGCAGCAGCTGCCATCAGCGGTATGCACATGGTCTGCATGAGCATGATCGTGATGGTGGTGATCATGGCTATGTCCATGGTCGGCAGGCTTGCCGTGACCATGGTTGCAGCCTTCCGTGCTGCAGCCATGCCCGGCAAGATGCTCGTGATCGTGCTGCGCTGCAAGAGCTGCCTTGCCTGGGGTCTTGCTAGAAGCTTTGCTCGACAATTTACGCGTGGTGGCCAAAACCTGTTCATGCAGGCTATGGCCTGCATGCTCCGAAAAAAAGGGGGTGAACTGTGCTGCTCGGCGCGCAACGCCGGCCGAGCGAAGAACGTATTGACGATCTAAAGCGCAAAGTATTCCACAGCCGCCCGTGCCATGTCCGCTGACAGCCAAGGAACCAGCGGCCTCTGCCGGGTTAGTTTCCAGGCGCTTGCATGGCCGTCCAAAGCCGGCAATGCCTGCATCCAGGCCGCTTGCCAGTCCTGAGCCGACACCTGCTGCTCCGTTGCAGGAGCTTGCAGCCACAGCTTATTGCGCTGCGCCCACTGCTGCAGCAATGCGGCCGGCACCGGCGGCATTTCGGCCTGGACGCGGGGCCAGGCCTTGAGCGCAGCCCTATGGCCTGCATCCGGAAAAGGTGTATTCCATGCCATATCTCGTGCCGCCAGGCCTTCCACCTCCTGCATGGCCTGCGCCACATCCCAGGAAGGTTTGCGCGCGGCCTGTTCAAACCATTGCTGGCGCTTGGCAGGCTGTGCGCCCCCAGGCCAGACATCGGCCAGCCAGGCACCCGCAAAGTTTTGCGGCCTGCGCTCGGCCAGCGCCAGACCCAGGCGGCCGCCATCGCCCTGGCCCAGCAGCACCAGCTGGCGCAAATCCATGGCCGCCAGCAGCTGCTCCAGTTGCCGGACATAGCCTTCGGCCGTGATGGCTTTGTCTTTCTTGGGCTGATCGCTGCGGCCAAAACCCGGCAGATCGGGCACGACCACGCGGTGACCCTGGGCGGTCAGCGCAGGCAGCACGTGGCGAAACACATAACCCCAGGCCGGGCCGCCATGCAGGCAAAGCCAGGTCAGCGGCGCATCGGCCGAGCCTTCATCCACCACGGCCAGGCGCAGGCCGTCCAGCGCCGGCAAATCGCTGCGCCATTGCGGCTGCCAGGGCCAGTCGGCCAGACCGGCAGCAGCTTCAAAAGCGCTATCGGGGTTGCGCAAGGCCACGTCCTTGAGCGGATGTGGTTGCAGCGCCTTGTTTTGGGCCTTGTTCTGCGCGCGCCGCTGCTGAAAGAAATCAGCCATCAGCGCCGCGCACTCCTCGGCCAGAACACCGCGCAGCACCTGGGTCTGGTGGTTGATCTGGGCATAGCCGAACACATTGAGCACCGAGCCTGCGGCGCCCGTCTTGGGCTCGGCCGCGCCATAGACCACGCGATCCACCCGCGCATGCAGCATAGCGCCGCTGCACATGGTGCAAGGCTCCAGCGTGACATACAGGGTGCAACCTTCTAGGCGGTAATTGCCCAGCGCCTGCGCCGCCTCGCGCAAGGCCATGACTTCGGCATGCGCCGTGGGGTCCTGGCTTGCCAGAGGGCTGTTGCGGCCACGGCCTATGACACGCCCCTGATGCACAACCACGGCCCCCACTGGAACCTCGCCTGCCAAGGCGGCCTCGCGCGCCTGCTGCAAGGCCTCGCGCATAAAGTGCTCGTGCGTTGAACTATCAAAAACCATAGCTACCAGCGCTTATCTATATTCGGCAAAAGCATTGTTTCATTCAAATCACTTGCCAACGGGGTGCAATTGCTGGCGCTCGCCGCTGGCATAGCTGTAGATGGTGACCTGCGGTTCCTCCAGCTCGCCTTGCGAGGTGAAGCTGATGGTGGAGGTCACGCCCTGGTGATGGGTCTGGCGCAGCTGGGGCAAATAGGCTTCGGGCTGGCTGGAGTCGGCACGCAGCATGGCCTGGGCCAGCACCATGGTGGCGTCGTATGCATAAGGGCTGAAAACCTGGAACTGGCCGGGGAAGCGCTTGTCATAGCTTTGCTTCCAGGCCGTGCCGCCCGGCATGCTGGCCAAGGAGCTGCCACCCACCACGCAGGTCACGTTTTTCAGTGCCGCCACCTTGCCTGCCATAGTGGGCAAGCGCTCGCTGCACTGGGCATCGCCGCCCAGAAACTTCATATCGTTCATGGCCAGCTGCGACATCTGGCGCAAGAGGGGTCCGGCCTGGGCATCCACGCCGCCAAAGAAGATGGCATCGGGCTTTTTACCCTTGATGGCCGTGAGAATCGGGGCGAACTCCGTGGCCTTGTCGCTGGTGTACTGCTTATCCACGATCTGCACATCGCGCTCGCGCGCCGCTGCTTCGAAGAGCTTGACTATGCCCTGGCCGTAGGCCGTGCGGTCGTCAATGATGGCCACGCGCTTGATGCCCTGGCGCTTGACGGCATCGTCCAGCAAGGCGTTGACCATGGCCTCATCGCTGGCGATCACGCGAAAAGTATCGTCATAGCCGGCATCGGTGATGGCCGGATTCGTTGCTGCCGGCGTAATGTTGGGAATGCCGCACTCGTTGTAGATCCTGGCCGCAGGCAAGGTGGTGCCCGACTGCAGATGGCCGACCACGGCCGCCACTTTCTTGTCGCAGAACAGGCGCGCCAGCGAGGCGGCCTGACCGGGGTCGCCGCCATCGTCGCCAGCCTCCAGCTTCCACTGCACGGCCCGGCCGCCGATCTGCAAATTTTTGGCATTCAGCTCTTCTATGGCCATGCGCACGCCGTTCTCCTCGTCCTTGCCCAGGGGCGCAATCGGACCGGAAACCGGGCCGCCATGGGCGATGCGCACCACCAGCGGCTTGCCTTGCTCGCTGCTCCCGGCCGTGGCGCAAGCGCAGGCCAGGGCGGCGGCAGAGCCCAGAAATGCGTAACGAAAGGCAATGGAGCGGGGAACTGCACAACGCATGAAGATTACTTTAATAAATCGATGCGCCGCCGGCGCAGGCCATATGCCGCGCACCGGGGCTGAAAAAGATGCCGCGCCGCAGCGCGATAAAGAAAATTGCCCGAGTATCTCGCCCAGGAACAGGGCAGGCAATCAGAAGATGAAGACAGAGGCGCGAATGCTGGCCTCTGAGCAGGTCATTGTGGACCAATTGTCTATGTCAATATGTAAGCTGCGGCAAGCCCGTAAGCGATGGCTTACCCCAAACGCCAGAAATCCCGCCACAGGCAGCAATTGCAAGGGGCGGCGATAATCCTGCCCCTATGTCTCTCCTGCCCCACCAGCTCGAACTCCTGTCCCCGGCCCGCGACGCCGATATCGGCATTGAAGCCATCAACCATGGCGCGGACGCCGTCTATATCGGCGGCCCGGCCTTTGGTGCGCGCGCCACGGCGGGCAACGACATCCGCGATCTGGAGCGGCTGATCAAGCATGCCCATCGCTTTGGCAGCCGCATCTTCATCACGCTCAACACCATCTTGCGCGACGATGAACTCGAAGGCGCGCGCCAGATGGCTTGGCAGATCTACAACGCCGGAGCAGATGCGCTGATCATCCAGGACATGGGTCTGCTGGAGCTGGACCTGCCGCCGATTCAGCTGCATGCTTCCACGCAAACCGACATCCGCACGCCCGAAAAAGCGCGTTTTCTGCAGGATGCAGGTCTGTCGCAAATCGTGGTGGCCCGCGAGCTGGATCTGCAGCAGATTGCCGCCGTACGTGCCGCCACCGACCCGGCCCGCACCACGATTGAATTTTTCGTGCACGGCGCGCTGTGCGTGGCCTACTCGGGCCAGTGCTATATCACCCACGCCCACACCGGCCGCAGCGCCAACCGCGGCGACTGCAACCAGGCCTGCCGCCTGCCTTACGAGGTGACGGATGCCAGCGGCCGCATCATTGCCCATGAAAAGCATGTGCTGTCCATGAAGGACAACAACCAGAGCGACAATCTGCGCGCTCTGATCGATGCCGGCGTGCGCAGCTTCAAGATCGAGGGCCGCTACAAGGACATGGGCTATGTGAAGAACATCACCGCCCATTACCGCAAGCTGCTCGATGAAATCATCGAAGAGCGCGAATTCTCCGAGCAGCCGCTGGCGCGTTCCTCCTCGGGCACCACCAGCTTCAGCTTCGAGCCCGATCCCGACCAGAACTTCAACCGCGAGTTCACCGACTATTTCGTCAACGGCCGCAAAGACGATATCGGCGCCTTCGACACGCCCAAGACCCCCGGTCGCTCCATTGGCTGGGTCACGCAAGTGGGCGACAAATGGTTCGAGATCGAAGCCAGCGACAAGGCCACCGAGCTGCACAACGGCGACGGCCTGTGCTACTACGATCTGCAAAAAGAACTGGTGGGCGTGCACATCAACCGCGTCGAATGCATGCATGCCAAGAAAGGCATCTGGCGCCTGTTCCCCAAGAACGAAATTGCCGAGTTCAAGGACTTGCGCAAAGGCCTGGAAATCAACCGCAACCGCGACATGGACTGGGTGCGCATGCTGGAGAAAAAATCCAGCGAACGCCGCATCGGCCTGTGGGCCGAGTTCAAGGAGGCCGTGAATGGCACGACGCAGGGCTTTGCGCTGACGCTGACCGATGAAGACGGTTTTACCGCCACCGCATCCGTCGAGCACGAGCATCAGAGCGCCACCGACGCCGCCAAGGCCGAAGCCACGCTGCGCGAGCAGCTGGGCCGCTTCGGTGCCAGCATCTTCTCGGTCAACGACATCAGCCTGCAGCTGTCCCAGCCTTGGTTTGTGCCGGCCTCGGCCCTGAACCAGCTACGCCGCGATGCACTGGCCGCGCTGGAAGCCGCCCGCGCCAATGGCTTTATCCGCCTGCCACGCGCCAAGCCTGTGGAGCCGCCTGCACCCTTCCCCGAAGACACGCTGACTTACCTGTCCAATGTCTTCAACCAGAAGGCCCACGACTTCTACGTCAAGCACGGCGTGAAGGTGATCGACGCGGCCTACGAGAGCAAGGAAGAAGAAGGTGAAGTCTCGCTGATGATCACCAAGCACTGCGTGCGCTTTTCCATGAGCCTGTGCCCCAAGCAGGCCAAGGGCGTGATCGGCGTCAAGGGCACGATCAAGGCCGAGCCGCTGCAGCTGATCAACGGCAAGGAAAAGCTCACCCTGCGCTTTGACTGCAAGCCCTGCGAAATGCATGTGGTGGGCAAGATGAAGAAGTCGGTGATGAACCAGCATGCCAAGGAAATGCAGGAGCATCCCCTGCAGTTCTACCGCACGCGACCGGCTCCCCACGCCAAGCCGTAATCCAGGCCAGCCAGTAGAAAAAAAGCCCGCGCATCGAAATCGATGCGCGGGCTTTTTGCTGACAGGGAGAACGGAATTTATCCTGGGGCTAACCCTTGGATTTTGCGTAGCAATGGAATCGATTATTTTTTAAGCATTCCGTGGAAATCACCATCTGGCGCGGGTTCCGAGACTTTCAAGCAAACTTTTCCACAAGAGCGTCCACATGAAGCGGGGATAAGAATTTAGGCCTTCACGCTTTTTACTGTATGAAAAAACAGTTAAAAATTTCCATCTCACGCCGTGCTGGCTGCCTGAGCCGATGACAGGGCAGCGCAGGCTTGCTCCAACAGCTGGGCGATATGCGGCAGCATGGTGCTGAAGTTGGCAAAGCCGTGCAGCATGCCTTGGGCGCGCATCAGCGAAACCGCCACGCCCGCATCCTGCAGACGCCGGGCAAAAGCCTCGCCATCATCGCGCAACACATCCAGCTCCGCCGTCACCATCACCGCCGGCGGCAATCCGCTGAGGTCGGCGTATTGCATCACGGAGGCCAGCGGGTGCATGGGCGTTCGGGGGTGGTAGTGGCGCCACATCATGGCCATGTCATCGCGGCTGAGCATGGGCATCTGGCCGAACTGGGCATAGGACGCGGTTTGCATGCGCGCATCGCAGACCGGATACAGCAGCAGTTGCTGCGCTATGCCGCCCCATTTGTCTTCCTTGGCATGCAAGCAGGTGGCAATGGCCAGATTGCCGCCTGCGCTGTCGCCCGCCACCGTCAGTTGCCCGGCATCGCAACTCAGCTCGGCGGCATGCGCCGCCACCCAGCGCGTGGCGGCATAGGCGTCATCCAGAGCGGCAGGAAACACATGCTCGGGCGCCAGGCGGTAGTCCACCGAAACCACATTCATGCCGGTGATCTGCGCCAGATGGCGGCACAGATTGTCGTGGGTGTCCAGCGTGCCCACACACCAGCCGCCACCATGAAAAAACACCATCACCGGCGCTGCTGCATGGTCGCTGGCGCGGTACAGCCGGGCGGCCATGCTGCGCTGCCCTGCAGCAATCCGCAGCTCGCGCACCTCATGCAAAGGAATATCGGCGGGAGCAAAGCCCATGTGATCCAGCACCTGGCGAATCTCGGTCACCGCCATGGTGGTGAAGTTCAGCGGCGGCGCGTCCTTGAAGGCCTCAAGTGCCGCCGCCAGATCCGGGTGAATTTGCATGATTCGTCCTTGTCCGTTGAAAGTGAAACCGCAGGCCTGCGGCCCGCGGGTCTTGGAAACATTGAAGTTATGCGGCGACGTTTTCCAGCGCATGCACGGTGTAGTCCTGCCATTGCGGCGTCTGCATTTCCTGCCTGAAGCGCGACTGCGACCAGGGCCAGGTATTGGGCACGCCGTTCTTGTCCAGATACCAGCTGTTGCAGCCCGAACCGAAGACCGAGGTTTTGGCGGCCGACAGCCGTTCTGCGTCATAGCGGGCCAGAGCCTGGGCCTTGGCCGAAAGCCCTGCAATGCCCTGCTGCTGCACTCGCTCGATGAGCTGCCAGATATAGCCCCATTGCATCTCCGAGGTATCGATCAGCGAGAAATTGCCCACGGGCGACGTCGGCCCGTTCATGAAATAGAAGTTGGGAAAATCCGGCACCGAAATCGACTTGTATGCTGTGGGCACATCGCTCCAGGCCTGCTCCAGCGTCTTGCCATACAAGCCTGTCACCTGCATGGGGCGCACGTAGCGGTCGGTTTTGAATCCCGTGGCCAGCACGATCACATCCAGCTCGTGCAGCGCTCCATCGCTGGTGCGAATGCCGCTTTTCTCGACCTGGGCAATGCCCTCGCTGATCAGCTGAGCGTCGGGATGCTGAATGGCCCGGTAGTAATCGGGCGAGTAGATGAGGCGTTTGCAGCCCGCGCGGTAATTGGGCTGCAGCTTCTGACGCAGTGCCGGGTCGCTAACGGTGTTGTCCAGATTGGCCTGGCACAGGGTCTGGATTTCCTGAATCTGCTCGGAGTCCGGGTCCAGCACGCCCTCGGTAAAGCGCTCCACATTGGCCAGATAGGTCGGTTCACGCTGCAGATAGACAAGCAAATCACGGTTGCTGCGAAATTCGGCCCGCTGCTCTTCGCTGAACAGCGGATTCTCGACCGGGAAAATCCATTGTGGCGTGCGCTGGAAATGCCGGACCTTGCTGCGCGCGGCCAGGGCCGACACGATTTGCACGCCCGTGGAGCCATTGCCCACAACGGCCACCCGCTTGCCGTCCAGCGGCACGGAGTGATCAAAGCGCGCACTGTGAATGGTCTGCCCTTCAAACTGCTCCAACCCCTTGATCTGGGGGTAATTGGGGTGGTGCAGCACGCCGGTGGCGGCCACCACGCTGACTCCCTCATAGCATTGGCCCTGCTGATCCGTGAGCTGCCAGGCGTCGCCCAGCCATTGGGCGCTGCGGATCTCGCTGTTGAAGCGCACAGATTCGGCCAGGCCGTATTTTTCAAATACCGACTCAAAATACTGCTGAATCTCGGCGCCCGGCGGTAATACCCGCGACCATTCAGGATTAGGCTCAAAGGAATAGGTATAGGCATGCGATGGCACATCGCAAGTCAAACCCGGATACGTGTTATCTCTCCAGGTTCCACCCAGCGTTTCGGCTTTTTCCAGAATAATGAATTTCTTGCCAGCATTTTTCAGATGAATACCGGCCAATATTCCCGACATGCCGCAACCAATAACGATGGCATCGTATTTCATATAAAACCTTTAGGCCATTTCAATAACTTTGGCTGCAGAAAATCCGCCATCCACGGGCAGATTGATACCGGTCACAAAAGAAGACAGATCCGATAGCAAAAAGGCCGCCACATGGGCCACCTCTTGTGCTAGACCCACGCGACCCAGCAAATGCTGTTTGACGAAGGCCCCCAACGCAGGGCTTTGATCCAGCATGGCCGTCATGGGCGTGTGAATCAGACCGGGGCTGATGGCATTGACGCGCACGCCGCTGCGGCTCAGATCCGCTGCCAGGCTGCGCACCATCTGGATCACCGCCCCCTTGGAGGTGCAATAGGCCAGATTGCCGGAATTGCCCAGCATGCCGTTGATGCTGGCAAGCGCCACGATGGAGCCCTGCCTGCGCCGGCGCATATGGGGCGCCACGGCTTTTGCCGAATACATGCTGCCGGTGAGATTGACCTGCAGCACCTGATCCCAGTCCTGCAGCGTCATCTCCTGCACATCGCCCACCCGTGAAACACCGGCCGAGGTGAGCAGACCATCAATCCGGCCATGACGAGCCACCAGATCGTCCACCAGCGCCTCGGTGGCTTTCCAGTCCGTGACATCCAACGCCCTGAACTCGCAGCCCTCGGGCAGCTTCTGCGCTGCTTGCAGGTCGGCGCAAACCACAATGGCACCGTTGGCCGCAGCGACCGCCGCGCTGGCCAATCCGATCCCCGACGTACCGCCAGTGACCAGCACGACCTTGTCTTTCAACCCACCTATCAACTGATTCATTCTCACCTCAACAGATATTCAAATCGCCGCCTATTGACCGGGTGCCCATTCTTCTCAATCTGGCGATTCAAACCACTGTGAATTTTCCTCTTTACAAAACCGCAAGCTGTTTACAGTCTCCGGCATAAACCCTTATAAAAATCGACCTTACTGTGGGCCTACTCAAAATATGTCAATACGGGGTTTGCATTTAATCCATTCAGACACACTGTAAATACCGAATAAAACTGTCAAGCGTATTTTTATGCTTGATATTGCGGGTTCAAGGCGGTTTAAATCACTTCCATGAATCACACAAAGGAAAGCAATATGACAGTGGCAGTCATCACAGGCGCAGCCAGCGGCATAGGCGCAGGTCTGGCCAGGCTGGCAGTGGCCAAAGGCATGAAGGTGGTGCTGGCCGATCGCGACCTCGCCGGTCTTGAACAAGTGGCACAAGCCATCAAGGCCAGCGGTGGAACGGCTTTGGCCGTCCCTACCGACGTGACCGAGCAGGCATCGCTCAACGCCTTGGCCGAGCAGGCCTATACCGCTTTCGGTCAGGTGGATTTGCTGTTCAACAACGCAGGCGTGCTGTCCACCGGCAATTGCTGGGAGATCAGCGAGGCCCAATGGCAGCAGTCCTGGCAGGTCAATGTGAACGGCATCGTCAATGGGCTGCGCGCTTTCGTACCCCGGCTGCTGAAGGCCGATCGCCCCGCGCGCATCATCAACACGGCGTCGGTGGGCGGCTTTATGCCCAGCCCCTATATGGCGCCCTATACGGCCACCAAGTTCGCCGTCGTGGCACTGACCGAAAGCCTGGCCAGCGAACTGGCGGCCGTCAATCCGCAGATCAAGGTGTCCTTGCTGGCGCCCGGCCCGGTCAAGACAGCCATCTTCCGCGAAACACCGACGCAGGCGTCCACACAGTTTCACGGCATGATGACCAGCTTGCTGGAGCAAAACGGACTGAGCAGCGACGAATTCGCCCAGCGCGTGTTTGCCGCCATAGCGCGCGGCGATTACTGGATCGTGCCCCAGCCGGAAATGCTGGACCCGCTGCTGCAGACACGCAGCAAGATGATCGAATCCCGCTCCGACCCCGTGTTTGCCTGGGCGCCCGAAGCTGCGCATTGAGCCCCCGAGCACATGAGGACCTCAAGCTCCTCTGGATTTTCAACTGCCGGCGCTGCCGGCTTTTTGCTGTGTGACCCATGATTGACTCAATTTGAGGCACAGGCCGCAAAGCCAGCGCTGGCGCCGCTTTCCGGACTTACCCCATGACTTGCCCACAGGCCCATCCACATTGCACGGGGATAAGCTCAGTGCTCCAGGGGCCTCTGTAGCGTGTACGCTTGCGCTCTGCATCCATTACGCCTTGCCATGCCCAGACTCCTCGCCCCCAGCAAAGAAGCCAGCGCCCAGCTGCCGCCTTACTCCTCCCTGCCCGATCAGGCCATCTTCACGCCGCAGACGCAGCAGCAGTTCGAGCAGGCGCGCCAAGCCCTGCTGGCAGCCAGCGTGCTGGGTTTTGATACCGAGAGCAAGCCGCTCTTCAGCGTGAATCAAACAGATACCGGCCCGCACCTGGTGCAACTGGCCACGCCTCAGGCGGCCTGGCTTTTACAGCTGGACCATCCGCAGGCTATGGCCTTGGCACGCGAGGTGCTGGCCAGCACGACGATCTGCAAGGTGGGCTTTGGCCTGGATAACGACAAACATACTCTGCCGCGCAAGCTGGGCGTGGAGCTGGCGCATATCGTGGACCTGGATCGCCGCTTCAAGCAACATGGCTATGGTTCCTCGATTGGCGTGCGGGCAGCGGTGGCCCTGGTGCTGGGACAGTATTTTCGCAAGTCCAAGAAAACCACCACCTCCAACTGGGCGGCGCGCGAGCTCAGTGATGCGCAGCGCCGCTATGCCGCCAACGATGCCCATGCGCCGGCCATGCTGTATGCCGCCTTGCCCGCCTGGGAAGCGGCTCAACCCCTACCTGCCCCGCGCAAAAAGCCCAGGCCGCAAGGTGAGAGAACGGCCTTCAGCGGCAGAATTTCCACTTAAACGAGCCCACATCCTTTTATTTACAAACGTCAGAAGCTATATATTTAATAGCATTCATCAGATTCTGATTTCCTCGTCCTGCGACTGCAAACGCATGTCCTGCACATGAATGCAGTCGCGCCCGGCCTGCTTGGCGCCATAAAGCAGGAGATCCGCACGGTGCAGTGCATTCGCCAAATCCGGCAGGTCCAGCACTTCGGTGATACCAAAGCTCACCGTCACCCGCATCCGGGCATCGGGCACGACAATCGGATTGGCGTGCAGATCGGAGCGGATGCGCTGCACGATGGTCTGCGCTTCCTGCAGGTTGACGCAGGCCAGCAGCAAAACGAACTCCTCGCCGCCAAAACGTGCAACCAGATCGCCTTCACGCACCTGCTTGACCAACACATGCGCTATGTTCTGCAAAACCCGATCACCGCAGGCATGGCCCCAGCTGTCATTGACGCGCTTGAAGTGGTCTATGTCGCCCACCACCACCGCCCAGGGCGCAGACAGGCGGTCCGCCATCAGCGTCTGGGCCGATTCCATGAAGGCGCGGCGATTGAGCAGCGCCGTCAGCGAATCCCGGTTGCGCTCCTCGCGCAGCGTGAAAAGCATGTCGCGCACCGAGCAGGCCAGCAGCACCAACGAGAACCACATGCTGAACAGCAACGCGCCAGCCAGCGTGATCAACCAGTAGCCCGAACGCGTCAGTGTCTCTATGTCCTGGTGCGAGGCAATCAGCAGCACCACCAGCGCCCTGAGCAGGGCGTAGACGGCAAAGGCCACATAGGTCCAGCGCAACATGGACTCGAGCCGGTCGCGCGCGGACACGGCGCACAACACGCTGCGTAGCGTCAGCAACTGCATCAAACCCAGGCTGATGCAAAGCAGCTGCACACGCATCCACAGTTGCTCATCGATGCGCGAGTAATAGTAGAGGCTGACCAGACAGAACAGGCCCACCGAGGCTCCTACCCACCAGGGTTGAGGCATTCCCGTGGTGCGCAGCGTCATGCCCTGAGCTATGCCCCAGGCCCCGCCCAGATACAGCACGCCGGTAAGCAAGGCCCACTGGGCCAGTTGCGCATTGTTCATCAGACTCTGCAAGGCCACGGCCATTGCGGGCAGTACATAGCCTGCCGCCATCCACAGCAGATATTGCGCCTTGCCCTGGCGCCGCTGCAGCCACCAGCAAGCGAACAACACCATGCCCAGCAAGAAGACGCAGGCCGGTGCGAGCAACGCAAAATAAGGATCGGCAGGCAGATTCACAAAGGATGAGGTCTGAAGATGGGCCGGTATAGGACAGGGAGCAAGCAGCGGCAAGAGCGTTGCTGAGTGTATCTTTCCAAGAGATGGCAACGAAATGTCAGGACTCCGCCAGGGACGGGCTCCATGGAAGTCACCCTCCATCGGCCCAGCACGCGAGCAAGTTGGGTCTGCGCATAAGCACATAGCCAATACGTGGTTGAGCATTGCAGAACCGCCTTCCATAATGACTGCGGCCTGGGCCTGCCCAGTTCTGTCAGTCATCACAGGAAAGAGCATCTGCATGCGTATCGAGACATTGGCGGTTCACGCCGGCTACTCCCCCGACCCCACCACCAAGGCCGTGGCTGTGCCCATCTACCAGACCGTGGCCTATGCCTTTGACAGCGCCCAGCATGGCGCCGACCTGTTCGATCTGAAGGTGCCCGGCAACATCTACACCCGCATCATGAACCCCACGACCGACGTGCTGGAAAAGCGCGTGGCGGCACTGGAAGGCGGTATCGCCGGGCTGGCCGTGGCCTCGGGCATGGCGGCGATCACAGCGGCCATCCAGACCCTGGCCGAAGCGGGCGACAACATCGTGTCCGCCAGCACGCTCTACGGCGGCACCTACAACCTGTTTGCCCATACCTTTCCGCAGCAAGGCATAGAGGTGCGCTTTGCCGATCCGCGCGATCCGGCCAGCTTTGCCAAGCTCATCGATGCCAAGACCAAGGCCGTGTTCATCGAGTCCATCGGCAACCCGCTGGGCAATGTGACCGATATCCGCGCCCTGGCCGACGTGGCCCATCAGCATGGCGTGCCGCTGATCGTGGACAACACCGTGCCCTCGCCCTATTTGCTGCGCCCCATCGAGCATGGTGCAGATATCGTCGTGCATTCGCTGACCAAATATCTGGGCGGTCACGGCACCAGCGTGGGCGGGGCGATTGTGGACAGCGGCAAGTTCCCGTGGGCCGAGCACAAAGCCCGCTTCAAGCGTCTGAACGAGCCCGATGTCAGCTATCACGGTGTGGTCTACACCGAGGCTCTGGGCCCGGCCGCCTTCATAGGCCGCGCCCGCGTCGTGCCGCTGCGCAATATGGGCGCCGCCATCTCGCC
This sequence comes from Comamonas aquatilis, assembly GCF_965139575.1. Taxonomy (NCBI): domain Bacteria; kingdom Pseudomonadati; phylum Pseudomonadota; class Betaproteobacteria; order Burkholderiales; family Comamonadaceae; genus Comamonas; species Comamonas aquatilis. The sequence continues at coordinate 231,244 of NZ_CBCSIW010000004.1, read as the reverse complement.
GCAAAACGCGTTCCAGATCCTGCAAGGCATAGAAACTCTGGCCTTGCGCATGGACCGCATCTGCGAGAACACGCAAAAAATTGCCGAAACCCTGCAAAACCATCCCAAGGTTCAATGGGTGCGTTATGCCGGTCTGAAAGACCACCCCGATCACGCCATCGTTCAAAAGCAGTCCGGCGGTCGTGCCTCGGGCATTTTGTCTTTCAGCCTGAAAAATGCGGGCGACGACGACCGCGCCGCCGGCGCGCGCTTCCTGGATGCGCTGCAGCTGTTCACCCGTCTGGTGAATATTGGCGATGCAAAGTCGCTGGCCACCCACCCCGCCTCCACCACCCACCGCCAGCTCGACGCCGCCGAACTGGCCAAGGCCGGCGTGACCGAGGGCATGGTGCGCCTATCGGTAGGTATAGAGCACATCGACGATTTGCTGGCCGATCTGCACCAGGCACTGGAACAGGTCTGAACACGGTCTGCTTCGGGCCATGACGGCTGCGCTGGCGCAAGACGTTCAAGCGTCGCGCGCCAGACGCAGCCCTGTCATCTGCCAGCGGGCAGTTGCCGAAAAGAAGTTGCGGTAGCTCAGACGTGAATGGCCAGACGGCGTCAGGCAAGAGCTGCCGCGCAACACATACTGGTTGACCATGAATTTGCCGTTGTACTCACCTACCGCCCCCTCCGCCACGCGAAAGCCCGGATAGGCGGCATAGGACGATTGCGTCCACTCCCAGACCTGGCCGGTTGCCGGTGCGGCATCGCCGGCCATGGGCTGCGGGTGCATGCAGGCACCGCGATGCGCATCGCTTGCCCCGGCTTGCCAGCCATGCTCGGCATGCACGGCCATGGCCACCTCCCATTCCATCTCGGTGGGCAAACGCGCGCCAGCCCAGCGGGCATAGGCATCGGCCTCGTAGTAGGAAAGATGGCAGACCGGTCGCTGCCCATGCAGCGCAAGCGCACCGTAAAGGCTGAACTCCTGCCAGTCCTCCAGGCGGTTGCGGCCCTGTGGCGCACGCCAGTACCAGGGGTGACTCAACTGCTGGGCTTGGCACCAGTCCCAGCCCTCGGCCAGCCACCACTGGGGCTGGCTATAGCCGCCGTCCAGCACAAAGCGCAAGAACTCGCCATTGCTGACCGGCCGCAAGGCAATCTGCGCTGCATGCACATAAACACCATGGCGGGGGCTTTCATTGTCAAAAGCAAAACCCTTGCCCAAGTGACCAATGCTGTAGAGGCCTTCTGCCACCGTCTGCCAGCCGAGGCCGGAAACACCCGCCGAAGCCAGGTCGGCATTTCGCGTCTCTGCCATATAGGCAGGCCACAAGGGATGGCAGGACAGCAAATGTTTGATATCGGTGAGCAGCAGTTCCTGGTGCTGCTGCTCATGCTGCAAGCCCAAAGTAATCAGTTGCGCCACCGCCTGCTGCAGCGCCACAGGCTTGGCTTCCATGGTGTGGATCAGCGCCAGCATCCGCCCATCCACCTGCGTGCGGTAAGCCATGACCTGCGCCAAAGACGGCCGCGTCAGCAAGCCACGCTGAGCCCTTGGATGGCGCGCCCCCACTTGCTGGTAGTAGGAGTTGAACAGCATGCGAAAACTGGCATCAAAAGGCCGATGATCCGGTTCATGCACCGCCAGCACAAAGGTTTCGAAAAACCAGCTGGTATGCGCCAAATGCCATTTGGCCGGGCTGGCATCGGGCATGGATTGCACGCAGGCATCTTCGGCCGACAAAGGTGCGGCCAGGCTTTGCGTGCCTGCACGTACCGCTGCAAACTGCGCCACCAACTCAGCCCAGTCGATGGGAGCGGCATGCACGGCAACCCCAGAAGGCAGCTCTTGATACACGGCTTCAAGCCTGGGCATGAATGACGGCAAACCACTGCTGCTCATCTGTCCAGGCCTGACAGCGGCCAAAGCCCGCACTGGCCAGCATGGAGAGAAATTCAGGCAAGGGATACTTGTAGCTGTTTTCCGTATGAATGCTCTCGCTTTGCGCAAAACAGCGCAGGCCCTGCGGCCAGCGCACCATGACAGGATGGCGGGCACGCAAATGCATTTCAATGCGGGAATGCTGCACATCGAAGCGCGCCTCATGCGCCCAGTCCGCTGCCCTGAAATCGCTGCCCAGCAAGCTGTTCACATGGCTGAGTACATTGAGATTGAACTCGGCCGTTACGCCCTGCGCATCGTCGTAGGCAGCTATCAAAACAGGGAGTGATTTGGGCAGGTCTATGCCTATCAGCAGTCCGCCATCGCCATTTAAAAGCGCGTGCATGTGCTGCAGCATATGCAGCGCATGCTCTCTATCGAAGTTGCCTATGGATGAGCCGGGATAGAACAGCTCGCGTCGGGCCAACGGCACCTCGGGCGGCAGTTGCCAGTCGGCGGTGAAATCGGCGGCCACGGCGCTTGCCTTCAACAGCGGAAAATCCTGGCCCAGGCGCGCCACCGCCGCCTGCAGAAAATCCCCGGCAATGTCCACACCCACAAACTGCTGCGGCGCCACACTGCGGCACAGACGCCGAACTTTCTCGCAGTTGCCCGCACCCATCTCGATCAGCACCTGACAACCGCCCATGACCTGCGCCATGGCACTCTCATATCGGGCCATGATCGCAGCCTCGGTACGCGTGGGGTAATACTCGGGCAGTTGCGTGATCTGTTCAAACAAGGCGCAGCCACGTGCGTCGTACAGAAATTTGGGCGAGATCTGCGCCTGCTGCTGCATCAGGCCTTGCGCCAGCTCACGGCGCAGCAGGCATGATGCATCGTCCTGATATCCGGCGCCGTTGTCGGCGACAACTGGCGGCGAGGAAGACGCCAGAGGCAGGGGAATACGCCCGGCACGGGAAAAAAACTCTATGGATGTTGCCTGCCTATCCGATACCAAACGTGATGCCAAACGCATGCTTCCCCTCCTGATGAGTTGATCGCACAAGGCCGCTGTCTGCCAAACCAGGGCCATCACTGCCAAGCCATGATTGCGACCCCGGTGCCAAGCCCGAGCCAGCAAAGCACCAGCCTATCGCCGCCAGCGCTGGACAGAAGTAGGACTGAGCCCAGCGATATTTTTCATATCATGAGATATCGAACAATTGAATGAAGCCGGCATTTGCGGCTAGCCATTTCAAGAGCAAAAAAAATCGGCAGCCGCAAAGCGGATACCGATCAAATACATACACCCAAGCCAGAGAAATGGCTGCCGCGCAAACAGCAGCCACCCTCTTTGCACCGCAACCACTTGCGGTGCGTGTTTCAAGGCAGAAAACGCTTCACATCATCTGCCCTGAAAAACACGATTTGCCGCTATCAGAAGCGATAACCCACGCCCACGCCCACCAGCCATGGATCGACCTTGAACTTGCCGATTCCGCCGCTAACCTGGGTGTCGATATACACCTTCTTGACGTCGAAGTTCAGCGACCAGTTCTTGTCCAGAGCATAGTCAAAGCCCAGTTGCAACGCGCCGCCAAAGCTGTTTTTCTTCACGCTCAGGGCACCGTCCAGAATGTCCACATTCGAGAAGCGCGTGTAGTTAATACCGGCGCCGACATAAGGCTTGAAAGCGCCGAAGTTGGTGAAGTGGTATTGGGCCAGCAAAGTGGGCGGCAGATGCTTGAGCGAACCGATCTTGCCGCCGTTGAGGCGCACATCATGCTTTTGCGGATAGGTCAGAACCAGCTCGGCAGCGATATTGGGCGTGAAGAAGTAGGACACATCCAGTTCGGGCATCCACTTGTTGTTGATGCTCACGCCCGCAGCGCCGGCTGCGCCGCCGTTGTCGCTGTCCAGATTCACGGCACGCATGCGCACCATCCAGTGGCTGCTGCCGTCAAAGGATTGGGCAAAAGCAGTACCGGCAGTCAGGGCGCTGGCAGCGGCAGCAATCGCGATCAGAGTCTTTTTCATTGGCTTTTTTCCTTGAAGAAAATCCGGGGAGCGCTGTGCTCCCTCCATGGCATTGATTGAAACAAAGCCCTACACCCTCGGGTTTGTCCCAGGTCAATCCAGCCGGGCTCGCAGCAAAGAAAAAAGCGGGCGTTGCCCTTTGGCTACGCCCGCTTTAGCTGCTGATACAGCGCAAAGCGCTGCCGATACTTCGATGTTAGCGATGCATTGTTAATGCTCGGTCTTGGCCGGGCGCAGCTTGTGCCACAGCTCCACGCACACCACCACGGCCGCGCCTATGACGGCACCCACCAGCACATGTACCAGCACCGCGCCCAGTGCGGCGGCAATTCCGCCCACGGGAGCGATCACGGCCTGCACCCATTGCTCTATCGGTGCCATGCCATGCACCAGCAAGCTGCCGCCCACCATGAACATGGCCGCCGTGCCCACAATGGACAGCCCGCGCATCAACCAGGGAGTGAACGCAATCGTGCCGCGGCCAATCGCTTGCAGGGCCGCACTTTTCTTGGCCATAAGCCAGCCGCCCACATCGTCCATGCGCACAATGCCGGCCACCAGGCCATAGACAAACACGGTGATGGCCAGCGCCACGGCCACCAGCACGGTGAACTGCTCCCACAGCGGCTTGCTGGCCACCGTGCCCAGGGCGATGGCCATGATTTCGGCCGACAAAATGAAGTCGGTGCGCACCGCGCCCGCAATTTTTTCCTTTTCATACTGCGCCGGGTCCAGCTGCTTTTCATGCGCAGCCCGCACCGAAGACGGTGCCACGCCGATCTGCGCTGCCTCGACAGATTCAGCCACCACCTGCTTGGCACCATGCTGTTGCCGTTTGCGGAACAGCTCCAGAATTTTTTCCACGCCTTCAAAGCACAGAAAAGCACCGCCGACCATCAGCAGCGGAATGATCAACCAGGGCGCAAAAGCGCTGATCAGCATGGCGGCCGGCACCAGATAGGCTTTGTTCTTGAGCGAGCCCTTGGCCACCGCCCAGACCACGGGCAACTCCCGATTGGCGCTCACGCCCGTGACCTTCTCGGCGTTGAGCGCCAGATCGTCGCCCAGCACGCCGGCGGTTTTTTGCATGGCAACCTTAGTCTGGGCCGCCACATCATCCAGGATGGCCGTGCTCTTGCCAGCGGCCGTCTTGGTCATCAAGGCCACATCGTCAAGCAAGGCTGCAATGTCGTCGAGCAACATTAAAAGGCCAGCAACTGCCATGCACATATCTCCGAAGTTGAATCAGCCGCCATCATGAAGCCAAGCCCGGCGCGCAGCTGTTGGATTTTGGGGAAGGCCTTGCACGGGCCACGCGCTTTGGGCCCGGAGCGACCTCGACTGCGACTTGGACGGCGACTACTTGCTGGTCTTGAAGCCCTGGGTTGCCGCCCAGGCCGCCACATCGTCGCGGCGAATGGCGGCCGCCATCAGCTGGGGAAAAGCATCTGGCGTGCAGGCAAACGAAGGCACGCCCAGGGCGGCCAGCTTGGCGGCCAGTTCGGCGTCATAGGCCGGAGCACCCTCGTCGCTCAGCGCCAGCAAGGTGATGAACTGCACGCCGGACTCGACCAGCTCGTTGGCACGGCGCAGCAGGCCGGATTCGACGCCGCCCTCGTACAGGTCCGAGATCAGCACCAGAATGCTGTTGCGCGGCTCGCTGATCAGGCTCTGGCAATAGCCGACGGCGCCGTTGATATCGGTGCCGCCACCCAGCTGCACGCCAAACAGCACATCGACCGGATCGTCGAGCTTGTCGGTCAGATCCACCACCGCAGTGTCGAACACCACCAGCTTGGTAGCCACGGCCGGCAGGCTGGCCATCACCGCGCCGAAGATGCTGGAATACACCACCGAATTGGCCATGGAGCCGCTTTGGTCTATGCACAAAATCACTTCGCGCTGCGGGCGGCGTGCCTTGCGGCCGTAGCCTATCAGCGTCTCGGGAACAATGGTCTGGTAATCGGGCTGCCAGTGGCGCAGATTGGCGCGTATGGTGCGGTTCCAGTCAATCTCGGCATGGCGCGGGCGGCGGTTGCGCTGGCTGCGGTCCAGCGCCCCGGCCACGGCACTGCGCATGGGTTCTTCCAGCTTTTTCATCAGCTCGTCGACCACCTTGCGCACCACCAGACGGGCCGTGGCCTTGGTGTTTTGCGGAATCACCGAGCCCAGCGAGATCAGATCGGCCACCAGATGCACATCGGGCTGCACGTTCTCCAGCATCTCGGGCTGCAGCAGCAGCTCGCGCAAATTCAATCGTTCCATCGCGTCGCGCTGCATGACCTGCACCACCTGGCTGGGAAAGTATTTACGGATATCACCCAACCAGCGCGACACCGAGGGCGAGGAATTGCCACGCCCGCCCTTGCGCGACGAGAGCTTGCTGTCTTCCTCATACAGTGCGGCCAGCGCCTGATCCATTTCCTGCAGGCGGCCGCCAACGCCACCGCAGCTGGCATCGGCCGGGCTGCCCAGCACCATGCGCCAGCGTTGCAAGCGGGTGGTAGGTTCCAGCGATTCCTGCGCCGGCTCTTCGTCTTCTTGCGGCATGGCAGCCAAAGCATTGGTCTTTTGATTCATGGTCAGGCCCTGGCAGCAGAAACATTAAAATCAGGAGCATCTTGCGCAGCATCCACAAGCGCTGGTGGCAGATTCAACCCCAGCAACTGGCCCAACACGGGCAAGGCCAGCAAGGCGCGCTGCTCATCCCAAGGCTGGGGCTCGCCGGCCGCGCCTGCAGGCCGCAGCGTCACCACGGCCGCGCCACCGCCACCCAAGCCACCTACGGGCGTGCGCTTGGCCTTGTCGCCCAGGCTTTGGCGATCGTGCTTGCTGAAGTTGGCAAAGCTGCGGCGCACCAAAGGCAGGATCTGCGCAAACTGCAGCTCGCCCAGATCGCTGAGCCAGGCATCGATAGCACCCCAGATGGCTTCGTCGTGCAGCAGCACCAGGGCTTGCTGATTGAGAAAGCCATCGAGCCAGGCCGCCACATCCATGGGAGCCGCACCCAGCGAAAGATTGCGGTTGAACTGCTGCACCACTTCGGCGCTTTCCAGCAAATGCTCGTCCAGCAGCAAGCGGCAGGCCATGCCGCGCAGCAAGGCGGCGGCCGCATCGCCCATGGCCAGGCTTTTGAGGGCAGCACGCCAGGCCTGGCGCGTCTCGTCGGCATCAGCCCCGCCTTCGCCACCGCGCAGGCGCAGCGCATCGTGGGCGGCAAGCACCTTGGTCTTCATGGCCGCAGCAGCGTCCTCGTCCATGGCCATGCAGGCCACAGGCAGGCCGATGGCCGCGCGCAGCACCAGCGAATCGATTACTGTGGCCAGCAGCGCGGTATCGGTCTGGCGCACGCTGCCGTAGCGGTACACATTGGCCAGCGGCGGCAAGGCCTGCAGCAGCTGGGCCACATCGCCGGTGGTGGCCGCACGCTCGGCCAGGGTGTGAATCAGGGCCTGAACCAGGGCCGGTAAATTGGCCAGCAGCGCATCGTCAATCGCCTGGGCAATTTCGGGCAACGCCGTCTCGGGCGTGAGGCTGGCGCGCAGCTTGGTCGTGGCCGCCTGGGCCACGGTGGCGCCGTGCACGCTGGCTTCGATGATGCGCACCGCCAGCTCGGGCTCCCACTGCAGCTGCCAGCTTTCGCGGAACGTGCCGCGATTGCGCTGTGCATCCTGACTGGGCACGCCCCAGTCAATGCCCAGCAGGCGCAGCCGGTGCAGAAAGTGGCTACGCGCCAGATCGTTATCCTTTCGCAAATCCAGGGCCAGCAATTTGCTGGCCGCCTCGGGCTTCATGCGCAAGGATTTTTGCTGCTGCTCGATATCGCGCTGCAGCGGCACCTGGGGCACATCGGCGGGCACGCTGCCCAGCACGTCGCCCACGATCAGCTCCCGCTCAATCAGTTTGAGCGGCGCGCTCTCGCCCATGCAGATCACGGTGGCAATGGCTTCGTTGAGTTCCACCAGCCCGGGCGTGGGCTGACCACGCAAGGCGGCCAGACCCTCGGCCAGGCGCGTGGCCTCAATGATGTGGGCGCTGGAGCAATCGAGATCCTTGGCGCGCAGCAGATGTGCCACGCGCGTGAGCCAGCCTGCTGTGCGCAGCGTGGCCGCAGGCACTATGGTTTTAGTAGCTTGCTGCGCAATACCATCCTGAGCTGGTGCCTGATTTTTCTCAAAGCACTGCCACAGATGCTCATACCAGCCCGGCGAGGTGACGCCCGCACCATAGCCGCTGCTGCTGGCCAGATTGCGATAAGTCCACGGTGCCCAGGTGGCTTGCACCTTGGCCTTGGGAAAGCCCTTGAGCAGGACCGCATCGGCCTTGGCCGTGACGTTTTTCTGCAGCGCCGGCACATGCCAGGCGCCGCAGACCACGGCAATGCGCTGGTAGCCGGCCTTGAGCGCCTCGCGCATGCACTGGCGCATCCAGGCTTCGCGCAGTGCTTCCCGCCGGGCGTAGTCCTCGCCGCGCCAATGCTGCTCGTCCTTGTCGACTTCTGCGCGCACGGCCGTCATGGCTTCGTTGATGCCTTCGAACAGCGCTTCGCTGTCGCCGCGCTCCTCCACCATGCGGTTCCACCAGGTTTCGCCATCTTCAAAGCCAGCGGCCAGCGCCAGCCAGTCCAGCGGATCGCCGGGCATGGGGTTGACCGGCTCCGCCTCGGCCACCGGTTCAAGCTCAGGCGCATCATCGACCACGGCAAGTGCATTGTCGGCCGCAGCTCCCGTCTCTTCTGCGGCGTCCGGGTCTTCCAAAGCTTCAGCTGCGTCATCCTCCTGCTCTGCCAGGGCCTGCTTCAAAGCCGCGCGCCGCGCCGCCTCCAAGGCCATAGCATGGGTCTGAGGCAGGTCAAAAAATCGCACCGGCACCTGGTTGCGCCCCGCCCACTGCAGCGCCTGCCACTCGGGCGAAAACTCGGCAAACGGATAGAAAGCCGCATGGCTTGGCTCGTCCTGCATATAGACCAGCATAGCCACGGGCGGCCGCAGATCGGGGCTTTGCAGCATGGGCAGCAGGGCTTCACCCTCGGGCGGGCCCTCGACCAGAATGCAGTCGGGCTGCAAAGCGCCCAGCGCCTGCAGCAAGCTGCGCGCGCAGCCCGGCCCGTGGTGGCGTATGCCAAAAAAATGGATGGAATCAGCGGAAGTGGCCATGGACTTGTCTAGCTGCGAAGAGAAAAAACCGGCTTCAAGCGGCTAAGACAGCTCAGCCCATCGAAGATGGGCGTTTGAGACGAGGCGTCGCAAGCGCGGCCGGCGAACCGGAAGACAGTAGCAGCGCTACGGCGAGCTTGCGCAACGAAGTATCAAGAGCTGTATTAGTCGCTCACCTGCCTCATAGTTGCTCGCGGCAGGCGCGGTAGAGATCCTTCCAGTCGCTACGTTCCTTGACCACGGTCTCCAGATACTCCTTCCAGACCACCGTGTCCTGCACCGGGTCCTTGATCACCGCACCCAGCAGGCCCGAGGCCACATCGCCGGCGCGCAGCACGCCGTCGCCAAAGTGGCCGGCCAGCGCCATGCCGCTGTTGATCACCGAAATCGCTTCGGCCGTCGACAAGGTGGAACTGGGCGACTTCACGCGCACCGTCTTGCCGTCTTCGGTCTGGCCGTTGCGCAGCTCGCGGAATATCTGCACCACGCGGCGCACCTCCTGCAGCGCGGGCGGCTCGGCCGGCAGGGCCAGCGCCCGGCCTTGTTCGGCCACGCGCTTGGTGACGATCTGCACCTCTTCTTCCTGCGAGGCGGGCACGGGCAGGATGACGGTGTTGAAGCGGCGCTTCAAGGCACTGGACAACTCGTTGACGCCCTTGTCGCGGTTATTGGCCGTGGCAATCACCGAGAAACCTTGCACGGCCTGGAATTCGCTGGACAGCTCGGGCACGGGCAGCGTTTTTTCAGACAGCACGGTGATCAGTGTGTCCTGCACATCGGCAGGAATACGGGTTAGCTCTTCGATGCGGGCGATCTTGCCCAGCTTCATGGCATGGACCAGAGGGCTGGGAATCAGTGCCTTCTCGGACGGGCCGTGGGCCAGCAGCTGGGCGTAGTTCCAGCCATAGCGCAGCTGTTCTTCGCTGGTACCGGCCGTGCCCTGGATCAGCATGGTCGAGTCGCCGCTCACGGCGGCCGACAAATGCTCGGACACCCAGGATTTGGCCGTGCCCGGCACGCCGTACAGCAGCAAGGCCCGGTCGGTGGCCAGGGTGGAGACGGCAATCTCCATCAAGCGCGGGCTGCCGATGTATTTGGCGCTGACCTCAAAACCGTTGCTGAGCTTACCGCCCATCAGATACTGCAGCACGGCCCAGGGAGAGAGCTTCCAGTTGGGCGGGCGCGGACGATCATCCACTTTCTGCAAGGCATCCAGTTCCTCGGCAAATTGCTGTTCGGCGTGCTGACGTAGTACTTGGCTCATGGTGTGCTTCCGGTTTGAATTCAGAAATAAGGGATCAGCTGCGCAGCTCGGCATGCAAGGCCAGGCGCAGATCGACAATGCGGTTCAGCCGCGCCAGCACCTGCTCGTCATCCCAGGGGCGCAGACGGGCGCGATCGAGCTTGGCTTGCTGCTCTGGCGTCAGGGTGCTGCCGGCTGTATCAATGGCTGCAGCCTCTGGCTCCACGACATCGGTCTTGGAGACCAGCTTGCGCCAAAGCTGGGTCAGCCTTGGTATGACAGCGGCTTCAGAGGCCTGAGCGGCTTCGGATTGCGCCTCTACCGGCGGCTCAGCAGCGGGTTCAGGCAGACGCCACAGGCGCACAAAACGCGGCAACACGACGGCATGCAGTCTGCGGGCGCAAGCCAGCACCGCCTGATCGGCCTGCCAGCTATGCCAGCTGCCCGTGACCTGCTTGCCGCCCAGCGCCTTGTCCAGCTCGTCCATCAAGCGCTCGGACATGGACAGTGAAAACTCGCCCACCTCCGGCATGCCGTTTTCAACGGTGTTGATGCGCTCAACCAGCGTGCCCTTGGCCTGTTGCAGCTGCCGCAGCCAATGCGCCTCGCGCTGCTGCGGGTCAAGCTGATCCAGCAAGGCGGGCAACAAAGACTCGGCTCTGGCATCGCGGTCCATGGTCTGCAACAGATCGATCCAGCGCACATCATGCTGGCTGCGCAAGGCCGCAAGCCAGCCCTGGCGCAGCGCCGTCTTCCAGTCGCTGCGGCGGCTCCATTCCCATAGCTGCTCGGGCGTCATGCCCAGTTGCTGCTGCCAGAAGTCCAGCGGCGCCAGCTCCACCATCTGCTGCAGCCACCAGGCTTTTACACCTTTGATATAGGCCGGCGGCTGCAGCGCAATGCCGTCGCGCTCCCATTCCTTGAGGCCTTCCTCGGGCGGCTCGATCTGCCACTGCCCCTTGGCATCCTGGCTGAGCATGGACTGCAACCAAGCGCTGATGCGCTGGCTGTGTGCGCTTTGCGGCAAGCTGGACAGCAGCCGTGCCGCCGTCTCGCGCACTTCCTTGCTGCGGTCGGCCAGCAGTTTTTCCAGCAGCGGCTCATCCGCCATGGTCAAGCCGGTCTCCAGCGCCTGCACCATGGGCAGACGCTCCTTGGCATTGAGTTCCTTCAAACTGGCTTCCAGCCGCTGGCGTGCCTTGGCCGGATCGCTCTCGCGCTCGGCAGTCAGCAAATCCACACGCTGGTTGATGGAGCCTTCCTGCCAGATCAGCTCCGGATCGGCGGTTTCCTGTACCCCGCTGGCAAAACCCCATTGCGCATTGATGCCGGCCAGCCAGCGGCCGCGCTCACCCAGCACCGGCGTGAGCCACTGGCGCATGTCTATGGATTGGCGGCCCTGCTCCAAAGCGGCCACCAGCAAGCCATGCGGCAAACGCTGGCCAGCCTGATCCAGGGCATGGAACATGGGAGCCAGCAAATCCTGCGGGCCATCGTGAAGCACCTCGCCCATCAACTGTTGCAAGCGTGGACTAGTGGGCGCGGCGCGCGATTCCGCGGGAGCGGCGCTCAGCACGGGCAAGACCGCAGCGGCCCCGGGCACCCAGCCCGCGCGCTCCATGACCGCAGCCACGGCACTGGCGCGCAAGACTTGCTCGGCCGTGGAATTCGCGGGAGCCACCAGGGCCGACTGCAGCAACTGCTGCGAAACAGGTGCCGAGGCATCGACCGCCGAAGTGAAGACCGCCGGTACGGCCAGGCGCTGTGCGCCCACCATGGCCGATTGCTGCAACGCAGCCCAGATTTGTGCATTGCTCATGCGGCCTCTCCCTGGTTTTGCCAGACGCATTGCAGATCGGCCGCGTTCGCGGCAGGGGCCGCTTGCCAGGCACTGAGCAAGCGCCAGCGCCCTTCTTCCCATTCGCCAAAAAACTGCAGCGGCTCACCGCCTGTCAGCGCCAGCAGGCGCCAGGCTTCATCGTCGGCAATCGCCACGGGCACCGGTGCCCAGGCCTGATTTCCCTCTTCTTGCGTGCTGCTCTCGCGCGGCCAGGCCAGCTGCCACTGGCCGTCCACCGGCAGCAAACGTGAGTTGGCGCACCACAGCGGCTGCACTGGCTGCAAAGGATTGGCGGCCACCCGCTGAGCCAGCCGCATCAAAGGCTGGGCCGCCACTGCGGCGCTCAAAGGCAAGCCGTCCTGCTCCACCAAGTCCGCCGCATTGCTGCCGGCCAGCAGCGCACGCTGCGCCGCCTGGCCCGGATAGAAATGCAGGCCGCAGCGGTAGCTGCGCCCGGCCAGCCAGGCCGTCTCGAAGCCGCGCCCGCCTTGCGCATAGTCCAGCACCAGCGCCATGCGACCGGTTTGCAGACCCTGTAGCCACACGCGCCGCTCCATCAGGCGGCCTTCGCGCTCCATCAGGCGCAAGCCCACCACCAGCCATTCATCGGCCACCGCCTGGCCTTGCGCCAGCACCTCGGCCTTGTCCACGGGCCAGCCCAAAGCGGCCATGACATCGGCTTTCACCTCGGCCGTCAGGGATTCGCGGCGCTGCACGGCATCGACCAGCAACTGCCAATGCGCCAGCTGCACCAGCACATCCCTAGGCCAGCCGGGGTGACTGTCCACCAGTTGCCAGGCCTCCTTGATGCGGGCCGACATGGCCGGCACCTGGGCATCCACCATGCGGGCGGCCATATTGCTCCACTGGACCCTGGCTTGAGCGTCGCCTGCCAGATTGGCCAGACCGCTGCTGACCATGTCCTGCATCCACAGCGACAGCTCCTGCATGCCTGCCGCCATCTTGTCCCAGCGCTTGTCTTCCCGCTTGGCCTGCTGCCTAGCCGCGACTTCGGGGTCCGGCGGCGGCGCGGCAGCAATGGCCGCTGCCTTTGCTTCTTTTTTCTCGGCCTTGTCCTGGCGTCCGCCCAGCCAGTTGCTGACCCACTCGGGCTGCGCTGCGCCGCCCTCTGGCACTTGACCGGCAGCACGCAGCAGCATCAGCGCCAGTCCATGCTTGCAGGGAAATTTGCGGCTGGGGCAGGAGCATTTGAAGGCCGGCCCACTCAGATCGACCTGGGTTTGATACGGCTTGCTGCCGCTGCCCTGGCATTCGCCCCAGACCGCGACTTCATCGCTGCCGACGCTAGGCCATTTGCTGATGGATTGCAGCCCCTTGGCTGCCTTGGACGAAGCAGCATCGGGCGACATGGCCAGAACCTCTGCTTCCGTTGCTAATACACGCGACACCCATGCCTCCCGTCCGAAACCGTTGCTGCATTTATTTTGATAGCTGGATGCGCTTATATACCATGGGCTTGAGGCAATTTCCTCTCAAAAATCCATGACTGCGCTTGTGTTTCCAGCTCGCTGGCGAACCCCGCCATGGATGGCCAATGACGGGCTGCTTTGCGACCTGCACCAGCCTATCATCTGGATGCGGCGCGCAGACGAAAAAATACCAGAATCCCGGGCATGAAAAAAGCCGGTTGACTTACGTCAACCGGCTTTTGGCTGCTATTGAAAGTTTTTAACTTTTCAAGGCCGCTGAAACATCAGGTCGGCCCTTGGCACAGCCCTTAACCCAACCACTTGCGCGCGTTGCGCCACACGCGCAGCCATGGGCTGAATTCGGATTTGTCACCCGAAGTCCAGCTCATCTGCACGTTGCGGAATACGCGCTCGGGGTGGGGCATCATGGCCGTGAAGCGGCCGTCGGCCGTGGTCACAGCCGTCAAGCCGCCGGCAGAGCCGTTGGGGTTGAACGGGTACTGCTCGGTAGGCTGACCGAAGTTGTCCACATAGCGCATGGCGCCAATCACCTGATCCGGGTTGCCACGGAACTTGAAGTTGGCATAGCCCTCACCGTGAGCCACGGCGATGGGCAGACGCGAACCTGCCATGCCTTGCAGGAACAGGCTGGGCGATTCCAGCACTTCCACCATGGACAGACGCGCTTCAAAGCGGTTGCTCTGGTTTTGCGTGAAGCGCGGCCAGTCCTGGGCACCGGGAATGATATCGGCCAGTTCGGCAAACATCTGGCAGCCGTTGCACACGCCCAGACCGAAGGTATCCTCGCGGCCGAAGAAGGCCTGGAACTGCTCGGACAGGCGATCGTTGAAGGTGATGGAGCGCGCCCAGCCAATGCCGGCACCCAGGGTGTCGCCGTAGCTGAAGCCACCGCAGGCCACCACGCCGGCAAAGTTCTTGAGCTGTGCACGGCCCGACTGCAGATCGGTCATGTGCACGTCCACTGCATCAAAGCCGGCTTCGGTGAAGGCGTAGGCCATTTCCACATGGGAGTTCACGCCCTGCTCGCGCAGCACGGCCACGCGGGGCTTGGCAGCCACGTTGATGAAGGGCGCGGCCACATTCTCTTGCGGATCGAAGGTCAGCTGCACGTGCATGCCGGGGTCGTTCGCCACGCCAGCGGCGGCGTGCTCGCTGTCGGCACAGACCGGGTTGTCGCGCTGCTGGGCAATCTTCCAGCTCACGGCATCCCAGACCTGGTGCAGATCGCTCAATGTGGCGCCAAACACCTTCTTGGCATCGCGCCAGACCTGCAGCTCGCCCTTGCCCATTTCCACGGGCGAGGATGCGGGGCGTGTCTTGCCCACGATATGGCTGCAAGTGGCCAGGCCGTGCTCACGCAGGGTCTGCAGCACTTCGGCGCGGTCGGCCGTCTTGATCTGCAGCACGGCGCCCAACTCTTCGTTGAACAGTGCGCGCAGCGTCAGATCCTCGCGGCGACCGGAGACCTGGTTGCCCCAGTTCTTACCTTCTCCGCTGTCCATGCGGCTGTCGGAGATGCCGTCGCCTTCGGTGATCAGCATGTCCACATTCAAGTTCACGCCCACATGCCCAGCAAAAGCCATTTCGGCCACGGTGGCCAGCAGACCGCCGTCACCCTTGTCGTGGTAGGCCAGGATCTGGCCCTTGGCGCGCAGTGCATTCACTGCGTCCACCATGGCGATCAGGTCCTTGGGCTGATCCAGATCCGGCGTTTCGTTGCCGGACTGATTGAGCACCTGACCAATGATGGAGCCGCCCATGCGCATCTTGCCGTGCGACAGGTCGATCAGCACCAGAGTGGTGTCTTCTTCCGTGGCGTCGAGCTGAGGCGTCAGCGTGGTGCGCACATCGTCAATCGACGCAAAGCCGGTGATGATCAGACTGACGGGAGAAGTCACCTTCTTGGTCACGCCGTTCTCGGCCCACTGCGTGCGCATGGACAGGCTGTCCTTGCCCACGGGAATCGAGATGTTCAGCGCCGGGCACAGCTCCATGCCCACGGCCTTGACGGTGGCGTACAGATCGGCGTCTTCACCGGCTTCGCCGCAAGCGGCCATCCAGTTGGCCGACATCTTGACCTTGGACAGCTCGATAGGCGCGGCCAGCATATTGGTGATGGCTTCGGCCACGGCCATGCGGCCGGAAGCCGGCGCGTTGATGGCCGCCAGCGGCGTGCGCTCGCCCATGGCCATGGCTTCGCCCTTGAAGCCCTGGTAGTCGGCCAGCGTCACGGCCACGTCGGCCACAGGCACTTGCCATGGGCCGACCATCTGGTCGCGGTGGGTCAGACCGCCCACGGCGCGGTCGCCGATGGTGATCAGGAAACGCTTGGAAGCCACGGTGGGATGGGCCAGCACCTCGATCACGGCCTTTTCCAGCGGCACGCCGGTCAGGTCGATGGCGGGCAGCTCGCGCACCACGGTGCTCACGTCCTTGGTCATCTTGGGCGGCTTACCCAGCAGCACTTCCATGGGCATGTCCACGGGGAACTTCTGGTCACCGGACTCGACAGCCGTATCTTCCAGCACCAGTTGACGCTCTTCGGTGGCGACACCGATCACGGCAAACGGGCAGCGCTCACGCTCGCAGAAAGCGGTGAACTGGGCCAGCGACTCAGGGGCAATGGCCATCACGTAACGCTCTTGCGATTCGTTGGACCAGATTTCCTTGGGTGCCAGGCCCGACTCTTCGAGGTTGACCTTGCGCAGATCAAAGCGCGCGCCGCGGCCGGCATCGTTGGTCAGCTCGGGGAAGGCATTGGACAGACCGCCGGCACCCACATCGTGAATCGCCAGAATCGGGTTGGCCGCGCCTTGCTGCCAGCAGTGGTTGATGACTTCCTGCGCACGGCGTTCAATTTCGGGGTTGCCGCGCTGCACCGAATCGAAGTCCAGTTCCGCTGCATTGGTGCCCGAAGCCATGGAGCTGGCTGCACCGCCGCCCATGCCGATGCGCATGCCGGGGCCGCCCAGCTGGATCAGCAGCGTGCCGGCAGGGAACAGAATCTTTTGGGTCTGTTCGGAATCGATCACGCCCAGACCGCCGGCGATCATGATGGGCTTGTGGTAGCCGCGGGTGATATCGCCCACTTGCTGCTCGTATTCGCGGAAATAGCCGGTCAGGCTGGGACGGCCGAATTCGTTGTTGAAGGCCGCGCCACCCAGCGGGCCTTCGATCATGATCTGCAGCGGGCTGGCAATGTGCTCGGGCTTGCCCACTTCGCTGCCCCAGAGCTTGGAGACCGTAAAGCCGGTCAGGCCGGCCTTGGGCTTGGAGCCGCGGCCGGTGGCTCCTTCGTCACGGATTTCGCCGCCGTTGCCGGTCGATGCACCGGGGAAGGGCGAAATGGCCGTGGGGTGGTTATGCGTTTCCACCTTCATCAGCACATGGTTGATGGCGCTTTGCTTTTGATAGCTAGGAGCGCTTGTACCCTCTTCGCCAGCGGTCGATTTGCCTTCAAATCGGGCGATGAAGCGCTCGACCTGATGGCCTTCCATGATGGAAGCGTTGTCCGAATACGCCACCACCGTGTGCTGGGGCGAGACCGCTTCGGTGTTGCGGATCATGCCGAACAGCGATTTTTCCTGGGCCACGCCATCGATGGTGAAGTTGGCGTTGAAAATCTTGTGGCGGCAATGCTCAGAGTTCGCCTGGGCGAACATCATCAGCTCCACATCGGTGGGGTTGCGCTTCAAGCCCTTGAAAGCGTTTTCCAGGTACTCGATTTCGTCTTGCGCCAGCGCCAGACCCCATTGCTTGTTGGCTTTTTCCAGCGCTGCGGCGCCGCCGCCCAGCACGTCCACAAACTCCATGGGAGCGGCTTGCAGGGCGGAGAACAGCTTTTCCGCTTCGGCGCGGGTGGCGAAGACCGATTCCGTCATGCGGTCATGCAGCAAGGCGGCGATCTGGGCGGTTTGCTCGGCCGACAGCTCGGGGGCGTTGCCCAGAACATTGTCCAGCAGGCCGCTCTTGAGGCTGACGCGGTACTCGGTGATGCGCTCCACGCGGAACACGTTCAGGCCGCAGTTGCGAGCGATGTCGGTGGCCTTGGACGCCCAAGGCGAGATCGTGCCCAGGCGGGGGGTGACGATGAAAGCCGCACCTTCCGCCGAGCCGACAAAGGGGTCGCCATAAGTCAAGAGCGCCGCGAGGCGCTCTTGCAGCTCGGGCGCAGGAGCGTCGGCTGATTCTGTAGCCACCAGATGCACAAAGCGCGCGCAAACGCCTGTGATTTTGGGGTGGATGGCGACCAGGTCGGTCAAAAGCTGTTGGGCGCGGAACGAGCTCAGGGCGTTTCCACCCTCAAACTGTGTCAGATGCAAGGTCACTTGGCGGCCTGTTTATGTGAAGGCTGGTGAAAGCGCCCCCGCTTTGCTCATGAAGAGGACAAAGCCAAGGCACTGTATCGGTGAGCCTCACATTTTACCGTCCCTCGGGCTAACCCCAGGCTCTCACATCCACAAGCCCTGCATGTTGCAGGCTGCAATGGGATAATTCCGGCCATGAGCATCACCTTGAAGACCCCCGAAGACATCGAGCGCATGCGCGTGGCAGGCCGCTTTGCTTCGGATGTGCTGGACTACATCACCCCTCACATCAAGCCCGGCATCACCACGCAGCAGATCGACGACCTGTGCGCCGAACGCATGGCCCAGCAAGGCACCAAGACCGCCTGCCTGGGTTACCAGCCGCCGGGCATGACGCCTTTCCCGGCCTATGTCTGCACCTCGGTCAACCATGTGGTCTGCCACGGCATTCCCAACGACAAGCCTTTGAAGAAGGGCGATATCGTCAATGTGGACGTGACCATCATCACCGACGACGGCTGGTTTGGCGACAACAGCCGCATGTTCATCATCGGCGAGGCCTCGATTGCCGCCAAGCGCCTGTGCCAGCTGACGTTTGAAGCCATGTGGAAGGGCGTGCAGCAGGTCAAGGCCGGCGCCACCCTGGGCGATGTCGGCCATGCCATCCAGACGTATGCCGAAGGCCACAACCTGTCCGTGGTGCGCGAGTACTGCGGCCACGGCATCGGCAAGGTGTTTCACGATGAGCCCCAGGTGCTGCACTACGGCCGCCCCGGCGAAGGCGTGCGACTGGAAGAAGGCATGGTCTTCACCATCGAACCCATGCTCAATCTGGGCAAGCGCGACATCAAGGCCATGCCCGACGGCTGGACCGTGGTCACCAAGGACCGCAGCCTGACCGCCCAATGGGAGCTGATGCTGGCCGTCACCAAGACTGGCTATGACGTGCTGACCTGGTCGGACGGCTCGCCCACGCCGCCGGACTTCATCACCGCCATCCGCACCTGAAGCCTGCTTGCAAGCAAGAACACATGCCGCACCTCCCCAAGGGAGTGCGGCATGTTTTTTGCATGGCTTTGGTGAATTCATCGGCACGGTTTCTAATGGGCGAGCACTGCATCGCTGGCCTGCACAATAGACGCTGCCTGCCTATGCCTTGTTGAACCGAATCCCCTGCTGCGCATGACCTCCCCTGCTTCCCACCCGACTCTTTCCCCTGACGAGCCTTCGCTGGAGCAGCTGCGCGAGCGCTATCGCGAAGACAAGGCCAGACAGATTGCACTGCTCAAGAACTCCGCGCTGGGCCGGCGCAGCGTGCGCGGGGTCTTGCACCATTTCAGTGAATTGGCCGACGGCCTGCTGCGCAAACTTTGGCAACGGGCCGATATTCCGGCGCAGGCCGCGCTGGTGGCGGTCGGTGGTTTTGGCCGTGCCCAGCTGTTTCCCTATTCGGATATCGATGTGCTGGTGCTGTTGCCCACCGAGCTGCAGCAGAGCGGAAACGAAGCGCTGACGCAGCGCATGGAGCAATTCATCAGCAGTTGCTGGGATGCGGGACTGGAGATCGGCTCCAGCGTGCGCAGCATAGAAGAGTGCTTGCAGGACGCCGCCGAGGATTTGACGCTGCAGACCGCCATGCTGGAATCGCGCCGCATCTGCGGCAATGCAGCGCTTTTTGACGACTACCAGAGCCGGTACCGGGCCCAGCTGGACCCTCAGGCCTTTGTGGAGAGCAAGCTGCTGGAGATGCGCCAGCGCCATGCCAAGCATGATTTCACGCCCTATGCGCTGGAGCCCAACTGCAAGGAATCGCCCGGCGGTCTGCGCGATCTGCACACCATGCTGTGGCTGGCCAAGGGCGCGGGCTTTGGCAACAGCTGGCGCGAACTGGCGGAAAAAGGCCTGATCACGCCGTTCGAAGAGCAGCAGCTCGATGCCAATGAAGCCCTGCTCAGCCTGATCCGTGCCCGCCTGCACGCCGTAGCGGGCCGCCACGAGGACCGGCTGGTGTTCGACTTGCAGACCACCGTGGCCGAGGCTTTTGGCTATAGCTCCACCACGCCCGAAGGCAAAAAGCTGGCCATGCGCGCCAGCGAGACGCTGATGCGCCACTACTACTGGGCGGCCAAGGCCGTGACCCAGCTGTGCCAAATTGTGCGCATGAGCATAGAGGAGCGACTCAACCCCAGCTCCTACGAGCCGATTGCCCTGAACGAGCGCTTTTACGAGAAGGCCGGCACCATCGAAGTCGCCAGCGACGATCTGTATGAACGCGAGCCGCATGCCATTCTTGAGACTTTTCTCATGTATGAGCACAACGAGGGCTTCACCGGACTGTCCTCGCGCACGCTGCGGGCGCTGTATGGCACGCGCGACCTGATGGATGCGGCCTTCAGGCGCGATCCGGTCAACCGCGCCACCTTCATGAAGATCTTGCAGCAGCCGCGCGGCATCACCCATGCCATGCGGCTGATGAACCAGACTTCGGTGCTGGGCCGCTATCTCTGGCCGTTTCGCCGCATCGTGGGCCAGATGCAACACGACCTGTTTCACGTCTACACGGTGGATCAGCACATTCTCATGGTGCTGCGCAATGTGAGGCGCTTTTTCATGGCCGAACATGCGCACGAGTATCCGTTTTGCTCCCAGCTGGCCGGCGGCTGGGACAAGCCCTGGATTCTGTATGTAGCCGCCCTGTTTCACGATATCGGCAAGGGCCGGGGTGGCGACCATTCCGTCATCGGCGCCGTCGAAGTCAAGCGTTTTTGCCGCGCCCATGGCATTGCCAAGGCCGATGCCGAGCTGATCGAATTTCTGGTGCGCGAGCATCTGACCATGAGCCAGGTGGCACAAAAACAGGACTTGTCCGATCCCGAAGTCATCAAGGCCTTTGCCGAACGCGTGGGCAATGAACGCCATCTCACGGCGCTGTACCTGCTGACCGTGGCCGATATCCGCGGCACCAGCCCCAAGGTCTGGAGCGCCTGGAAGGGCAAGCTGCTGGAGGACACCTACCGCCTGACGCTGCGCGTGCTGGGCGGCCGCGCACCCGATGCCGCCGCCGAAATTGAAGCCCGCAAGCGCGAGGCCCTGGTGCAGCTGGCGCTGTCGGCCCAGCCTTTCGAGTCGCATAAAAAACTCTGGGAAACGCTGGACGTGAGCTACTTCATGCGCCACGAGGCAGCCGATATTGCCTGGCACACCCGCCATATCTCGCGCCATGTGGGCTCGGACAAGCCCGTGGTGCGTGCCCGCCGCTCGCTGGCCGGCGAAGGCCTGCAGGTACTGGTCTATGCGCCAGACCAGGCCGATCTGTTTGCCCGCATCTGCGGCTATTTCGACCGCGCGGGCTTTTCCATTCTCGATGCCCGCGTGCACACGGCCCACAACGGCTACGCCCTCGACACCTTCCAGGTGATTGCCCCGGCCATGCAGGAGCAGTACCGCGAGCTGATGCACATGATAGAGAGCGACCTGGCGCAGACGCTGGTACGCGGCGGGCCGCTGCCCGAGCCTTCGCGCCGGCGCATTTCACGCCGGGTCAAGAGCTTTCCTTTCGCGCCACGCGTGCTGCTGCGCCCCGACGAAAAAGCCCAGCACTGGCTGCTGGCCATCTCGGCATCGGACCGCGCGGGTCTGCTCTACATCATCGCCCGCATCCTGGCCCAGCACGGGCTGAGTGTGCAGCTGGCCAAGATCAGCACCCTGGGCGAGCGCGTGGAAGATACCTTCCTGATCGAAGGTGCCGAGCTGCAGGACAACCAGCAGCAGCTGCGCATAGAAACCGAGCTACTCAAAGCGCTGTCCCTCAACGCCTGAGAATTTTCATAGCAGCAAGCGCTTTACTAATAAGCGCTGCACCTTGATTTGATCCAAAAAAAGCCGCTACCCCATCAAGGATAGCGGCCCAATACACGGCAGGGCCTGCACCCTGCCGCGCGCACTTTCTCGTCAACTCAGTGTCCGTGTGCAGCCACGGGAAGAATCGGCACTTCCTTGCCATCCTTGTCATAGACCTTGCCGCCTTCCACGCGGTCGCCGTCGGCCAGCGCATCCAGCACAGTCTTGCTCAAGGCACGGCCATAGCCGGCTTCAAACACGGAGGGCTGATCGGAATTGCCCCGCTTGAAGTGGTTGAAGACCAGATTCAAGGTAACGGCCACCAGCGCTGTGGCACTGATACCGGAGTGGAAAATCGTGGCAAACCATTCGGGGAACTGGTCATAGAACTTGGGTGCAACCACCGGCAGCAGGCCTGCGCCTACCGAGGTAGCCACAATGATCAGGTTCATGTTGTTGGTGTATTCCACCTTGGCCAGGGTACGGATGCCGCTGGCAGCCACGGTGCCGAACAACACCAGACCGGCACCGCCGAGCACCGAGGGCGGAACACAGGCCACGATGCGGCCCATGATGGGCAGCACGCCAAACACGATCAGGATCAGGCCGCTGAATGCCACGACATAGCGGCTCTTGATGCCCGTCACCGCCACCAGCCCCACGTTCTGGGCAAAAGCGCTCTGGGTGAAACCACCAAAGATGGGGGCCACGATGCTGGAGAGCATATCGGCACGCAGGCCGTCACCGAGGCGGCGACCGTCCACAGGGCTGCCCACAATCTCGCCCACCGCGAGCACATCAGCAGAGGTTTCGACCAGGATGACCAAAATCACGATGAACATGGAAATGGTGGCCGCCATGTTGAAAGTGGGCCAACCAAAATGCAGGGGCGCTGGCATGGCCATGACCGGGCCGTTGAACACCTGGGAAAAGTCGGCCTTGCCCATGATGACCGCCGCAGCCGTGCCCACCAAAATCGCCACCAGAATCGAGAGACGCGACAGCGTGGCGCTGCCGAGTTTGCTGAACAGCAGCACCATGAACAGCGACAGTCCTGCCAAGCCTACGTTGCCCATGCTGCCGTAATCGGGCGCAGAGGCATTGCCTCCCATGGCCCAATGCGCCGCTACAGGCATCAAAGACATGCCGATCACGGTGATCACGCAGCCGTTGACCAGGGGCGGAAAGTATTTGGTGATGCGCGAAAACACGGGGGCTATGACCAACCCCAGCACCGAGGCATACATCACCGCGCCCAGGACGCCGCTGATACCGCCACCGGTATGCAAAATGCTCACCATGGTGGCAACGCCGGCAAACGACACGCCTTGCACCAGGGGCAGGCGGCAGCCAAAAAACGGCAGGCCCAGAGTCTGCAGCAAGGTGGCCACGCCGCCCATGAACAGACAGGCCGTGACCAGCAAACCGGCATCGGCGGCCGACATGCCCGCAGCCTCGGCCACGATCAGCGGCACGGCGACGATGCCGCCGTACATGGTCAGAACATGCTGCAAGCCATACATCAGGTTGGCTGCAACACCCAGGTTTTCGTCCTCTGGCCTTGGCACGCTTTGGCCTTGCGACGATCCGGTGTGATCGCTCATCGTTGTCTCCTTGTCCTTCTAACGCTCTGAAGGGCTCTTAAGGCCCTCTATTCCACTTCCCGCTGTGCACACTGCGCGCATCACGGCCACCTGGAACGATTTCAAGAAATCGCGCGGATGCCATCGCCATACCGATGACCTCAATGCTGCCTAGCAATGTACGTGCATTGCGCGTCAAAATTGTCTACAGTTTTGTATACAAAGAGCTGACAGGAACGGAGAATCAAGGGAAAATACCTAGCTAAATCAAGGATTTCGCTACGCGCTCAGGCTATTGAGGCCATGTGGATGGTGTTAGGTGCGCGGACAGCCGTGAAGCGCGCAAGACGGCAGTCCTCCCATAGAACCAGCCAAGCGCAGGAGCCGCGTTGCACGGCTCCAGGAAACGGTCTCTATATATAGAGCAGCCTGCGCTGGCTGCTCTCTAGAGAGTCCGGACCGGCGAGAGATTTCAATCTTCCTCGGCGGCATTGACCCCGGGAAAAAGCACCTCGGTAAATCCGAACTGGCTGAAGTCCCTCATCCGCATGGGATACAGCTTGCCCCAAAGGTGATCGCACTCATGCTGCACCACACGCGCATGAAAGCCGTCTACCGTCCGATCAATGGGGTCGCCATAAACATCAAAGCCGGTATAGCGGATCCGGTTCCAGCGCGGCACCTTGCCACGCATGCCGGGCACCGACAAGCAGCCTTCCCAATCGAGCTGCTCCTCGTCGCCCAGCGGCGTAATGACGGGATTGATCAGCACCGTGCGAGGCACGACCGGGGCATCGGGATAGCGGGGGTTGGCCTGCCCCGAGCCGAACACCACCATTTGCAGATCCACGCCAATCTGGGGCGCCGCCAGCCCTGCTCCGTTCGCGGCATGCATGGTGTCCAGCAAATCCGTGAGCAGCAGATGCAGGGCATCGCTATCAAATTCGGTAACCGGCTCAGCGATGCGCAGCAAACGTGCATCACCCATTTTCAAGATGGCTCTAACAGTCATGTTCTTTATTTCTTCAGGAAGCGAATTGCTTGACGCTGATCGCCCCCAGGCAAGCAGGTCTCATATATAAAGCATAGCGCGCTACGCATGCTGCAGGCGGGCTGCCCAAAAAAGCATCACCTCAGCCTGAGTCACAAAAAATTCATCATTTCCGCAGGAAATTCTCACGAACTTCTTTAGGGCCTCATTTTCCAGCCTATAATCGAGGTCTTCATTCCTCAATAGCTCAGTTGGTAGAGCGCCGGACTGTTAATCCGTAGGTCCCTGGTTCGAGCCCAGGTTGAGGAGCCAAACTAAAAAGCCTGTATGCATGCATACAGGCTTTTTTCTTTTGGGCATCTCATCCAAAGATCAGGCCGCCCGCACCATGCCAACCGAGCCACCCGAAGGACTGGGCGCCGGCTCCATAGCCACCGGCTTGGGTGTCACGGCTCCATGCACCGCACGGCGGTGCATGAATTCAGGGACATGCTGCTCCCCTCGCTCCCAGGCCATCAGCTCATCTTCCAGACGAGCAGCACGCTCGGCATACATTTCTGCCGACGACTGGTAGTACTCTGCGGCAATCGAATGCTCGAGCATGGCCATGCGCGCTTCCTGCAGATAGGCTCGCATGCGACGGATGTAACGCGGCTCGGCAAGGCTTCGACCAAAGATCCTGCTGAAAAACATCGTTCATCCTCCTTAGCCAGAGGGCGAAGCGCACGGATTGCCTTCGTCCCGTCCGTCACGGTTTGAGATTAAACGAGCAGACCATGAAGCTCTGTCCCATGAAAAGAGTTCAACACGTAGGAGTCCGACCTACTCAGATCAGCCGCACAATGACTCAAAGTTCAAATTGACTTCGCATTGATCGATTGGCACATTTTCGTACATGTCTCACTCACTTCCCTGGCTGCAGCCGGAACAAGATTTCCCCCCAGTCGAAAGCACCTGGGGCGAGCAAGACCCCATTCCCGGCCTGCTGGCTGCGGGCGGCACACTGGATGCCTCAAGGCTGCGCGCAGCCTATGGTCAAGGCATATTTCCCTGGTTCAGCGATGGACAGCCCGTGCTGTGGTGGTCGCCCAATCCGCGCATGGTTCTGGCGACCCAGCAATTTCGCCTACACCGCAGCCTGCGCAAAACCTTGCAGAGCTTCCGCCACTCCGCACACTGCGAAATCCGCATAGACAGCGCTTTTGCCACGGTGATGCAGCACTGCGCCCAAACACCGCGCGCGGGACAAAACGGCACCTGGATTGTGCAAAGCATTGTGGATGCCTACACGGAGCTGCACCAGCAAGGTGCCGCCCACAGCGTGGAAACCTGGGTCGACGGAGAACTGGTCGGCGGCCTGTATTGCGTGGCCCTGGGTCGGGCCGTCTTTGGCGAATCCATGTTTGCCCTGGCCTCGGATGCTTCAAAAATCGCCTTGTCGGCACTGGTTGCGCTGTGCCGAGCCCAGGGCGCACCGCAAATCGATTGCCAGCAGGCCACCGCCCACCTGTCATTCATGGGCGCCAGAGAAATTCCCCGCGCCCAATTTCTGAAGACGGTAAGCGAGCAGCGCGAGCAACCCGATATGCAGTGGAAATTCGCCCCCGTATACTGGGATCAACTACTTTCGGACAGCCCCTGACCAGGGATAGCCTCTGGCCGCCGCCTGACCATGACGCATCCAAATGATCTGCCCCTGCACGCTCTGCAGTTCTACGCCACTGCAGCCTACCCTTGCAGCTATCTGCCGGGGCGACTGGCCCGCTCCCAAGTGGCAACGCCCAGCCATCTGATTCAGAACACTGCTTATTCCGAGCTGGTGAGCCTGGGCTTCAGGCGTAGCGGCATGTTCACCTACAGGCCCTATTGCGATGGCTGCCAGGCCTGTGTGCCCCTGCGCATACGCGTTCAGGAGTTTGTGCCCAGCCGCAGCCAGCGACGGGCAACAAAGCTGCATGGAAACCTGATCACCTCCATTCAGCGCCTGCATTACTCGGACGAGCATTACCAGCTTTATCTGCGCTATCAGCAGCACCGCCATAGCGGTGGCGGCATGGACCATGACAGCGTGGATCAATACACCCAGTTTCTGCTGCAAAGCCGCGTCAACTCGCGACTGCTGGAATTTCGCGAACCGACCACAGATGGCAGCACTGGCGCACTGAAGATGATCTCGATTCTGGATGTGCTGGAAGACGGCCTGTCTGCCGTCTATACCTTTTACGATCCGGACGATCATGCCAGCTACGGCACCTTCAATGTGCTGTGGCAGATCGATCAGGCCCGCGCCATGAATCTACCCTATGTGTATCTGGGCTACTGGATTCGCGAAAGCCCCAAGATGAACTACAAGGCCAAGTTTCTGCCGCACGAAGTGCGCATTCACGAGAAATGGGAACGAGTGGATCGCTGAACTTGCCGCTCACCGCACACAAAGGCAAAACAACGCTGCTTTGAGCTCGCATCTATACGGAGATAGCATGGTCGCGCGCGGTTTGGACCGCTAGAATGCCTCATTCCGAAATGCATCTCCACGGTATGAAAAAAGAAGATCTGTCGACTTCCGCCAAGCCCAGCGTTCAGGTTCTGGAACGCATGTTCACGTTGATCGACGTGTTGGCCTCGCGTGAGGAAGCGGTATCTCTGAAGGAGATCAGCGAACGCACGGGCCTGCACCCCTCCACCACGCACCGCATTCTCAATGATCTGGCCATGGGCCGGTTTGTGGACCGCCCCGAGTCGGGCAGTTACCGCCTGGGTATGCGTTTTCTGGAGCTGGGCAATCTGGTCAAGGCCCGCCTGAATGTGCGCGAAGTAGCCCTGACACCCATGCGTCAGCTGTACAAGCAGATCCAGCAGCCCATCAGCCTCTCGGTGCGCCAGGGCGATGAGATTGTATATGTGGAGCGCGCCTACAGCGAACGCTCCGGCATGCAGGTGGTGCGAGCCATTGGCGGCCATGCGCCGCTGCACCTGACCTCCAACGGCAAGCTGTTCCTGGCTGCCGATGATTCACAGCAAGTGCGCGCTTACGCCACACGCACCGGCCTGCCCGGCAAAACCCATTTCAGCATCACCCAGCTCAACAGCCTCGAGCATGAACTGGAAAAAGTGCGCCAATACGGTATAGCCCGCGATAACGAAGAGCTGGAGCTGGGCGTGCGCTGTATGGCTGCAGGCATTTATGACGACCAGAGCAAGCTGATTGCCGGCCTGTCCATCTCCGCGCCAGCAGACCGCTTGGATGAAGCCTGGGCTCCCAGACTGCAAGCCACCGTACAGGAAATTTCCCTGTCACTGGGCTTTAGCGGCACCCACCCAGCCGCACAGACCAGCGGCGCTTACGTACGCCACCCCTGATGAAACCACTCACAGCAACACAAGAGAGCAGCCCGATGGCTGCTCTTTTTTTGGCCGGTTTACCTGCCCTACCCGATTGAGCCAGACACCTACGGCGATCAAGACAGGCTAGACAGCTGACCGGCATGACTTCAATGCATTCAATGCGGAGGCACTCCAGACGTGCGGCATTCCGGTGAATCGTTGACGTGCTTGAGATAGGCAATCAGGTCGCTGCGCTCCTTGGGATCTGGAATTCCGTCGTAGGTCATGGTTGTGCCTGGAAGCACCTTCATGGGCTGGGCCAGAAAGCTGTCCAGTGTTTTTTCATCCCAGGTAAGGCCGGAGTTTTTCATGGCAGCTGAGTAA
Organism: Comamonas aquatilis; assembly: GCF_965139575.1. Lineage (NCBI taxonomy): Bacteria > Pseudomonadati > Pseudomonadota > Betaproteobacteria > Burkholderiales > Comamonadaceae > Comamonas > Comamonas aquatilis. The sequence continues at coordinate 203,215 of NZ_CBCSIW010000004.1, read as the reverse complement.
GCAAAGCCGGGCACAGCACCCGCGCGCCTGCCCAACAGACCGCAATGGTGGGGCCCCACCCGGTCGTAAGCCAGCGCATGGCAGGCAGCGCAACGGGCATAGACCAGCTCGCCCGGCAGCTTATCTGGCGCTGCATGCGCTATCGCGGCAAAGGACAGCGCACCCAACAGACACCACGGCGTGATGCTCATGATACGAACGCCGCTGGAACCGGCACTTCGCCTACCGCATGGCGCAGCACAGCCCAGTGCATGGCCTCATCACCCAGAATACTGGCGGCAGCCTTGGACAGCTCTCGATTACCGAATAAAGGGATAGCTCCCAGATAAGCACTGACAGCCCCCTGCTCCAGTCGCGCGGCAAAGCGCAGCACATCCTCCTGCGATTTCAGCTGATTCACCGGGAAGTTGTAAGCAGTTTTCGGGACGACCGGCTTTCCACCCAATTTTTCAATCGTCTTCGCCAACAACTCCGCATGCGCTTTGTGATGACCTTGAAAAGTCACAGCCAGATCCAGCACCGGTGCTTGCAGCAGCTTGCTTTCCGCTCCCAGTTGATAAGCAGCGATGGCCTCCAGCTCAGCACCCAGAGCCGTGTTCAGGATTTGCGTATCCTGTGTTTTTCCATCACCGGACTTGGCCGCCAGAGCCTCACGATCGGCCAATAGCGCAACCGCCGCCCCGGAAAGTAGCAGCCCAGACTGGCCAAGAAAGAGGCGACGCGCCTCTTGTGGATGAGTGATATGCAAGAACGCCATGAGACACTCCTTCGTGGGTGATGAGGCTTGCGTTGGTCGCCCAGGAATCCGACGCCCAAGGCAAGCACTCATCCATTGGATGGATGGTCGCATCTCCGTGTTCCGCCCCTGCAGGCAACAGGGGCGACGACCAGGGCATCACCGGAACGCTTGGCGCGGGCACACCATCCAATGGTCATAGGAGGCATACATGCCACACACCCCATCTTCGAGCCGCAGCCCAGCGACTGCCGATGCGCCGGATCTGGAGCTCACTTTTCGAGCGATCAGTGGTGATGAGGTGGCCTTCGAGGCCATCATGCGGCGCCACAATCGCCTGCTGTTTCGCACTGCGCGAGCCATTTTGAAAAGTGATATGGATGCCGAGGATGCTGTGCAGCAGGCCTATTTGCAGGCTTGGCAGGCGTTAGGTGATTTCAGGGCAGATGCCAAGTTGTCGACCTGGCTGGTGCGCATTGTGGCCAACGAAGCGTTGGGACAGCTGAGACGCCGTCAGCTGAAGATCGTGCCGCTGGAGTCCGCACTGGCATCGACGGAAGCCCTGGACTCCAACTGGCAACAAGACGATATGGACCGCAGCCCCGACCGCACAGCCATGCGCTCGGAGTTGCGTCAGATCATGGAGGCGCGCATTGACATGCTGCCCACCGACTTCCGCCGGGTTTTCATGTTGCGCGGCGTGGAAGAGATGAGTGTGGAAGAGGTATCGCAGATACTGGAAATCCCGGAAGCCACAGTACGCACGCGCTTCTTCCGCGCTCGCAGCATGCTCCGTGAAGGGCTCTCACAAGACCTGGACATGGCCCTCAGCGATGCATTCACCCTCGATGGAGAGCGCTGCAATCGCATCGTGTCACTGGTTCGGGCACGGCTATCGCCTCGCTAAGCACGCCCTGCTTGCGATGTCTTCGCAAAAGGCAATCAGGACAGTCTGCACTGGCACCCATCACCAGCCTATTTTCGGATTGATTTTTGCCTGTAGTCCATATTACAAAAGCACTAAAAGCTACAAAAACAATAGCATTTAAGTTAAAAAAACGCCACCTGAAGGTGGCGTTTTGGCATTTGGAAGATGTCTCAATCAACCTTTGACACGTCCCAGCATGGCGGTGCTGGTGCTGCCGCCATTGCTCTCGACCCAATGGCGCACCCGCTCGGCATCGGCCAGACGGCTGAATTTGCCGGCCGAATCCAGGAACACCATGATGAGCTTTCGGCCCGCCACATGCGCTTGCATGACCAGGCAACGGCCGGCCTCCGAGATATAACCCGTTTTTTGCAGACCGATATCCCAGTGATCGCTCTTGACCAGACGGTTGGTGTTGTTGAACTGCAATGTGCGGCGGCCCACGGCCACTTCATAGCCGGGCGAGGTGCTGTATTCGCGCACCAGAGGATCGCCGTGGGCAACGCCTACCAGCATTGCCAGATCGCGCGCACTGGACTGATTGCTGCTGGACAGACCTGTGGGCTCCACATAGCGGGTGTCCTTCATGCCCAGTTGGCGGGCTTTGCTGTTCATCAGCTGCACAAACTGCGACAGGCCGCCAGGATAGGTACGACCCAGGGCATGGGCGGCACGGTTTTCACTGGACATCAAGGCCAGATGCAGCATCTCGCCGCGCGTCAGCGTGGTACCCACACGCAGGCGCGAGCTGCTGTTTTTCTCGGTGTCCACATCATCTTGGGTGATGGTGATCATCTCATCCATGGGCAAACGCGCCTGAGAGATCAGCAGACCCGTCATCAGCTTGGTCAGCGAAGCAATGGGCAGCACTGCCTGATCGTTCTTGCTGAGCAAGACTTCATGGGTATCCTGATCCACCACATAAGCCACGCTGCTTTGCAGATCCAGCGGGTCGTTGACGGAATGCAGACCGGCCATCTGGCCATAAGAGAGTCGAGCCGGCTCGTAAGCTGCAGCGGCCGCAGCAGCCACTACAGCAGCGCGTGCGGGCGCCGCAATGCCTCTGGCGACACGGGTCTTGCCGGAGGATTTTTCAGCCTTGGCCAGCTCACGCCGCTCGGCCTTGCTGAGATTCTTGCCTGCCTTGGCCGTTTTGGTATCTGCCTTGTCGCTCTTGCCCCGGGCCGCCTTGTCCGATTTTTCCGCCTTGGCGTTTTTGCCGGACTTGATTTCGGCCGCTACGCGGGTTTTGCCCGAGGACGCTTTGGCGCCTTTTTTGGCGGGCGCCTCGGCAACAGGCTTTTTGACCTCTTTTTTGGAGCTTGCCGCGTGCGAAATCGGTGCCGCCAACGCGCAGCTGAGCAAGGCCAGCGACATCACCTGGGTGAGTCTTGCAAGGCGGAAAGGGCGAAGCAGCGGCATGCGATACTCCAGACAACAAGATGTTAGGATTTATTTCAATCAAAAAAGTTGTGCAGCGACAAGCACTTACACAACTTTTCCGATAATCTGAGTGAAATTATAAATCCAGTGTTCAACCTTGTGCTGCTACAACCTCTTTATTGCTATGCAATTTGTTCAAAGCGCTGAGGTAAGCCTTCGCTGAAGCCACCACGATATCGGGGTCTGCACCCACTCCGTTGACCACCCGGCCGTTGCGCTGCAGGCGCACCGTCACCTCGCCCTGGCTCTCGGTTGAGCCGCTGATGGCATTGACGGAATACAGCACCATTTCCGCACCGCTTTGCACCTGGGTTTCGATGGCTTTGAAAGAAGCATCCACCGGGCCGTTGCCATCCGACTCCGCCTTGACTTCCTTGCCTTCCTTGCTGAACACCACGACCGCATGTGGGCGCTCACCGGTTTCACTTTGCTGCGCCAGAGAGACAAACTGGAACGGATCTTCCTGGTGCGAGCTTCCCTGCACACTCACCAGCGCCAGAATGTCCTCGTCAAAGATTTCGCTCTTACGGTCTGCCAGCTCCTTGAAGCTGGTGAACGCCTGGTTGACGGCAGCCTCGCTATCGAGCTCCACTCCCAGCTCCTGCAAGCGCTGCTTGAAGGCATTGCGGCCGCTGAGCTTGCCCAGGACGATCTTGTTGGCGGTCCAGCCCACATCTTCGGCGCGCATGATTTCGTAAGTGTCGCGAGCCTTCAATACGCCATCCTGGTGAATGCCGGAGGCGTGAGCGAAGGCATTGGCACCTACTACCGCCTTGTTGGGCTGCACCACAAAGCCGGTGGTCTGGCTGACCAAACGGCTGGCAGCCACGATGTGCTGCGTGTCAATGTTGACATCCAGGCCGAAATAATCCTTGCGGGTCTTGATGGCCATCACCACCTCTTCCAGCGAGCAGTTGCCTGCGCGCTCGCCAAGGCCGTTGATGGTGCACTCGATCTGGCGCGCACCACCGATCTTCACGCCGGCCAGCGAGTTGGCCACCGCCATGCCCAGATCGTTGTGGCAGTGCACCGACCACACGGCCTTGTCGCTATTGGGCACGCGCTCACGCAGATTCTTGATGAAGTTGCCATACAGCTCTGGAATGGCATAGCCCACGGTATCGGGCACGTTGATGGTCGTGGCGCCTTCGGCAATCACGGCTTCGATCACGCGGGCAAGAAAATCGGGCTCGCTGCGGTAGCCGTCTTCGGCGCTGAATTCGATGTCATCAATCAGATTGCGCCCAAAGCGCACCGCCTGCTTGGCCTGCTCCAGCACCTGCTCGGGCGTCATGCGCAGCTTTTTCTCCATATGCAGCGGGCTGGTGGCGATAAAAGTGTGAATACGGGCGCGATTAGCCTCCTTGAGCGCCTCGGCCGAGCGCGCGATGTCGCGATCATTGGCACGCGAAAGCGAGCAAATGGTCGAATCCTTGATCGCCCGCGCAATGGCCTGAATCGACTCAAAGTCCCCGTTGGACGCCGCAGCGAAACCCGCCTCGATCACATCCACCCTCAAACGCTCCAGCTGGCGCGCAATGCGCAGCTTTTCATCACGCGTCATGGAGGCGCCGGGCGATTGCTCGCCATCGCGCAAAGTGGTGTCAAAAATGATGAGTTGATCGGACATGGTGGGGTCTCTTTGGATTGATGGCGCGGGTCAGCGCCGGTTGTAATAAAGAATCGCCGATAAAAAAGCCGGTGCGCTTTTGACGACACCGGCTTGCATGGAAAACTTAGGCAGCTACCGCCTCTTGAGCGGCCGGGACACGCTGCAATCCCGAGATGATGGCCCGGAGCGAGGCCGAGACGATATTGGCATCCACCCCGACACCGTAGCAAACCTGGGACTCGTCCACACGCAGCTCCACATAGGCGATGGCCTTGGCATTCGCGCCCTCACCAATCGCGTGCTCGGCATAGTTGAGCACGCGCACGTTGCGGCCAATCTCTTGCGACAAGGCCTGGACAAAGGCATCAATGGGGCCCGTACCTTCGCCGTCCAAAAAATACTTCTCGCCTTCCACTTCGATTTCGGCCGTCATGCTGACCACGCCATCGGCTTCGCTCAAGCGGTAATGTGGGGCCTTGACCGTGTTCACGCCATATTCACGCTGGAACAGCTCCCACAAGTCAGCGGCGGCCAATTCCTTGCCGCTGGCATCCATCTCGCGCTGCACCACCTGGCTGAACTCGATCTGCAGGCGACGTGGAAGCTGCAAGCCATATTCGCTCTCGAGCAGATACGAGATACCGCCCTTGCCCGACTGGCTGTTCACGCGAATCACGGCTTCGTAGCTGCGACCCAGGTCCTTGGGGTCAATGGGCAGATATGGCATATCCCAGATATCGCCTTCCTTGTGGGCCGAGAATGCCTTTTTGATGGCGTCCTGGTGCGAGCCCGAAAACGAGGTATAGACCAACTCGCCCACATAGGGATGGCGTGGGTGCACAGGCAACTGGTTGCAATACTCCACCGTGGCGCGAATGCCGTCGATATCGGAGAAATCCAGGCCGGGATTCACACCCTGGATGTACATATTCAACGCCACGTTGACCACATCCAGGTTGCCAGTGCGCTCGCCATTGCCGAACAAGCAGCCTTCCAGGCGATCGGCCCCGGCCATCAAGGCCAGTTCGGCCGTGGCCGTACCCGTGCCGCGGTCATTGTGGGGATGTACGCACAGCACAATGCTGTCGCGGCGCTCGATGTTGCGGTGCGTCCACTCCACCATATCGGCAAATACATTGGGCGTGGAATGCTCCACCGTGGTGGGCAGGTTGATGATGCACTTGTTCTCGGGTGTGGGCTGCCACACGGCGGTCACGGCATCGATCACGCGCTTGGAAAACTCCAGCTCGGTGTCCGAATACATTTCGGGCGAGTACTGAAAAGTCCATTGGGTCTGGGGATAGGTGGCCGCGATGTCGGAGAACATCTGGGCATTGGTGGTGGCGAGCTCGACGATTTCGTCTTCGCTCATGTTCAGTACCACGCGGCGCATCACCGGTGCGGTGGCGTTGTAGAGGTGAACAATGGCGCGGGGCACACCTTCCAGCGCTTCGAAAGTGCGGCGCACCAGATGCTCGCGCGCCTGGGTCAGCACCTGCACGGTCACATCATCGGGAATGCGGTTTTCCTCGATGAGCTTGCGCATGAAGTCAAATTCGATTTGCGAAGCCGAGGGAAAACCGACTTCGATTTCCTTGAAACCAATCTTGACCAACTGCTCGAACATGCGAACCTTGCGCTCGATGTCCATGGGCTCGATCAAGGCCTGATTGCCGTCACGCAGATCCACGCTGCACCAGACCGGAGGCTTGGAAATCACCGCATCGGGCCAGGTGCGATCGGTCAAGCGCACAGGAGCGAAAGGACGGTATTTGGTCGAAGGGTTTTGCAACATGGTGAGTCTCTGTAGTCGAAATTGCAGGAAATTGAGCCCATTTCCAGCGACACCCAAAAACAAAACGGCCCGTCGCTGGTGCTACGGGCCGTGAAGTAGGGTGTGTTTGTACGCGCGCGCTACTTGATCTGCCCGTTGGACATTAGTAGTAGAGCTAGCGACAGGTTTTGCATGCGGATCACTTTAACACAAGAAGATTGATACGGTCCGATTTTTTCCGAGCCGCTCAATCGTCGTGCAGGCCGCGCTCATCGGGTTCGTCCTTGGAAGTTGCCACGATGCTGACATGCTCGCCCTTGGAACGGCGCCAGGCATAGATGACATAGCCCGAGACCGAGTAACCCACAAAGATCAGGAACAGCATAGTGGCCGGCTCCACGCTCACAATGGCCATCAGCAATGCCACTACCACCAGGCTCACAAAAGGCATGCTCTTGGCGCCGCCAATATCCTTGAAGCTGTAGTAGGGAATGTTGGTGACCATGGTCAGCCCGGCAAACAGCGTGATGGCGAACATGATCCACGACAGATCGGCTCTGTCCGTGGGATAGCCGCCAAACCAGGAAATCACGTCACCAAAGATGGGCACATCGCGGTGCGAGACCATGAGCGCGCTGGTCAGCCAGATAAAACCTGCCACCAAGGCGGCTGCGGCTGGCGAAGGCATGCCCTGGAAATAGCGCTTGTCCACCACGCCAGTGTTCACATTGAAGCGCGCCAGGCGCAGCGCGGCACAGGCGCAATACACAAAGGCGGCAATCCAGCCCCAGCGCCCCAGCGGGCGCAGCGCCCATTCATAGGCAATCAGTGCCGGAGCAGCGCCAAAGGACACCATGTCGGACAGCGAATCCATCTGCTCGCCAAATGCACTTTGGGTGTGCGTCATGCGGGCCACGCGACCGTCCAGGCTGTCGAGCACCATGGCGCAGAACACGCCGACGGCGGCCAGCTCGAACTTGTTGTTCATGGCCATGACGATGGAGTAGAAACCACCAAAAAGTGCAGCCAGGGTGAACAGATTGGGCAGTACATAAATGCCCTTGCGCAGCTTGCGCGGCACGCCGCTGATCTCGCCAGACTCATTGCTGTTTTGCATTAAACAGACCTCCAGTGCTTGCATGTCAATCGCATGCAGCTATTAAAACCATAGTATGTCAAGCTTTGCCCACAAGGCAAAGCCCATGGCGCCAGTGTACCCGGCTGCTTGCTGCGTTCGGCATGAAAAAGGCCACCCCAAGGGGTGGCCTCTTGCCGACATGATCCCATCCGGCTTGCACCGGATGAAAACCTGTCTTAGTTGCGGCTCTGGTCAACCAGCTTGTTCTTGGAGATCCAGGGCATCATGGCGCGCAGCTGGCCGCCCACTTGCTCGATGGCGTGTTCGGCGTTTTGACGACGACGGGCAGTCATCGAAGGATAGTTCAAACGACCTTCGCTGATGAACATCTTGGCGTATTCGCCGCTTTGAATGCGCTTCAAAGCGTTGCGCATGGCCTTGCGCGATTCTTCGTTGATGACTTCGGGGCCGGTCACGTACTCACCATACTCGGCGTTGTTCGAGATGGAGTAGTTCATGTTGGCAATGCCGCCTTCGTACATCAGGTCAACGATGAGCTTGAGCTCATGCAGGCACTCAAAGTACGCCATTTCGGGAGCGTAACCGGCTTCGGTCAGGGTTTCGAAGCCCATCTTCACCAGTTCCACCGCGCCGCCGCACAGAACGGCTTGCTCGCCAAACAGGTCGGTCTCGGTTTCTTCCTTGAAGTTGGTTTCGATGATGCCGCCCTTGCCGCCGCCATTGGCCATGGCATAGGACAGAGCCACATCACGGGCCTTGCCGGACTTGTCTTGGTAGATGGCGATCAGGGAAGGAACGCCGCCGCCCTTCAGGTACTCGGAGCGCACGGTGTGGCCAGGGCCCTTGGGGGCAACCATGATCACGTCCAGGTCAGCGCGGGGCACGACCTGGTTGTAATGCACGTTGAAGCCGTGAGCGAAAGCCAGCGTTGCGCCTTGCTTGATGTGGGGGGCGATGTTGTTGTAGTAGACCTCGGGGATGTTCTCGTCGGGCAACAAGATCATGACCACGTCGGCAGCCTTGACTGCATCGTCCACTTCCATCACGGTCAGGCCGGCCTTGCCAACCTTGTCCCAGGAAGCGCCACCCTTGCGCAGACCGACCACGACCTTCACGCCGGATTCGTTCAGGTTTTGAGCGTGTGCATGGCCTTGGCTGCCGTAGCCGATGATGGCCACGGTCTTGCCCTTGATCAGGCTCAGGTCACAGTCTTTGTCGTAGAAAACTTTCATGATGGCTCCAGGTCTCTTGTCTCTAGGGGGTTAAAAAGTAAAAACAGGTCAGAAGATGGGATTAAACACGCAGAATGCGTTCGCCGCGGCCAATACCCGAGGCGCCCGTGCGCACGGTCTCCAAAATGGCCGTGCGGTCAATGGCTTGCAAAAAGGCATCGTTCTTGGACTGATCGCCCGTGAGCTCCACGGTATAGCTTTTTTCCGTCACATCGATGATGCGGCCACGGAAGATATCAGCCATGCGCTTCATTTCCTCGCGCTCCTTGCCCACGGCACGCACCTTGACCATCATCAGCTCGCGTTCGGTGTACGAGCCTTCGGTCAGATCCACCACCTTCACCACTTCAATCAGGCGGTTCAGGTGCTTGGTGATCTGCTCGATGACATCGTCAGAACCCGTGGTCTGGATGGTCATGCGCGACAGCGACGGATCTTCCGTCGGCGCCACAGTCAGGGACTCGATGTTGTAGCCACGGGCCGAGAACAGGCCCACGACGCGTGACAGTGCTCCGGGCTCGTTTTCGAGCAGCACGGCGATGATGTGTTTCATGAGATGAGATTCCTCTTTTCGCTGCCCTCCCCCAGCGTCGGTAAACGTCGGGCTCGGCAGACAATAGATTCGTCAGAAAACGCTATAGAAAATAGAGCTGTCTGCGCTTGATATATATGGGCTTGATGCCAATTTCATTCAAAATCAGCATCTCTACCGTCACAAATCGTCAGCGCCGAGCAGCATTTCCGTGATGCCACGGCCCGCCTGGACCATGGGGAACACGTTCTCGGTGGGGTCGGTACGGAAGTCCATGAACACCGTACGGTCCTTGAGCTTGCGCGCCTCGCGCAGCGCAGGCTCCACATCCTCGGGGCGCTCGATCAGCATGCCCACATGGCCGTAAGCCTCAGCCAGCTTCACGAAGTTGGGCAGGGAATCCATGTAGCTGCTGGAATAGCGGCCGGAGTATTCAATTTCCTGCCACTGGCGCACCATGCCCAGATAGCGGTTGTTGAGGGCGCAGATCTTGACCGGCGTGTTGTACTGCAAGCAGGTTGCCAGTTCCTGGATGTTCATCTGGATCGAGCCTTCACCCGTCACGCAGAACACTTCGGATTCGGGCTTGGCCAGCTTGATGCCCATGGCGTAAGGCAGGCCCACACCCATGGTGCCCAGACCGCCGGAGTTGATCCAGCGACGGGGCTCGTCAAAGCGGTAGTACTGGGCGGCCCACATCTGGTGCTGACCCACGTCGGATGTGACATAGGCGTCGGCATCCTTGGTCATGTTCCACAGCGTCTCCACAACGTACTGTGGCTTGATCACCGAGCCATCGCCACGGCTGTAGCTCAGGCAGTCGCGGCTGCGCCAGCCTTCGATGGACTCCCACCACTGGGCCAGGGCACCGCCATCAGGGCGTTGCGTAGTCTCGCGCAGCATGGCGATCAATTCGGTCAGCACATCCTTGACGTCGCCCACAATAGGCACGTCCACCTTCACGCGCTTGGAGATGGAAGAAGGATCCACGTCCACGTGGATGATCTTGCGCTCCACCGACATGAAGTGCTTGGGATTGCCGATCACGCGGTCGTCAAAACGCGCACCCACGGCCAGCAGCACATCGCAGTTCTGCATGGCGTTGTTGGCTTCGATGGTGCCGTGCATGCCCAGCATGCCCAGGAATTTCTTGTCGCTGGCGGGATAGGCACCCAAGCCCATCAGCGTGTGGGTGACGGGGTAACCCAGCATGTCCACCAGCGTGCGCAGCTCGTTGCAGGCATTGCCCAGCAATACGCCACCGCCGGTATAGATATAAGGACGCTTGGCGGCCAGCAGCAGCTGCAGCGCCTTGCGAATCTGACCCGCGTGACCCTTTTTGACGGGGTTGTACGAGCGCATTTCCACTTTTTCGGGATAGCCGGTGTAAAGCGCCTTCTTGAAGGACACGTCCTTGGGAATATCCACCACCACAGGGCCGGGACGGCCGGTGCGAGCAATGTGAAACGCTTTTTTCATGGTCTCGGCCACATCACGCACATCCTTGACCAGAAAGTTGTGCTTGACGATGGGACGAGTGATACCGACAGTGTCGCATTCCTGGAACGCGTCGGTACCGATGTAATTGGTCGAGGTCTGGCCCGCGATCACCACCAAGGGGATGGAGTCGGTATAGGCCGTGGCGATGCCGGTGACCGCATTGGTCAGACCGGGGCCGGAAGTCACCAGAGCGACGCCTACTTCGCCCGTGGCACGCGCAAAACCGTCAGCAGCGTGCACGGCAGCTTGCTCATGGCGCACCAGAACGTGCTGGATACTGTCTTGCTTGTAGAGAGCGTCGTAAATGTAGAGAACCGCCCCGCCTGGGTAACCCCAGAGGTGCTTGACGCCTTCAGCCTGAAGCGACTTGATAAGGATTTCGGAGCCCATCAATTCCTGGGCGCCCGATGAGGACGTTGCTGTGGCTGCGCAAGCCATTTCAGCTTTGGAAATTTCCATGATCAACCTTTGCGAATTTCTCTAACGAAAAACCTTGGGTGCCTCTGGCCTTGAGCCCTTGTGGGGCCGGTTTGAGACTTAGGGCCACAAGACATGGGCGATTGTGTGTACGCCGGACCGTGACCCGTTTGCTTTTTTGAGTTCAAAACCATTATCGCACTGCAACAAGACCTTGCACCGCAGTACGCTAAAAAACGTCAGGCAATGCCATAATTGCCCACTTTACTTGCTCTCCCTTCCTGCCCGCTTCTGACACGGGCCCATCTCTTTTGGCTACCGAACAAGAACTCTCCGATTTCCTCAAAGGCGTAGAAAAGCGCGCGTTCAAGCGCAGCTTTTTTCACGTCCGCGACGAGGACGCGGCATTGGACATTGTTCAGGACAGCATGCTCAAGCTGGCCCAGCACTATGGCGACAAGCCCATCAACGAGCTGCCCATGCTGTTTCAGCGCATCCTCTCCAACAGCACGCTGGATTGGTTCAGACGCCAGAAAACCCAGAGAGCAGTTTTCGTTCATTTCAGCGAGATCGAGGCATCGGCAGGCGATGATGCGGATTTCGACTGGCTGGAAACCTATGCCAGCGACAGCGGCAAGGAGACGGCTAGCAGCGCCGAAGAGCTGACGCAACGCAAGCAGACGCTGCTGAGCATAGAAAAAGAAATACAAGAGCTGCCCACACGTCAACGCGAAGCCTTCCTCATGCGTTACTGGGAAGAGATGGATGTTGCCGAGACGGCTGCAGCGATGGGCTGCTCGGAAGGCAGTGTTAAAACGCATTGCTTCCGCGCCATCCAAGCATTGAGCAAGGCACTCAAGGCCAAAGGAATCGAGTTATGAAATCCGTGCCCACACTCCGCCAAGAAATGGCCGCCGATCGCATCGCCCGCAGCATCACCACTAGGCTGAGCGAGGGCGAGGGCTTTCTCCCCTACGAGATCACGGAACGTCTGCGCGCCTCGCGCGAGCGCGCGGTCTCCGAACGCCGCCGTGAGGTGAGCGTTCTGCACACCCAGGCGGCCTCCTCTGCCTCGGTGCAAGGCCATACCGTGGTCTTGAATGGAGCCGGCTCCGAAGGCGGTGGCTGGTGGCGCGCGATCATCTCGGCCATTCCGGTCTTGGCCCTGGTCGCAGGCCTGGTGGTATATAACTCGCAGATGGATCAAAACGGTCTCAACGAAGTGACCGAAGTCGATACGGCCTTGCTCACCGACGATCTGCCTCCTGCCGCTTATTCCGACCCCGGCTTCATTCAATATCTCAAGACCTCCGCCGCTGCGGCAGAAAACTAAGACGCCCTAGACGCCAACCGCCTGAATGCCGACTGAAAAGCGCTCCCGATTGACTCCCACCAACACCGCCGCCGTCACAGCGGCGGTGCTGTTGATGGCGCTGGGTTGGACGGGCTGGAATGTAGTCCAACAAGTCAGACTGGCCCCCAGCACCGTGCCGCCAGCCACCGTAGCCGCCACCATGGCTCCGCATGGCGATGCCGCAGCGCGCCAGCGCGTCACCTCCATGGCTGCCGGGCCACGCTGGGCCGAGCTGACCCCAACGCAACGGCGCGTGCTGGAACCGCTGGAAGAACGCTGGCCCATGGTGGGCGCTCTGCAAAAGCGCCGCTGGATGGCTCTGGCTGATGGCTTTGACAAGCTCAGCGAAAAAGAACAGGAAAAGCTGCGCAGCCGCATGGAATCCTGGGCCAGCCTGAGTGCCGTGCAGCGCAGCCAGGCCCGCTTGAACTTTGCCATCACCAACAAGCTGGCCACCGACAAACAGGCCCAATGGGAGGCCTATCAGGCACTGAGCGACGAAGAAAAGCGCCTGCTCGCTGCCCGTGCAGCCCCCAAGGTCATCACTGTCGCACCCGCCGTCAAGCCGGTGCCGCAGAAAAAGCTGGCCCGCATTCCGGCAGCCACAGGCACACCCAATACCCTGCCCAATCTGCCCAAGATTCCGCCGGCAACCATTCACCACCCGCCGCCGCCCGTGCCATCCACACCGGCCATGGTAGAAACCCATCCCGTGCGTCCCATAGGCACGATTGTGGAAACCGCGCCGGTGGATATCCCGCGCGCCACGCCTATTACCCTGCCGCCACTCGATGCCGCCCCCGGCAGCTCCGGAGCGGCAGGCAGCAGCCACGAGAACAGCAGCGAAGGTGCTGCACAGTAAGGTGCAGCCTGCAGGCTCGGTGATCTGAATCAAGAAGCAATCCGAGTCCAAAAGCAAGGAAGCTGCCTGCATGACTTCGGCACCCCAGCCCTCTAGAATGGCTTCATGAGCAAAGACACGCTGCTTGGCGCGCAACACGACTCCCCAACATCCTCGCTTTTGATAGCACCCAGCCTGCGTCGCCGCATGGCTTGCTGGCTTTATGAGGGTATGTTGCTGTTCGGGGTGGTATTTATTGCTGGCTATTTGTTCAGCACGCTGTCTCAAACCCGTAACGCGTTGGACAATCGCCATGTGCTGCAAGCCTTCATGCTGGTCGTACTGGGCATTTACTTTGTCTGGTTCTGGAGCAAAGGCCAGACCCTGGCCATGAAGACCTGGCATATCCGTGTGGTGGACGCCCAGGGCCGGCCGCTGACCCAGACCCGCGCCCTGCTGCGCTATGCCTTGAGCTGGATGTGGTTTCTACCGCCGCTGGCGTTGCTGGCGCCCATGAATCTCCCCGTGCTGGAAGTCGTGGTTCTAATGACAGGCTGGGTACTCGTATGGGCGCTGGTCAGCCGTTTTCATCCTGCCCGGCAGTTCTGGCACGATGCCTGGGCCGGTACACGCCTGGTGCATCAGGCCCCAACACCGAAAAAAATTCGCTAAGCAGGTTCGTTACCTTGTTCGCCTCATGAGCACACCCGATCCCGTCAATCCGCAAAAAAGCCGCACCGGCCTGTCGCGCGTGCTGCATGCAGGCAAATATTCGTTGAACGGCCTGCATGCCGGCTGGAACGAAAAAGCCTTTCAGCAGGAATCCATTTGCGCCATGGTCATGGTGCCAACGGCCTTCTGGCTGGGCCAAAGCTGGGAACAGGTCGCCTTGTTGGCGGGCACCATCGTGCTGGTGCTGATTGTGGAGTTGCTCAACTCCGGCATCGAAGCGGCCATAGACCGCATCGGACCGGAATGGCACGATTTATCCAAGAAAGCCAAGGACATGGGCAGCGCTGCCGTGTTTCTGTCGCTTTGGCTCTGCGGCGCCGTCTGGGCTGCCGCCATCTACTACCGGTTCATTGCATGACAACACCTGCTTTTTCTGTTTGCGTCTATTGCGGCTCGCGCCCTGGCAACAACCCTGTATTCACCGAAATCGCCAAGGCCGTGGGCCAATGGATTGGCGAGCGCGATGGCCAACTGGTCTATGGCGGCGGGCGCAGCGGCCTGATGGGCACCGTGGCCGAAGCCACGCGCCTGGCGGGCGGCCGGGTGGTAGGCGTCATTCCCCAGGCCCTGGTCGACAAGGAATTGGCCAACCACGCCTGCGATGAGTTGCATATCGTGGCCAATATGCATGAACGCAAAGCCATGATGGCCGAGCGCAGCGACACCTTTGTGGCCTTGCCCGGCGGCATTGGCACGTTTGAAGAGCTGTTCGAGGTCTGGACCTGGCGCCAGCTCGGCTACCACGACAAACCCATAGGCCTGATCAATGTCGATGGCTACTACGACCATATGCTGCAGTTTCTGCAGTCCTGCGTGGGCCATGGCTTCATGGGCGAGTGGCAAATGGGCCTGATCGAAAGCAGCAGCGACGCCAGCGCCTTGCTGCAAAGCCTGGTGCAAGCCTCAGGCACCCGCATGGAAACGCCCTCGCTGCGCTCCGTGATCTAAAAACAAAAAGCCAGACCGCAGTCTGGCTTTTTTATTTGAGGGCTTTGCCGCGCACCAGGCCAAAGCCCGGGCTGCCGCATCAACCTGCCACGAGAAGTCGCCCTGACTTCAAAAGACGCGTTCAGATCGCTCCGTCATCGAGTTCGCCGGTGCGGATACGCACCACACGCTCGACCGGGCTGACAAAAATTTTGCCATCACCAATCTTGCCGGTGCGGGCCACGTTGACGATGGCGTCCACACAGCGGTCCACATCTTCGGTCTTGACCACGACTTCGATCTTCACCTTGGGCAGAAAATCCACCACGTATTCGGCACCGCGGTACAGCTCGGTATGGCCTTTCTGGCGACCGAAACCCTTGACCTCGGTCACGGTCAAACCGTTCACCCCACATTCGGCCAGCGCCTCGCGCACCTCTTCCAGCTTGAACGGCTTGATGACGGCGGTAATCAGTTTCATGGGGCTAACTCCTAAGGGATTGAAATGGGCAACATGGCTGAGACAGGGTCTCAGGCACGGAATTTATTGGTCATGGGGTAGCGCCAGTCCTTGCCAAAACTGCGCACGGTCAACCGAGGTCCCACGGGAGCCTGGCGACGCTTGTACTCATTGATTTGTATCAGACGCGTGACGCGCTCCACATCGGCAGCGGCAAAGCCCTGAGAGACGATGGATGCAATGCTCTCGTTATTTTCCATGTATTTGGAAACAATGGCGTCCAGCACCTCATAGGCGGGCAAGCTGTCCTGGTCTTTCTGATCCGGGCGCAGCTCGGCGCTGGGCGGGCGGGTGATGATGCGCTCGGGGATGGGATCGAGACCGGTGCCGAACGGATCATGGGCATTGCGCCAGCGGGCCAGGGCAAAGACTTCGGTCTTGAGCACATCCTTGATGACGGCAAAACCACCAGCCATGTCGCCATACAGCGTGCAGTAGCCAGTCGACATTTCGCTCTTGTTGCCCGTGGTCAGCACGATGTGGCCGAACTTGTTGCTCATGGCCATCAGCAGCGTGCCGCGAATGCGGGCCTGCAGATTCTCTTCGGTCGTATCCTCGGCCCGGCCTTCGAACGTGGCGGCCAATGCCGCCTTGAAGGCTTCGAACTGGGGCGCGATGGCAATTTCTTCGTGCTGCACGCCCACGCGCTCGGACATCTCGCGCGCATCCAGCCAGCTGATATCGGCGGTATAAGGCGAGGGCATCATCACCGTGCGCACCTTGTCGGCGCCCAGCGCATCTACCGCAATCGAGAGCACCAGGGCCGAATCCATGCCGCCCGACAACCCAATCAGCGCGCCGGGAAAGCGGTTCTTGCCCACATAGTCACGCACGGCCAGCACCAGGGCCGACCACAAAGCGTGATGGTGGCTCAGCGCAGGCTTGACCTCACCCCTGAGCTCGACGCGGCCGTCCACCAGATGCGCAGCAACCACGGGCAAATCTTCCTCGAAAGCTGCAGCCCGGGCCGCAATCTGGCCGCTAGCTTCTACCGCAAAGGAATTGCCGTCAAACACAATCTCATCTTGCCCACCCACCAAATGGGCGTAGACCAACGGCACCTTGTTTTCCGTAGCACGCAGCGCAATGACTGTCTCGCGCTCCGCCTGTTTTCCACTATGAAATGGCGAAGCATTGATCACCGCCAGCAGCTGCGCACCGGCGGCCACAGCGGCATTGGCGGGCTGGGCATGCCAGGCGTCTTCACAGATCAGCAGACCAATGCGGATGCCATCAATCTCCACCACGCAAGGCTGGGTTCCGGCGGTGAAGTAGCGCTGCTCATCGAACACGCCAAAATTGGGCAGCAACTGCTTGGCGTATTGCGCCATCAGTTGGCCATTGCGCAACACGCTGGCCATGTTGAACAGTGCGCCACCTTCGCCAGACTGAGGGTGCCCCACCACAATGGCCAGGCCCGGCCACTGGGCGGTGGCGGTTTGCAGCTGCTGCAGGGATTGTTCGCAGGCTTCAAGAAAAGCGGGGCGCAGATACAGGTCTTCTGCCGCATAGCCGCAAAGGGACAATTCAGGCGTCAGCAACAGACGAGCGCCGCTCGCATAAGCTTCAGAGGCGGCAGCAATGATTTTCTGAACATTGCCGGACAGGTCACCCACGACAAAATTGCGTTGGGCACAGCAGATGGAAAGCGTCATGAAAAGCGAGCAAGGCAGTGAGGCCATGCCCCGCGTGTGCCTGTGCACGACCCGTATGACAGCTGGCCGCCACAACATTTGAGACATGGCTGAAAACACGATTATCACTCGCACATTCCAAAGCGTGCAGGAGCTGCCCGAGCAAACCTGGAACGCACTGCTCTCTGCGCAGACCCAGGACACGCCTTTCATGCGCCATGAATACCTGGCCGCCATGGAGCAAAGCGGCAGCGCCACGCCCCAAACCGGCTGGATCTGCCGCGTGATCACGCTGTGGCAAGGCGAAGAGCTGCTGGCCGCCTGCCCCATTTACGTCAAAACACATTCCTATGGCGAATATGTTTTTGACTGGTCCTGGGCCCGCGCCTACGAGCAGCACGGTCTGCCCTACTACCCCAAGGGCACGCTGGCCGTGCCCTTCACGCCCGTGCCCGGCACCCGCCTGCTGGTCAAAGCGCCGCAGTGGCGGCTGCCCCTGGTGCAGGCCGTGCAGCACTGGGCGCAGCAGGCGGGGCTGTCATCCCTGCACCTGCTGTTTGGCGATGCGCAGGATCTGGCCGCTTGCGAGCAAGCCGGCTGGATGCTGCGCAGCACGGTGCAGTTTCATTGGAGGAATGTGGCCCCCACGCTTGCCACTGCGTGTGCTGCGCTGCCCCCCGAGGGGGCGCTCGCCGCCTTGGGGCGGCCCGGCGACGGCTCGGAGGTGGCCTCCACGCTTGCCGCCGCCTGTGCTGTATCGCCCCCCGAAGGGGAACTCTCGGCCTTGGGGCGGCCCTGCGACAGCTCGGTGATGGCCCCCACATCAGCCGCGCGAAGCTGGCGAGACTTTGATGATTTTCTGGCGTCACTCAACCAGGAAAAGCGCAAGAAAATCCGCCAGGAACGGCGCAAGGTGCGCGAGGCGGGCGTGCGCTTCAAAAGCCTGCGCGGGGCGCAAATCACGCCTGCAGACTGGGCCTTTTTTTACCGCTGCTATGAGCGCACCTATCTGGAGCACGGCAACCCGCCCTATCTGACACCCGAATTCTTCAACGCCATGCAAGAGCATATGAGCGAGAACTGGGTGCTCTTCATCGCCGAGCGTGACGGTCTACCGATTGCAAGCAGTTTGATAGCGGTCAGCGGAGACTGTTCATCGATTTCAGATGAGAAACCGCCTGTAATGCAGACAAATAAAACGGTAGCAGCTATCAAAGAAAGAGTGGCCTATGGCCGCTACTGGGGCGCACTGGAGCGCGTGGACTGCCTGCACTTCGAGGCTTGCTACTACCAACCCATCGAATGGTGTATTGCCAACGACATTGCGCGCTTTGAAGGCGGCGCCCAGGGCGAGCACAAGATGGCCAGAGCGCTGCTGCCCATCGTCACGCCCAGCGCCCACTGGATTGCCCATCCGGCATTTGCCGACGCCATTGGCCGATTTCTCGAACGCGAGAGCGAAGGCATGGCCCGCTATGTGCAGGAGCTTCAGGCCCACAGCCCCTTGCGGCAATCGGAGCCGCATGAAAAAGGCCGCATTGCTGCGGCCTTTGAGAGATAGGCACTTTACAGCGCCCCAGGACCCGCTCAAAAAGCTTCCCACTCACCATCGTCTGCAGGCTTGAAAGCTTTGCGAGCCGCCGCATCCGCTCCGGAGCGAACCGACAAGGCAGGTGCGGCCGCAGCGGTCTGTCTGCGGGCACCGGCTCGCGGCGCGGCCTGGGGCAGGGAGCGCGTGCCGCGCACGGAAGAGGTGCTGGCATGCCCATGCTGGCGCGTAGCCGCAGCCGCCGTGCTGTCTTGCATGGCGCTGGCGGGTAGCTGAAACACGGCCACGGCCTGCACCAGATCTTGCGCCTGCTTGCGCAAGGCACCGGCAGCGGCGGCGCTTTGCTCCACCAGGGCCGCGTTTTGCTGTGTGCTTTGATCCATTTGCGTCACGGCTTCACCCACCTGGGCTACGCCCTGGCTTTGCTCGCTGCTGGCAGCGCTGATCTCGCCCATGATGTCCGTCACCCGGCGAATCGCCGAGACGATTTCAGCCATGGTGGTGCCGGCCTTGTCCACCAGCTGCGTGCCCTGCTCCACCCGCTCCACACTGGTGGAGATCAAGCCCTTGATGGCCTTGGCCGCTTCCGCACTACGCTGGGCCAGTGTGCGCACCTCGCTGGCGACCACGGCAAAGCCACGGCCTTGCTCGCCAGCGCGAGCAGCTTCCACGGCGGCATTCAAAGCCAGGATATTGGTCTGGAAAGCGATGGAGTCGATGACGGAAATGATGTCGGCAATCTGGTGGCTGCTGTGGTTGATGCCCTTCATGGTGTCCACCACCTGGGCCACCACGGCGCCGCCCTGAGCCGCAACCTGGGAGGCGTTGACTGCCAGCTGATTGGCGGCCCGCGCATTGTCGGCATTCTGGTTGACCGTCGTGCCCAGTTGTTCCATGGAGGCCGCGGTCTGCTCCAGCGCCGAGGCTTGCTCTTCAGTACGGCTGGACAAATTGGCATTGCCCGAGGCAATCTGCGCGCTGGCCGAGGCCACGCCTTCGGCATTCTGGCGCACACTGCGCACGGTCTGCACCAGGCTGGTCTGCATGCGCTCCAGCGCATTGAGCAATTGCCCGGTTTCATCGTGACGCTCTACATGGATCATGCCGCTCAGATCGCCGTTGGCCACGCGGTCGGCCGCCTTGACGGCCTGATCCAGCGGCACGCGGATGGAGCGCACCAGCATCAGTCCCGCAACCACCGCCACCAGCACAGCCACCAGCGCCGCCGCGATCAGCAATATCACGGCGCGCTTGTACACAGTGACCGAGGCCTGGCTTTCCTGCCGGGCTACATCGCTGTTGTATCTGACCAGCTTTTGCAGCGTGGCCGAGGAATCATTGAAGAGCTTGAGCGACTGCCCTTCCAGAAGCTCTTTGGCTTTGTCCTGTTCCCCTGCTCGCGAGAGCGCAAAAAGCTGCCGGTTCACCTGCGCGTAGAGTTCGCGCTCGCGGATGAACTGCTCGTAATAATCGCGCTCTTGCTGCGAGATGATCAGCGGCTCGTAGTTTTTCTTGTCGTCCGCCATGCGCTGCTGCAACTGGGAATACTGTGACTCCACTTCGGACAAGTAGGCCGGATCGCTGCCGATCACATGACGCAATTCCACCAACCGCGACCGCTCCAGCTCGGTATTCATGGCGTTGATGATTTCCACGCTGGGCAACACGGTGCGCGTAATGACGTCGGCATTGTCACGCATGGTCTTGAACTGCAGCAAAGCCGTAGCCACCACGGCCAGCAGCAGCACGACCAATATGCCAAAAGCCCCCAGAATACGGGTCGATATCTTGATGCTTTTCATATTGCCCTCTCCCTCAATGGCTGTTGAATTGCTTGCGCGCCACGACCAAGCAGATAAAAAACCCATCCGAATCCAGCTGACGCAATCACTGCAACTTAATCAATGGACTTAACAGCTGCCTCATGGATAAAGGGCAAGCCTTTCTCACTTTCAGGCTCAATTTGAGGCATTTTTTCAGACTTGCACTCGATGCAATGGAGCTGCTTTTTCTGCAGATTGCATTAATCACTTGGGCCTCATGCGATCACCATGATAAGTGCCACCATCCAAAACCTTATTTGCGCCCAATTGTGATAAATCTTCAAAACTCATATTCCCACAAATCAATATGAAGGATTTATCTGACATAGGCAACGATTTCTGGTTCATTCATCCCGAACCCATAAAAAAAGCCGCTGATCTCAGCGGCTTTTTTTATGGGTTCTTAGTTTGAATGCTTGTCCAGCCCAACTAGTTGCAGGCTGGTTGCCCTCGGGCTTAAAACTGTTCCCATTGCTCATCTTCTGCGGCGCTGGCTGCCACCGTCTTGGGCGACGCTTTCCCACGGCCCGATGGGGCAAAGGAGCTCAAAGCGCTCGCTGGTGCAAGCGCCTGTGCCGGCCGCGATGCACTTTGGGGCGCGGCGACGGCGACAGGGGCCATCGCCGGCACGGCCTTGCCGGCTCCCTGCCCCACTTCGAAGATAGCGACCGAAGCCACCATGGCCTGTGCCTGACGTTGCAGCGAATCGGCTGCCGCCGCGCTTTGCTCCACCAGGGCCGCATTTTGCTGGGTGTTCTGGTCCATTTGCGTGATGGCCTCACCCACCTGAGCCACACCCTGGCTTTGCTCGCGGCTGGCCAAGCTGATCTCGCCCATGATGGAGGCCACGCGGCCAATAGCGCTCACGATCTCGGCCATGGTCTCTCCAGCCTTGTCCACCAGCTGCGTACCTTGGTCCACTTTATCCACGCTGGCGCTGATCAAGCCCTTGATTTCCTTGGCTGCTTCCGCGCTGCGCTGGGCCAGCGTGCGCACCTCGCCAGCCACCACGGCGAAGCCACGGCCTTGCTCACCGGCACGGGCGGCTTCCACTGCGGCATTCAGCGCCAGGATATTGGTTTGAAAGGCAATGGAGTCGATGACGGAGATGATGTCGGCAATCTGGCGGCTGCTCTGATTGATTCCCTTCATGGTGTCCACCACCTGGGCCACCACAGAGCCGCCCCTGGCGGCCACGCCCGACGCGGCCTGTGCCATCTGATTGGCGGTCTGGGCGTTGTCGGCGTTCAGCCGCACGGTGGATCCCAGCTGCTCCATGGAAGCGGCCGTCTCTTCCAGCGCGCTGGCTTGACTTTCGGTACGTGAAGACAAATCGGCATTGCCCTGGGCAATTTCGCGCGAGGCCAGGGCCACGCCATGGGCATTGCTGCGGACTTCCTGCACCACGGAGGCCAGTTGGCGGCGCATATCCTCCAGCGCATTGAGCAACAGGCCCAACTCGTCGCGGCGCTGGTTGAGCACCGGAGCCTGCAAACGGCCTGCCGCCACCTCCTGCGCGACCTGCACGGCGCGCGCCACAGGCCCGGTCACCGCCCGCGTCATGGCCACGCCCACGGCACCGGCCACAGCAATCACCAGCACCAGCGTGCCCAGCAGCCAGTAGCGCGCCAATGCATAGCTGGCTTTTTCATCCTCCTGGGCAGCAGCTGCAGCATCGAGTTGCAACTGCATGAACTTGCCGGTGCTCTCGGCCAGCTTGCTGAAAGCGTTTTCAAACTCTCCGGCAAAGAACAGTCCCATTTCATCGGCCATGGCGGCCTGCGACTCCACGGTGTTGAAGTCACCATCGCGAGCAATGGACAGCATGCGCTGGTGCAGCTTCAGGTATTCGGCCTTGTAGCCCAGGTAGTTGTCGAAAGCGGCCCGCAACTGCTGGCCGTCGATCAGGCCGTCCAGCACTTTTTCCTGCTCGGCTATCGTCTTCAGCCGTTGCTGAATCTGCGCTTCGAAGCCTTCCACTTCCTGCAAGGTGCGGGCCGTGGAGATACCTGCCTCATGGCGGCGCAGCCGGTTGTAGTCGGACCGCATGGAGGCAGCGTTGTAGACACTGGGCAGCATCACCTCGGACACCACCGTCCCCGTGGCATGAATCCGGCTGAGCTGCGTCCAGGCCACCAAGCCCAGAATGGCCGAGAACACCACCATGACAAGAAAGCTGACGCCCAGCTTGGTGCCTACCCGCCAATCCGAAATCTTCCAGTTCATTGCTATCCTCCACAAGCCCGGGACTTGAATCTGCACCGGGGGCAACCGTCAGAGCGCCGCTGCGCTCCATGGCAGCTGCTGGCCATAAAAAAACGCACCGGGCAGATCACCCGGTGCGTTTCAAATTGTATTTCTCTTGTTTGCCCTGCAATGCACAAAAAGCGCTTACAAGAGTGTTGAACGAAGGGGATAAACCCGTGGATCAGCCCTTGTAGTTGGCGATGCCGTCGGTGATTTCCTTGTGCGCCACGTCCAGGCCCTTCCAGCCCAGCACCTTGACCCACTTGCCCTTTTCCAGGTCCTTGTAGTGCTCGAAGAAGTGGGAGATCTGTTGCAGCACCAGATCGTGGATGTCGCCCAGGGTGTTGATCTTGTCGTAGGCAGGCAGCAGCTTCTGGGTAGGCACGGCCAGCACCTTGCCGTCCACGCCGGATTCGTCTTCCATCTGCAAAATGCCCAGTGCACGGCAGGGAACCACCACGCCGCTGGGCAGGGGGAAGGGAGTCATCACCAGCACATCCACGGGGTCGCCGTCGCCAGACAGGGTCTGGGGCACATAGCCGTAGTTCACGGGGTAGTGCATGGCAGTGCCCAGGAAACGATCCACGAACACGCAGCCGGTTTCCTTGTCCACTTCGTACTTCACGGGAGCGGAGTTGGCCGAGATTTCGATCACGACGTTGAAGACTTCAGGTGCCTTGGAGCCGGGGGTCACATTGTTCAGAGACATGATGGTTGAAGTAGTAAACAAAAAAAGCCCCCTTCAGGGGACGACCCGGTGATTTTAGGCGCAGGACCCTAACGCCGGCATTACATGCACCCGATTGCGGTGGGGCTTGCAGAGCCTGGCAGTTTGAAAAACGAGTAAAAAATGCCTAGATCCTTTTTCCAACAATCGTCAAATGCTACCAATTAAATAGCAAAACAAACTACAAAATTCAGGCACCGGCCAGGCTGCGACGACGCACGGGGCCGCTGCGCTGCTCCACGGCGGCCTGCACCTCCTTGCGAAAGCCCATGGCAAAGCCCAGCTCTGCGGCCACAAACAGCGGACCTATGATCAGCCCCATGATGTCGTCCATAAAGGCGGATTTGCGGCCTTCGTAGAAATGGCCCACGAACTGGATCACCCAACCCAGGGCAAACAGGCCCAGACCCGAGATCAGCCACAGCGCGGTGCTTTGGCCGGCAATCGGCACGGCCAGCGCCAGCATGGCGGCCAGCACCAGACCCATGGCCGTGCCATAACACCTATCCAGCCGCCAGTAATAAACGGCTGCCGCCACCGCCGCCAACAAGGCCAGGGTGATGGGAAAGCCCGCCACACGGCCCCAGCCCAGGCGCGCCAGCAGGATGACCACGGCCAACATGATCATGGGCACACCGACGTAATGCGTCAGTATGTTGCGCGGGTCGCGGTGGTAATCGGCATACTTGGACAGCTGATCGACTAGGGTTTTCATTTTCTGCACCTCCTTGTGGCCGGGGTGGCGTCTGCAGAAAATGAAGCGCAGATGACAAGGTTTCTGCAGACCTGTCCATGGTCGCGCAGCGGCATCGGCAGCGTCTGTCAAACAATCGACACAAGAATCCACATGCCTGAATCCACGCCAACCCATCCACCTCCCGCCTCCGGCAGCCGACGCGCCGCCAGCTCCGTGGTGCAAAGCGATCTCTGGGCCATTCTTCAGGCCGGGCGCTGGTTCAGCGCACTACCGCCCGCTTTGGCCGAACAGCTGCGCACCCTGGCCAAGCCACGTCTGCTGGCCGCCGGTGAATGGCTGTTTCGCCGGGGGGATGCGCCCTGCGGTCTGTATGCCGTGGCGCGCGGCGCGCTGACCATCGCGGGTACGGCGGCCATGGGCGAGCAAACCCGCACCGCCTTGCTGACCCTGGTGGAGCCGCCCATGTGGCTGGGCGAGATTGCGCTGTTTGACCAAGCCCCACGCTCCCACGACGCCTATGCCGCCACGCATTGCACGCTGCTGCACATAGCGCATCAGCCCTTGCGCCAGTGGCTGGAGGCCAATCCGCAGTACTGGCGCGACATGGCTTTGCTGCTGACCGACAAGCTGCGCAACTGCCTGATCGCCCTGGAAGAACAGACCGTGCTGCCCGCCCCGCAGCGCCTGGCCCACCGCCTGGTGCAAATGGCGCAAAGCTATGACCAGTGGAATGACAGCCTGCGCACCCGCCGCGAACTGGCCGTATCGCAAGAGCAGCTAGCGCGCATGCTCGGCCTCTCGCGCCAGACGGCCAACCAGGTGCTGCAGGAGCTGCAGCAGGCCGGCCTCCTGCAGCTGCGCCGGGGCAAGCTGGAGGTGCTGGATTTGAACGGCCTCAGGACAGCTGCCTGCTACGGGCTGCCGGCAAACGGCCAGGCCTCAAGCTGAATCTCAACCAAGGCCCATGCACCGCAGTCATTGATAATGAATTTTCTGCGTGCCGACTCTGTCCAGCACCTGTCATGCAGGTGCTGGACAGCGGTCATGCCGCTTTGACAATGCCATCAGCTTCGCCCGGTCCTGAAGCCAGCCCCGGCTGACGACAAAGACCTGCCGATTTCCCCACACCAAGCGGCCGCCCTCACCAGCCCAAAGAGCCGCACTCACACATCGCCCCATGCCCCTGATCCATCCCCCTGCCAACCGCAAACTTGTCAATATGCGCGACGTGCGCTTTCGCTGCTACGCACGCGAAGACGATCTGTGGGACGTGGAAGCCGAGCTGATCGATCTGAAAACCTACGATATCACCCTGCACGGCAATCGCCACGTACCTGCGGGCACGCCGATTCACCATATGTGGATACGGCTGACGGTGAACTCCAGCCTAGTGGTGCAGGCCGTGGAGGCGGCCATGGACGACCACCCCCTGGCCCACTGCCCCGAAGCCACACGCTCCATGCAGCGCATGGTGGGCTGCAGCATGACCCGCGGCTGGCGCAAAGCCATCAATGAGAACCTGGGCGGCGTCGAAGGCTGCACTCACATGCGCGAGCTGATCTTCAACATGGCCACGCCCGCATTTCACTCCGTGCTCAACCAGTTCTCCACCGGCGACGACGGCCTGCCGCCACGCCATCTGGGCCAGTGCCATGGCTGGGACTTCAACGGCCCCGGCGTAGCCGAGCATTACCCAGAGTTTGCCGGCTGGCAGCCGCTGGTCAAACTGGACAAGGCAAAAGCCAGAAACTGAGTGTTTTGAACAAAATTGCGCCGCAGCCCATATCGAAGAATGGCTTGCAGCTATCAAAAATAAAGCAGCTGCGGATGATTGACCTCAATTCCCCCTCCAACCCATTGGCAGCCCGGACATAGGGCTTGCGGCACAATTGCTGACATGGCTGAACGTGTGATCCCTCTGGTCGATGAACGTGCTGCAACGCGCACGGCCTTCGCCCCCTCCGTCCTGACAGCGCCCACCGGCCTGCTGCAAGACCATTGGGGGCGGCCGCTGCATGACTTGCGCATCAGCGTGACCGACCGCTGCAACTTCCGCTGCAGATACTGCATGCCCAAGGAAGTTTTCGACAAAGACTATGCCTACCTGCCTCACAGCTCGCTGCTGAGCTTTGAGGAAATCACCCGCCTGGCCCGCGTGTTTGCCGCGCACGGGGTGCGCAAGATTCGCCTGACCGGCGGCGAGCCGCTGCTACGCAAAAACCTCGAAACCCTGATTGCCCAGCTGGCCAAGCTGCGCACCTTTGACGGCCAGCCGCTGGAGCTGACGCTGACCACCAATGCCACGCTGCTGGCACGCAAGGCCCAGGCCTTGAAGGATGCGGGTCTGAACCGCGTCACCGTCAGCCTGGACGGCCTGGACGACGAGGTGTTTCGCCGCATGAATGATGTGGACTTTCCCGTCTCCGACGT
Organism: Comamonas aquatilis; assembly: GCF_965139575.1. Taxonomy (NCBI): domain Bacteria; kingdom Pseudomonadati; phylum Pseudomonadota; class Betaproteobacteria; order Burkholderiales; family Comamonadaceae; genus Comamonas; species Comamonas aquatilis. The sequence goes on along the minus strand of NZ_CBCSIW010000004.1, from coordinate 176,461 downwards.
GCTGCACGGTATAGAGACGGCACAGGCCGTGGGCCTGTCCAACATCAAAGTGAATATGGTGGTCAAGCGCGGCAGCAATGACGACCAGATTCTGCCCATGGCCCGCCACTTTCGCGGCACGGGCGTGACGCTGCGCTTTATCGAATACATGGACGTGGGCGCCACCAACGGCTGGTGCATGGATGAAGTCCTGCCCTCGGCCCAGGTGCTGGAGCGCCTGCAGGCCGAGCTGCCCCTGGTGCCGCTGGCGCCCAGCGTGCGCGGAGAAACCGCCGAGCGCTGGGGCTATGCCAATGCCCAGGGCCTGAATGATCCGGCTCTGGGCGAGGTCGGCTTCATCAGCAGCGTGACCCATGCGTTTTGTGGGGACTGCAACCGCGCCCGCCTCTCCACCGAGGGCAAGCTCTACCTGTGCCTGTTTGCCAGCCAAGGCTGGGACTTGCGCACTCTGTTGCGCAGCAGCGCCAGCGACGAGGAACTGGCTGCGGCCATCGCCCCCATCTGGCAGCAGCGCGACGACCGCTACTCCCAGCTGCGCAGCGAAATGCCCGCCGACGCCCCGGCCCCCGCCGCCGGCGGCCGCCGCATCGAGATGAGTTATATCGGCGGCTGATGGCTGGGGATGGTGCCGACAGATGCCACCGCCCTGGATCCCGGCGCCGCCCGGACTTGCTGCCTGCTCTTGCTTGTTCCCGAATTGACCTGGGTCACTGCTCAAGCAGCGTAGGATCGGCACTGCAGCCCCTGCCGCCACTTCGCGGCAGGCCGCTTTGATTTTTTGAGCCATGACTGCCATCTTTCAACCTGCCGCCTCCTCTTTGTCCCAAAGCCTCACCACGGAGCAGGTGCTGCAACAGCTGGCCTCCCTGCTCGAGCCCCTGGGCGCCGTGGCCGAGGTCGAAACCCTGCCCCTGATCGAAGCCCTGGACCGGGTGCTGGCCGCCGATGTGCTGTGCCCGGTCAACGTGCCGCCGCATAACAACAGCGCCATGGACGGCTATGCCTTCCACAGCTCGGCCCTGCAAGCACAGACTGTGCAGCTGCGCGTGGTGGGCACGGCGCTGGCAGGCGCACCGTGGACCAACCCGGTAAAGCCCGGCGAATGCGTGAAGATCATGACCGGCGCCGTCATGCCCGCCGGGCTGGATACCGTCATTGCCCATGAACTGGCCAGCGTCGCAGCGGATGCCCGCGATGACGATCACATCCGCTTTGATGCGGCCAGCGTATGCGCCGGCGCCAATCTGCGCCTGTGCGGCGAAGACCTGCAGCGCGGCGCGGTAGCGCTGGCAGCGGGCCAGCGCCTCAAGCCCGCGGCCCTGGGCCTGCTGGCCAGCCTGGGCCTGGCCCAGGTCGGCGTGCGCCGACGCCTGCGCGTGGCCTATTTTTCCACCGGCGATGAAATCCTCAACCCCGGCGCGGCACCGCGCGAAGGCGCGATCTACGACAGCAACCGCTTCAGCCTGCAAGGACTGCTGCGCCGCCTGGGCGTCCAGGTGCTGGACCTGGGCGTGGTGCCCGACGAACCCATGGCACTGGAAGAAAAGCTGCGCGAAGCAGCGGCCCTGGCCGATGTGGTGCTGACCAGCGGCGGCATCAGCGCAGGCGAGGCCGACCACACCCGCGCCATGCTGCAGCGCCTGGGGCCGGTGCAGTTCTGGCGCGTGGACATGCGCCCCGGTCGCCCGCTGGCCGTAGGCCTGCTGCGCCCGACTTCTCATGCCTCGCTGGCAGAGTCTTTTGGAGAGAAATCGGCCTTCAGCCCAATCAAGGAAATCGCTGATAGCTCTCAAAACAAGAGCAACAGCTTTGCCGCCAAACGCCCGGCCGTGCTGCTGGGCCTGCCCGGCAATCCTGTGGCGGCCATGGTCAGCTTTCTGATGTTTGTGCGTCCGGCCCTGCTCAGCCTCATGGGCTGCAGCGATGGCGACGTGCCCGTGGTGCAAGCGCTCAGCGCCGAGAAACTTCGCAAGCGCCCGGGCCGCACCGAATATCTGCGCGGCGTGGTGGCGCTCAACGCCCAGGGCCAGGCCACCGTGCGCAGCACCGGAGCCCAAGGCTCGGGTGTGCTCAGCTCCATGGTGGCAGCCAACTGCCTGATGGTGCTCGAGCATGAACGCTCAGACGTGCAGCCGGGCGAAGCCGTGTCCATACTCCTGCTGGACGGCCTGATCTGAAACCCGGCTGCATCGCAGTGACCGAAAACGCGGTGAGGCGTCATCGCATTTGCCAAGAACCAATCTTCCATCGAGACAGGACCCGCTGACATGCCGTACCAAGCCACCCACCAGGCCACAGAACCCAGCCGACAAGCCATGGACGCGCTGCAAGGTGCAACGCTGCTGGAGTTTGGTACGCCGTGGTGCGGGCACTGCCAAAGAGCCCAAGCCCTGATTGAAGCCGCGTTGGCACCCTTGCCCGAGCTGCCGCATATCAAGGTGGAAGACGGCCCGGGCCGCCCACTGGGCCGCAGCTACAAGGTCAAGCTCTGGCCGACCCTGGTTTTTCTGCGTGACGGTCAGGAAGTGGCGCGCCTGGTGCGCCCCGCCGATGTGCAGGCCATCACCGACGCGTTGAAGCAGATCGGCAGCTAAGGGAGCAAGCGCCGGCTCTTGAAGGCTTGGCGCTTGCTTGGAGCGTTTAAAGACGACCCAGCGCCTTGTCCACGCCCTTGTTGGCCAGCGCATCGGCGCGCTCATTGCCGGGGTCGCCCGCATGCCCCTTGACCCAGCGCCAGTCAATACGGTGACCGGCACCGCTGACCAGGGCATCCAGCTGCTGCCACTGCTCGGCGTTTTTCACCGGCTCCTTGCTGGCCGTGCGCCAGCCCTTGGCCTTCCAGCCATGAATCCACTCGGTAATGCCTTTGCGCACGTACTGGCTGTCCAGGTAGAGCACCACATCGCAGGGGCGCTTCAACGCTTTCAACGCCTCGATCACCGCCTGCAGCTCCATGCGGTTGTTGGTGGTATCGAGCTCTCCGCCGAACAATTCTTTTACGGCCGTACCGGCCTGCAATACCACGCCCCAGCCGCCAGGGCCGGGATTGCCTTTGCAGGCACCGTCGGTATAGATCACTACTTGATTCAATTTCTTTCCTTGGAGTCGCGAACACGGGCTGGTCTTCGCGTCTTTTTATGGAGGGAACTCATCGCTGCACCAGGCTGCATCGCCGGGCCGTTTGTTGGCCACGGGCATCTGCACGCCCGAGGGCGCACTCTTGCTGCGCCATGAGGGGCTGATCAAGCGCATGCCCTGCACCCGCTTGACGGCCACAATGCAATACACCCCGCCAAAGGCCGGCCAGCAGCGATGACCCAGTTTTTCCATGAATTGCCAGCGCGCCAGCCAGCGCGCGTTTTGTGTGGCTGGACAATAACAGCCAAATTGCACGGCTTCGATCTCGAAGCCCAGTAATTGCAACCAATCGCGCAAGCGCCAGTAACCCAGGCCCAGACTCAAATCGGGCAAATGCGCCGCGCTGCGCTCCACGCGCCGCTGCAACCCCAGAAGGCTCAGGGTATTGAGACCGCATACCACCAGCCGCCCCTCGGGCACCAGCACACGGGCGGCCTCGCGCAAGGCGGCATGCGGATCGTGCGAAGTCTCAAGCGTGTGCGGCATCAGCACCAGATCCAGGCTGGCCTCGGAAAACGGCAGCGCTGTCGCATCCGCGACCAAAGCCGGCGGGACATGTTTTGATGCAGACTCGTCGGTCGCTTGCGCTACATTGGCTGCTTGCGCCGCCGCAGACTCCCCGACCTTGTCCAGCGCCAGCCAGCGCTGGGGCATGCGGTTGGCCCGCAAGCCCTGCAAGGCAGGCATGCCCAGCTGAACGGCGTGATAGCCGAAGATGTCGGCCACCGCTTCGTCACAGCGCTGCTGCTCCCAATCCAGGAGGTAGTGCCCCAAGGCAGTATCTGTCCAGTGATGCATCTCTATAATTTTGCAGCCCATGAACCTTTTGCCCATCCCCGCCTTTTCCGACAACTACATCTGGATGCTCCACGATGGCAAACACGCCATCGTGGTAGACCCCGGTGAAGCCGAGCCGGCGCTGGCCGTGCTGCAAAGACTGGGATTGAAGCTGCAAGGCATTCTAGTCACCCACCACCATGCCGACCATGTGGGCGGCGTCGCCGCACTGCGCGCTGCCACCGGCGCTCCAGTCTGGGGGCCTGCCTACGAGCAGTTGCCCGAGCCACAGTTCGTGACCCGCGTGCAAGGCGGCGACCAGGTCGATGCGCTGGGCGGACCCTGGCAGGTGATTGACGTGCCCGGCCACACCAGCGGTCATATTGCGTTTTTCAGCCCCCATGCGCAAGGCGCCAACCACCAACCGGTGCTGTTTTGCGGCGACACTCTGTTCTCCGGCGGCTGCGGCCGCCTGTTTGAAGGCACGCCAGCGCAAATGCAGACCTCGCTGGATGCACTGGCCACCTTGCCCGGCAACACCCAGGTGTGTTGTGCACACGAGTACACAATTTCCAACCTGCGATTTGCGCAGGCCGTGGAACCAAACAATGCCGATCTGGCTCAGTACCTGCAGCATTGTCAGGATTTGCGTGCCGCCCACCAGCCCACGCTGCCTTCCACTTTGAAGACCGAGCAGGCCATCAACCCTTTCATGCGCAGCCGCCAGCCCGATGTCATCGCGGCGGCCGTGCAGTTCGACTCCCAAGTCAATCCGCAAGAGCCCGCCAGCGTGCTGGCCGCCTTGCGCCAATGGAAAAACGTTTTTTGATGAAGCTGCTACATACCTTGCTGCTGACCGGAGTGCTTGTACTCACCGGTTGCGCATCCACCACCAGTTACGACAATTCAAGCACTTCCTCCCAGTACCCTGACGGCCCGTTGTCACCGCTGAGCCGGGGCAAGGTGTCCAGCTCGGACGTGGCGTCGCTGGAAGCCACGGGCGACCTCTGGGTACGCATACGCCAAGGCTTTGCCATGCCCGATCTGGAGCACGAGCTGGTGGCCGACCGTGAGCAGTGGTATGCCAGCCGCCCCGACTACATCCAGCGCATGACGGAGCGCTCGAGCAAATACCTGTTCCACATCGTCGAGGAGCTGGAGCGCCGCGGCATGCCTACCGAGCTGGCGCTGCTGCCCTATATCGAGAGCGCGTTCAACCCCCAGGCCGTCTCCAGCGCCAAGGCCGCCGGCATGTGGCAATTCATGCCCGCCACGGGCAGTTACTTCGATCTCAAGCAAAACATCTTCCGCGATGACCGCCGCGACGTGCTGGCCTCCACCCGCGCCGCGCTGGACTATCTGCAAAAGCTCTACAACATGTTTGGCGACTGGCATCTGGCCCTGGCCGCCTACAACTGGGGCGAAGGCAGCGTGAGCCGCGCCATCAAGCGCAACGAAAAGCTGGGTCTGCCCACCAAGTACACCGATTTGCAGATGCCGGCCGAGACCCGCATGTACGTACCCAAGCTGCAGGCGGTCAAGAACATTGTGGCCAACCCGGAAAAGTACAACGCCGATCTGCCCGTGATCGAAAACCACCCCTACTTCCAGGCCGTGGACATCACGCATGACATCGACGTGGAACTGGTGGCCAAGCTGGCCAATGTCAGCGTCAAGGACTTCAAGGCCCTGAACCCCAGCTTTCACAAGCCGGTGATTTTTGTGGCGGCCACGCCCAAGGTCTTGCTGCCCTGGGACAACGCCAAGATCTTCCGCCGCAATCTGCAAGCCTATAACGACGGCCAGTTTGCCAGCTGGACGGTGTGGACCGTGCCCTCCACCATCACCGTGGCCGAAGCGGCCCAGCGCGTGGGCCTGGGCGAATCCGATCTGCGCGCCATGAACAACATCCCACCGCGCATGCTGATCAAGGCCGGCTCGGCCCTGATGGTGCCCCGCGGCGCCCATGTCCATGCCGACGTGGCCGGCCATGTGGCCGACAACGGCCAGATTTCCTTCGCCCCTGAAATCGTCACCGTGCGCTCCACCGTGAAGGCCCGCAAGCGCGACACGCTGATCAGCATGGCCAACCGCTACGGCGTCAGCGTCTCCAATCTTGCGGACTGGAACGACCTCAAGTCCACTGCCTCGCTGCATGCCGGCCAGTCGCTGGTGGCCTATCTGCCCGTGCGGGCGACGCGCACGGCTCGCGCCAGCACCACCACCCGCTCCAGTGCCAGCAGCAAAACGGTGGCGGCGCAGCCACGCGGCGGCAAGAGCGAGCCCAAGGCCCGTGGCGGCACGCCTTCCAAAAAGCGCCGTTAACACGATCTGAAAAAATGAAAAATCCCGTCTGGCAGCTATCGCCAGACGGGATTTTTGTTTTGGCGGAACGCAAAAAGAGAGCAACAAGCGCTTGCTTTCGAATCAATTCAGGCCGAATTCATGCTGAGATCCTTCCTCAATCAGCGCTACAAGCTCTTGAAAAAATAGCGACTAGCGCCTGTCCACCAGGGCATGCGCAATGGTTCCCAGATCCACATATTCCAGCTCGCTGCCAATGGGCACGCCCCGCGCCAGCCGCGTCACCAAGATGCCGCGCGACTTGAGCGCCTCGCTGATGGCATGTGCCGTGGCCTCGCCCTCGGCCGTGAAGCTGGTGGCCAAAATCACTTCCTGCACCTGGCCGTCGCAGGCGCGCTGCAGCAGCTGGCCCATGCCGATGTCCTTGGGGCCCACGCCATCGAGCGGCGACAAGCGCCCCATCAGCACGTAGTAATAGCCCTGGTAGGCGCCGGTGCGCTCCATGGCTGCCATATCGGCCGGCGCTTCCACCACGCACAGCCGCGCAGAATCGCGGCCCGCGTCGTCGCAAATCGAGCAGATCTCGGCCTCGGTGAACGTGTGGCAGCGCTGGCAGTGTCCTACCGAATTCACGGCCGATTCCAGCGCCTTGGCCAGATTCAAGGCCCCGGCATGATCGCGCTGCAGCAAATGAAACGCCATGCGCTGCGCCGACTTGATACCCACTCCCGGCAGGCGGCGCAGCGCCTCCATCAAGGTATCCAGAGATTGCACATCAGACACGGCTTGTCCTTTCATTGACCAGAAAAAAAGCGATCTGCTTGGTGCCAGATCGCCATTCATTTTTGACAACACCCGCACCGCTTGAAACCGGCGCGATCCAGGTGCGAGACGCCCAGCAAGGGCCGCCCCGCAGCAAAGGGTGTCGTCCCCCTTAGGGGGAAGCGGCATAGCCGCTCAGGGGGAGCAATTAGAAGGGGAACTTCATGCCGCCGGGCAGGCCTGGCATGCCGGCAGTGATCTTGCCCATCTTCTCGCTGGACGTTTCTTCAGCCTTGCGCACCGCAGCGTTGAAGGCGGCGGCCACCAGATCTTCCAGCATGTCCTTGTCTTCGGCCAGCAGGCTGGGGTCGATGGTGATGCGCTTGACATCGTGCTTGCAAGTCATCACGACCTTGACCAGACCCGCGCCAGACTCACCTTCCACTTCCACATTGCCCAGTTCGTCCTGAGCCTTCTTGAGGTTGTCCTGCATGGCCTGGGCTTGCTTCATCAGGCCGGCGAGTTGTCCTTTGTTGAACATGTGAATTCCTTCTTCTTTCGGGGAAAAACGTAAGACCTTATTCAGGCCGAATAGCTACAGGCTTGATGCTGCCGGGCACGATTTTCGCGCCATGCTCACGCACCAAGGTTTGCACCATGGAGTGGTTCGTCACAATTTCTTCGGCAATGCGCTGACGGGCCTGGGTGATCACTGCCATGCGGCGGGCCGGAGTGTCCGTCACCGCGCCTTGCTCCACCTGCAATTGTCGCGCATGACCGGCGGCCTCCAGCGCAGCACGCAAACGCTCGCGCGAACCGGCCTGGTTCAGCGAGTTGGTTTCCACACGCAGCGTCCACAGATCGCCTTCGCGTGCCATCAGCTGCGACTGCAGGGCCAGTTGCCGGGCCAGCGCCACAATGGCTTCACTGTCTACCAGCTGCTGCACCACACCTTGCCAGAAATCGCCTTCCGGCGTGCACACCAGCTCCTGCACCTCCATCACGGTGCTGGCATACACCTGGGGCGATTCCTGCTCGACGGGCTGCTCGCGCAGGGGCTCGGCATTCACCGGCAGACCGACATCCACCTCGGCATCGTCGCCCCAGCGGCCTTCGTCGGCCCAACCTTCCTCGGGCATGCCGGCCCAGGCACCTTCATCGGGGCCGGACTCATCGATGGTTTCGGCAGTGGCAGCAAACTCGTCCGAAGCATCGGCCTCGTCAACCACCGCAGCGACTTCGACCACTTCGGCTGCCGTCTCTGCGAGTTCATCGGCAATGCCATTGGGCTGATTGGGCTGTTGCGGCTGCGCAGAATCAGCCGGCTTGGTCTCTTCAACCGGGGCCAGTTGGACCGCTGCGGCAGGCTGCAGCGGCGGCACGACATCAGCAGCGGCTTGCAACTGGACTGTGGTACTTGGTATCTCGGAAACCATAGCACGATGCGGCAGATTTACCTGCACATCCGACTGTTTTGGCTCTGGTTTTTCGGCTAAAGGCGCCGCAGTTGCAGCAGGCAGGTTTTGAGGCGTACTTTCCGCCACCTCCCGCACGACTGGCGCGACGGGGGCCGTAACCGCCGGACTAGGTCTGGGCGAGGTCCGCGCTAGAGTTTTTTTTTCAGCCGCGCCGGTTTCGGCATTGTCCGGTTTGAAGGCCAGCAGCCGCAGCAGCGCCATGGTCAGCGCCGCATATTCATCCGGGGCCAGACCCAGCTCGGCACGGCCGTGCAAGCAGATGCTGTAGAGCAGCTGGGTCTCGTCGCGGGGCATCAGATCCGCCAGACGCGCCACTTCGGCGGCCTCCGGGTCGCTGGCATCCACGGGCATATCGGGCACGGCCTGCAGCACGGCCATGCGCTGCAGCACGGCGCACATTTCTTCCAGTGTGGAGGCTGCAGACAGGCCGTTGTGGCGCAGCTGCTCCGAGGTCTCAACCACCACCCGGCCATCGCCCTGAGCCAGCGCATCGATCAGCCTGAACACATGGCTGCGATCCACGCTGCCCAGCATCTGGCGCACGGTGGCTTCCTGCAACTGACCGCTGCCAAAGGCAATGGCCTGATCGGTCAGCGAGAGCGCATCGCGCATGGAACCACGGGCTGCACGCGAGAGCAGGCGCAACGCCTGAGGCTCGGCAGGCACGCTTTCCTGGCCCAGCACATGACTCAGATGCTCAAGCACCGTCTCGGGGGCCATGGGCCGCAGATTGAACTGCAGGCAGCGCGAGAGCACGGTGACCGGCACTTTTTGCGGATCGGTCGTGGCCAGCACGAACTTGAGGTATTCGGGCGGCTCTTCCAGCGTCTTCAACATGGCATTGAAAGCCGTGTTGGTCAGCATGTGCACCTCGTCGATCATGAAGACCTTGAAGCGCCCCTGCACCGGCTTGTACACCGCCTGCTCCAGCAAGCTTTGCACCTCGTCCACGCCACGGTTGGAGGCCGCATCGAGCTCGGTGTAATCTGGGAAACGTCCGCTATCAATTTCAGTGCAGGCTGCGCAAACGCCGCACGGGGTGGCGGTGATTCCGCCCTGGCCGTCCACGCCTTGGCAATTGAGCGACTTGGCCAGAATGCGCGACACCGTGGTCTTGCCCACTCCGCGCGTGCCGGTAAACAAATAGGCGTGATGCAGGCGCTGCTGAGTCAGCGCATTGGTCAGAGCCTGAACCACGTGCTCCTGCCCCACCATTTCGGAGAAGGTACGGGGCCGGTATTTGCGAGCGAGCACTAAATAAGACATAAGCCGTGATTCTACGAGTACGCCGCATGCCATCCCACATCTGCGGTGCATTCCTGCCGCGAGATCCCGGGGACCATGCATTTGCACCTATAATCAGCGGTGACGGGCCTCCTCGCATGGGGAAGCGGCCAACCGGGTCAGGTGGGGAACCAAGCAGCCCTAACTGTGGAACCAGTGCCGAGGTAAGGTTCGTCACCTTTCGATGGAAAACCTCTTTGTAGACAAGAGGTCGTCTTCCAGAGAAAACTCTTTTCAGGTCTTTGCATCATTCTGGTCTGGCGCCTTGCCAACCACACAAGACCTAGGCGACCTCTCAAAGGTTGCTCTCAAGAGCGAAAATCCACCAGATTTGCTGCAATTCCGACTGACCTTCAGACAAGGTTTGGGCATGGCCGCGTCTCAACGCATCTGGGAACCTCTGACAAGTCAGGGCCAGAACTGCGTCAATCGCCCCTCGATGCCATGCTCGCGATATTGACTCTGCCAAGCGCGAATCTCCTACGCAGGCACTGACTGCCGCCGCGAGAGCTGCTTTTTTTGCCTTCTCTGACTCCCAAAGCATATGCGCCTTCACGGCTGACTCGGGGATTTTGTTCTTTCAAGGACGAGCGCCGGCAGCTAGGATGGCAGGCATCCTGCTCTCGCAAAAAACCTATGACTGAAACCGGGACTCCGAGGACAGCTTTCAAATTGGCCGAGTGGCTGAGACAGCTTCACCCCGCACTATTCGTCCTGGTCATTGCAGGGCTGACGTTCACCGCAACCGTCGTCGGCAACATTTTCCTGTCTTCATTGATAAGCACACCACCCACAGAGGGGCCGCTCAAATCGGCCTCTGTGGGCACCCGAATCGTCATGGGGTCGCTTGTCGGTCCGCTGCTTGAAACGGCTCTATTCCAAGCACTCCCATTTTGGCTGCTGATCCAGAAGCTGCGACTACCAAGCTATGTTGCCGTCTTCGCATCCGCCACCCTCTTTGGCCTGGCTCACAACTACTCCATTGAGTATGTGGTCCTAGCCTTCATTACAGGCCTCATTCTGGCTTTCGCCTATGCCTCGGTGCGCCCATCAACTGGCCGCGCGTTTGTCTTGGTGGCACTGAGCCACGCACTGCACAACGCCATCAGCACCGCCATCATGTATTGGGCGTGATTGCCCCCTCACTTGGGCCAGTACTTCACGATGCCGACTAAAGCCAGCAAAACCACAAACACGCCAAAGTACGAGACAGCTTGCACGTCCCCATAGTCATTGATATCTCTACCCGGTTTGGTCAGCTTCGGAAACTTCCCAAGCGTCAGCACCTTCAGCGCCAGCCAACCAGGCCAGAAGAACAGCAGCTCGAACGCCACTTGCTTGAAGATACTTCCCACAAAACTCAGAACAGCATCCATCTATGCGCCTCTGCAAGAATTTGAGGATCCGCCAGGATTAAAGCCACCGAGTGGCTGCCAACTCAGGCGGTAGGCTGGAAGGCGCGCGACTCGCCATCAACGCAGCACCCAAGTAAAAGCCTACGCCCAGCACCAAGCCATAGGCAATCTGCCAGGGCAAGGCCAAGGACTCAAAAGGCAGTTGTGCCAGCGCAAAAGACACAACTAAAAGAACCAAACCAAGCAACATGCCCTGCCTGTAGCAAGTCAGCATCTGCCCATGGCTGGGAATCTGTAGAAATGGCTCACCCCGTAAACGACGCAGCAACAAGGACATCGGAAGAACTCCCTTCAGCGAGACTTCATTCTTGGTGCTGCGGGCTAGCAGGTCAAGCATTGACAAGCCAGACTCACTCACCGCACAAGCCCGTTTGCTAGCAAGCGATGGCTTATGCTGCAACGCGCTCAGGCGCCTTGCAGGTATCCGGTCACCCCGTCAGCCACCCGAACACTGCTGGACATGCAGGCCGTCAGAAGGTAACCACCGGTCGGAGCTTCCCAGTCCAGCATTTCCCCCACACAGAACACGCCGGGCAAAGCCTGACACATACCGCGTTCGTCCAAGGCTTCAAGCCGCACGCCACCTGCCGTGCTGATGGCTTCATCCACGGGGCGTGCTGCCACCACCGTCACGGGCAAGGCCTTGATGGCGGCAGCCAGACGACGCGTATCCGCCATGCCGTCCTTGCCAAGCACCTCATACAGCAAACCAGCCTTGATGCCGTCAATACCCAAGCGCCCCTTCAAATGGCTGCTCAAGCTGCGTGAGCCCCGGGGATGCTGCACCTCGCTCAAAACACGCTCGGCACTGAACTGAGGCAGCAAGTCCAGCTCAAAAGTCGCCTTGCCCTGGCTTGCCACAGCATCCCGCAACAGAGCCGAAGCGGCATAGATCAGACTGCCCTCGACGCCGGTCTCCGTGGCAACAAACTCTCCCTGCTTGGCAAAGCTGCGGCCTTCTTCGTCAGTGAAACGCAGTGCCACGGACTTGAATGGCTGGCCTGCAAAGCGCTGTTTGAACACCGCGCTCCAACCCTGGTCAGCAGCAGCCAGGCCGCCCACATCAAAACCACAATTGGCCGCTTGCAACGGTGCAATATCCACGCCCTTTTCTTGCAGCAGAGGCAGCCAGGCGGCATCGGAACCCAAGCGCGCCCAGCTTCCGCCACCAGTGGCCAGCACCAGGGCACGGCAATGAACGCTCACCTCGCCTTTTTCCGCCTGAAAAACCGGATGATTGGCTGTATTCCATCCCGTCCAGCGGTGGCGCGTGTGAAAGCTCACCCCCTGAGACTTGAGGCGTACCAGCCAGGCACGCAGCAGCGGCGCAGCTTTCATATCGCTGGGAAAGACCCGTCCAGAAGTGCCTACAAAGGTGTCAAAGCCCAGCTCCTTCACCCATTGGCGCAGCTCGGCAGAGCCCCATTGCTCAAGCCAGGGCTTCAATTGCTCGCTGCGCTTGCCATAGCGCGTCACAAAGCTATCGAACGCTTCAGAATGGGTGAGATTCAGGCCGCCTTTGCCCGCCAGGAGAAACTTGCGCGCTGCCGACGCCTTGGTTTCAAAAACGCGCACCTTCAAACCCTGGGCGGCCAGCCGCTCCGCCACCATCAATCCCGAGGGGCCTGCGCCCACCACGGCTACATCACAGTTCATTGCAGCCGATTCCGATTCACTCATATCCCACCCGATTAACCGCTCAAGCGGCATTCAAATTGCGCTGCAATATAGGCCACCCCAACGGGCCTCCTGCAGCAAGGCTGCGCAGAATACCACCGGGGGCAAATGCAACAAGGCTCGCAGGAAATCCCGCGCAAGCCATGTCAACCCCGGCTTTCGCTATCAGCGCCATAGCAGCAAACAACCGTCCACACCAAGCATCGGGAGATGAGTTTCTGTCACAATAAACCGATAGAGGCGAATTAGCCGCCACTTTTCTTTGACTGAGAAAATCCAGGACTCACAATGGCCAGCGAATTGATCAAGCACATCACTGATGCGAGCTTTGAATCTGACGTACTGCAACCCGGCACCACCGTTCTCGTGGACTACTGGGCTGAATGGTGCGGCCCCTGCAAGATGATTGCCCCCATTTTGGACGATGCTGCAGAAAGCTATAAAGGCAAACTGCAGGTCACCAAGATGAACGTGGACGAAAACCGCGAAATCCCGGCCAAGTTCGGCATCCGCGGCATTCCCACGCTGATGCTGTTCAAGGATGGTCAGTTGGCCGCCACCAAGGTGGGCGCGCTGAACAAGACCCAGCTGTCGGCATTTCTGGATCAGCATCTGGCCTGATCTGCCACCAGCAAAAAAACAGCGGCCAAGACCTTTGTTCTTGGCCGTTTTTGTTTTCTCCTATACCCTTAAGACTTCTTCACCGCGCAGATCCTGATATCTGCACTGAAAAATCCTTGCCAGTCATCCGATTTTTCCTGTCATAATGTTTGAATCGCCGGTCTCCGCACGAGGCCGCGCTGAGATGTCTTCAGGCAAGCCTGCCCACTTTTCACGGTGTTTCTTAGGCTCTCGCCTCCCCCCTTTTTCTGGTTACTCCACTCCACCTTTGGAGTCATTTCATGCACCTTAATGAACTCAAGGCACTGCACGTGTCTGAAGTCTTGAAGCAGGCCGAAGCCCTCGAAATCGAAAACGTCGGCCGTATGCGCAAACAAGAATTGATGTTTGCCATCATCAAGAAACGCGCCAAAGCGGGTGAACAAGTTTTTGCCGACGGTGTGCTGGAAATCCTGCCCGATGGCTTTGGCTTTCTGCGCAGCCCCGACACCAGCTACACGGCCAGCACGGACGATATCTATATCTCCCCCAGCCAGGTCCGTCGCTTCAATCTGCACACCGGCGACATGATCGAAGGCGAAGTGCGCATCCCCAAGGATGGCGAGCGCTACTTTGCCCTGACCAAGCTGGACAAGGTCAACGGCGGCTCACCAGAGGCCAACAAGCACAAGATGATGTTTGAGAACCTGACGCCTCTGTTCCCCAAGGAACAGATGCGCCTGGAGCGCGACATGAAGGGTGAGGAGAACATCACCGGCCGCATCATCGACATCATTGCCCCCATTGGCCGCGGTCAACGCGCCCTGATCGTGGCACCGCCCAAGAGCGGCAAGACCATGATGATGCAAAGCATTGCCCACGCCATCACGGCCAACCACCCCGACGTGCACATGATGGTGCTGCTGGTGGACGAGCGCCCTGAGGAAGTGACGGAAATGCAGCGTTCCGTCAAGGGCGAGATCATTGCCTCCACCTTCGATGAGCCAGCTACCCGCCACGTTCACGTGGCCGAGATGGTGATCGAGCGCGCCAAGCGTCTGGTGGAACTGGGCAAGGATGTGGTCATTTTGCTGGACTCCATCACCCGTCTGGCCCGCGCCTACAACAACGTCGTGCCCAGCTCCGGCAAGGTGCTGTCCGGCGGCGTGGACTCCAACGCCCTGCAACGCCCCAAGCGTTTCTTTGGCGCAGCACGCAATGTGGAAGAAGGCGGCTCGCTGACCATCATCGCCACCGCACTGGTCGATACCGGCAGCCGCATGGACGAAGTGATCTTTGAAGAATTCAAGGGCACAGGCAACAGCGAACTGCACCTGAACCGCCGCCTGTATGAAAAGCGCGTGTTCCCGGCAATCGAGCTCAACAAGAGCGGCACCCGCCGCGAAGAGCTGCTGCTGGCGCCCGAAATTCTGCAAAAGACACGCATCCTGCGCCAGTTCATGTTCAATATGGACGAGATCGAGTCCATGGAACTGATGATCAAGAACATGAAGGCCACAAAGAACAATATCGAGTTCTTTGACATGATGCGCCGCGGCGGTTGATTCACCCCTGCAGCTCGTCTGCAGCCATGACAAAGGCCCCGCTTGCGGGGCTTTGTCGTTTCGAACCTAAGCACCTGGCGGCCCAATCTACCCAGTCACTCGAGCTCATTGAAGCCCATATGCCTGCATCGCAAAGGAAAGCCATCAGGCCATTTCCGTTCTGTGCAATAATGGAGGGCTTTTTCTATTGCGGAAAGTACGTCAAATTTCTGACTGCTACATGGGTTGTAGCGGGTTTGGCACGGCTACCGCACTTGACCAAAGGAAGATCATGAAAGAAGGCATTCACCCTAACTACCGCGAAGTTCTGTTCTCGGACCTGTCCAACGGCTTCAAGTTCGTGACACGTTCTTGCGTGAACACCAAGGAAACCGAAACCTTCGAAGGCAAGGAATACCCGCTGTTCAAGCTGGATACCTCCTCTGAATCGCACCCCTTCTACACCGGCACACAAAAGTCGGTGGACAACATGGGCGGCCGCGTGGAGAAGTTCCGCAACCGCTTCGGCAAGAAGTAATTCTCTCTTCTTTGCAAGCAAGGGCAGCCCGGGCAACCGTGCTGCCTTTTCTTTTTGAGCGACCTGTCTTGCTGCATGCAACTAGGGCACACTCGCTGGCGGCACGCCAAGAGGCCTCAGGCCTCAAACCCGCTCTTGATACAAGAGCATCAATCGAACGATATATACGGGCATAGCGTCATTTCTATTTGAAATGCCGAATGCTCTGCAGCTCACCAGGATTTTCGTGTGAATCAACCCACACCCGCCATCGTTGCCCAAAGTGCCGTGCGCCGCCTGCCGCGCTGGTCCCTGCTCCTGCTGTGCCTGGCCTATGTGGTGCCAGGCTTTGTCATGCGCGGGCCCTGGCGCTCGGCAGACATGGAGGCTTTCGGCTATATGCGGGAACTGGCCCTGGGCCATACCAGCTGGCTGGCGCCCCGCATTGCCGAACTCGCACCCGGCGCCGATGGCTTGCTGCCCTACTGGCTGGGCGCCCTCTCCATGCAGCTGTTTCAGGGCCTGCTCGGACCCGAGATGGCTGCGCGCCTGCCGTTCGCCGGCCTTTTGGTACTGGTTCTGGCCGCCACCTGGTGGGGCGCTTATTACTTGGCCCGTTCGCCCGGTGCCCAGCCCGTGGCCTTTGCTTTCGGTGGCGAGGCCCAGCGGGTGGACTATGCCCGGGCCATGGCTGATGCCGCCCTGCTGGCGCTGGTCGCCAGCCTGGGCCTGGCCCAGCCCTCGCACGAAACCACGGCCTATGTCACCCAGCTGGCCTTCACGGCCATGCTGTTTTTCGCGGCAGCGGCCAACCCCTATCACCCCTTCAAGGCCGGTATCGCGCTGCTGCTGGGCATGACGGGTCTGGCGCTGAGCGGCGCCCCCACCATGGCCGTGCTGTTCGGCCTGGGCGGCTGCCTGATTGCCCTGACTCAGCGCAGCTGGGGCGATGCCGCTGAAGCCAATCCCCGCCAGTCCATCATCTGGGCGTTGATCTGGGTCGCAGCCACCGCCGTGGCGGTGGCGCTGACCACCGCCCTGGATCTCTGGGTCTGGCATCTGGTGAACACCAGCACAGCCAAGGACTGGAGCAGCCTGCTGCAGCTGCTGCTGTGGTTTTGCTGGCCGGCCTGGCCGCTGGCCTTGTGGACGCTCTGGGTCTGGCGCCGCCAGATCGCCCAGCCGCGCAGCAACCCTCATCTGAGTACGGCACTGTGGTTTTCTGTCGTGCCTTTGATTGCCTGCTTTGTCAGCTACCCCGCAGACCGCGCCCTGCTGCTGGGCCTACCGGCCATTGCCACGCTGGCGGCTTTTGCTCTGCCCACCTTCCGGCGCAGCATCAGCGCGCTGATCGACTGGTTCACGCTGCTGTTCTTCAGCATCTCGGCCATCGCCATCTGGGTGATCTGGCTGGCATTCCAGACAGGCTATCCACCCAAGATCGCCAGCAATATCGCGCGCCTGGCGCCACAATTCGAGGCCAGCATTGACTGGCTGACCGTGCTGATCGCCTTGCTGGCCAGTGCCGGCTGGGTGATGCTGGTGATCTGGCGCACTTCGCGCAATCGCGCCGCCATCTGGAAAAGCCTGGTGCTGCCGGCGGGCGGCACCACATTGGCCTGGCTGCTGATGTGTACCTTGTGGATGCCGCTGCTGGACCATGCACGCAGCTACGAGGCACAGATGAAGCTGCTTGCCGTCCCCATGCAAGCCAACCAGCAACAAGGCTGCATGCTGACCTACGGACTGGGCCGCGCCCAGATCTCGGCCCTGCGCTATTACCTGCATGTGGATACGGCCTTGCTGCGCCGCGCCAAGCCCGGCCAATGCGAATGGCTGGTGGTCGATGAAGACCGCTGGGCCGGTGATCACAACCAAAAATTGCGGGAAGGCTGGAATCAAGTGGCTCGCATCAAGCGGCCTACCGACCGCAAGGAAACCCTGCTCTTGCTGCGCCATGGCAGCAAGCCATGAGCACCAGTGCCGAGATAAAGCACATAGGCCGCCATGCGCTCACGGTGCTGGCCGGCCAGCTGGCCGTGATGGCGTTCGGCACGACCGACACCATTGTTGCCGGCCGCTACTCCGATAACGCCGTGGCCGCCCTGTCGGTAGGGGCGGCCATTTTCATCAGCGTCTACGCCTCGCTGATGGGCATCTTCCAGGCGCTTTTGCCCTTGTGGGCCGAGCAACGCGGCGCCCAGCAACCTCTGGCCATTGGCAGGTCGCTGCGCCAGTCCATGTATCTGTGCGTGATTGCATGCATCGCAGGCATGGCCGTACTCCTCATGCCGGATCCGCTGCTGCGCTGGACCCATGTGCCTGAGGCGCTGCAGCACGAAGTCAAGCTTTACCTGGCCGTACTGGCCTTTGGCCTGCCGCCGGCGCTGCTGTTTCGCATTTTCAGCGCACTCAATCAGGCCCTAGGCCACCCACAGCTGGTCACCTGGCTGCAGCTGCTCTCGCTGATCGTCAAGGTGCCGCTGTCCATCTGGTTCACCTTTGGCGGCGCAGGCCTGCCGGCCATGGGCGCCGTGGGATGCGCCTGGGCCACTCTGACGGTCAACTACCTCATGTTTTTCGTGGCACTGCAGTTGCTGCGGCTGCAGCCGATTTACGCCCCCCTGGCCTTGTGGCACCAACCGGAGCGCCCGGACTGGACGATGCTGGGCCACTTTGTGCGCCTGGGCATTCCTGCGGGTCTGGCCATTCTGGTGGAAGTGACCTCCTTCACGCTGATGGCCTTGTTTGTGGCGCGCCAGGGCACACTGGCCTCGGCCGGCCATCAGATTGCAGCCAATCTGGCGGCCATTTGCTATATGGTGCCGCTGTCGCTGGCGATTGCCACCAGCGCCCGCGTAGGCTACTGGCGCGGTGCAGGTGACGAAGCCCTGGCACGCCGCCTGATTTCAAAGTGTTTTTGGCTTGCAGCGCTTATAGGTATTACGCTATCAGCTCTTGTATTCATAGCAAAGCACTGGATTGCAAGCATCTATACCAGCAGCCCGGAAGTCATTGCACTGGCCTCGCTGCTGCTGAGCTGGGTGGCCATTTATCACTGCGCCGACGCCGTGCAGACTTTTTGCATTTTTGTGCTGCGCTGCTACCGCATCACCGTGGCGCCGCTCATCATCTATTGCCTGCTGCTTTGGGGCGGCGGCCTGGGCCTGGGATACTGGCTGGCCTATGAATGGCAAGCAGGAGCGCGCTGGAGCGATCTCCAGCACAGCCCTTTGCCCTTCTGGCTGGCCAGCGCAGCCGCCTTGCTGGTAACCGCTCTGGCCTTCAGCGCCATCTTGTACCGCGCCATACGTCAGCCTCAGCCCATGCCTGAAGCCTAATCGGCTGAGGCCACCTGAGGCGGTAGCAACACGGTTTGCGCCTGGCGAATGCGCAGCGGCGGAAAGGTCACCGCAAATTCCGAGCCCTGACCCACAGTGCTGCTGATGCTCAGCGTGGCACCATGGCGCTGCAGCACATGCTTGACGATGGCCAGACCCAAGCCCGTGCCGCCGGTATCCCGCGAGCGGCTGCGATCCACACGGTAAAAGCGCTCCGTCAGCCGTGTGATGTGCTTGGGGTCTATGCCGGCACCGGAATCCTTGACGGCAAAGCGGGCCGAACCATCGGGCAGGCTTTCCCAGCGCACCACGATCCGGCCGCCGGCCGGCGTGTAGCGCATGGCATTGCCCAGCAGATTGGAAAACGCGCTGTGCAGCTCGGCACTGGCACCGGCCACCTCACCGGCCAGGGCCAGCACCTCATCGGCGGGAAACTCCAGCATATGCGGCCTGGCCTGCTTGCGCGTGAGCGCGGTAGACAAGCCACGCGCCTCGTTCTCGCAACGCTGCAGCAGCTGGCGTACCGACACCCAGTCGTTGCTGCTGGGTAAAGGACTGCCTTCCAGCCGCGAGAGAGTCAGCAAATCTTCCACCAGATGCTGCATGCGCTCGGCCTGCTGGGCCATCAGCTCCAGGTAGCGATTGCGCTCCGCCTCTTCCAGCGGCAGGTTCTGCAAGGTTTCCACAAAACCGGCGAGCACCGTCAGCGGCGTGCGGATTTCATGCGAGACATTGGCCACAAAATCGCGGCGCATGGCCTCGGCCTGCTCCAGCGCCGTCACATCGCGCGCCAACAGCAGCCTACGCCCTTCCCCGTAGCCATAAAGCTGCACCGAGAGTTTGACGGGGCGCGAAGGCGTGCTTTCACGCCCTTGCATGACCAGGTCGTGCGCGAAATCCTGCGCTGCAAAATAGGCGCTGAACTGAGGGTCGCGCACCAGATTGCCAATGCTTTGCATCACATCCCGATCCGCATCGAAGCCGAACTGACGGGCAGCAATCTGGTTGCACCATTCAATACGGCCCTGGGCATCGAGCAAGACCACGCCGTTGGGGCTGGCCTGCAGGGCCGACAAAATATCGTTCAGGCGCTGGTCACCTTGCTGCACCTGTTGCACGCTTTGGCGAATCCAGCGACGCATGCGCACGCCGGCTTCGCCCCAGATGCCCGAGAGATTGGGCACGGCACCCAGCTCGGATTGGCGCAGCCAGCGCAGCAGCTGCGCACCATTCCAGCTATCCACCAGCCACCAGATCCAGCCGCCTATCAACGCCCCGGCCAGTACGGCAACGGATTGCTGTACCAGCTTGGCTTCGGGATGAATGAGATAGACCCAGACCAGCCAGGCCACCAGGGCGGCAGCGATCTGAGAGGCCAATAATCGAAAACCACGCCACCCCATAATTGCTTTCTGTTGTGATTTTTGGCGGCCCAGCCAGGCCGGGCCGAGGTTTGGCGAAACGAAATCAGGCCAGGGCCTGGGCACTGAAGCGGTAGCCCGCACCGCGCACGGTTTCAATCAGCACGCCGGCCACGCCCAGCGACTCGCGCAGGCGTTTGACGTGCACATCCACCGTGCGTTCTTCGATGAACACATGATCGCCCCAGACCTTGTCCAGCAACTGGGCACGGCTGTGCACGCGCTCGGGGTGCTTCATCAGATAGTTGAGCAGCTTGAACTCGGTAGGCCCTACCTTGAGCAAGTCCCCCTGCCAGCTCACGCGATGGGCGGCGGCATCCAGCACCAGCTCGCCCACGCTGACCTTGTCCTGCACCTGCTCGGGAGCACGGCGCCTGAGCACGGCACGAATCCGGGCCAGCAACTCCTGCGTGGAAAAAGGCTTGGTGATGTAGTCATCCGCCCCCGCATCCAGGCCAGCCACCTTGTCAGGCTCGTCGCCACGCGCGGTCAGCATCAGAATCGGCACGCTCTTGGTACGCGCATCCGCACGCCATTTGCGCGCCAGCATCAGCCCGCTGGAGCCTGGCAACATCCAGTCCAGCAAGATGACATCGGGCAGCACGGCATCGAGTTCACGCTGTGCCGACACGCCATCTTCGGCCCAGACGGGCTGAAAACCGTTGTGACGCAGGTTGACCGCAATCAGCTCCGCAATGGCCGGTTCGTCCTCTACGATGAGGACCATGGGCATCTTCTTCATCCCTGGCTTGCCTCCTGCTTAACGCAACGCAGATTCGATATCTGCCATCGTCTGATGGCGTACATCCTTGCCTTCGACAAGGTAGATGATCAGCTCGGCCACATTCTTGGAATGGTCTCCGATGCGTTCGATCGCCTTGGCCAAAAACAGCAGGTCCAGGCTGGCAGAAATCGTGCGCGGATCTTCCATCATGTAGGTGATGAGCTTGCGCACAAAGCCGTCGAATTCCTCGTCAATCAGATCGTCTTCCTTGAGGATGACAACCGCTGCCTTGGTGTCCAGGCGTGCAAAAGCATCCAGCGTCTTGCGCAGCAACTCGGAGGCCATTTCGGCCGCCACCCGCAAATCGCCCGTGGGCAAAGAGCGCGAAGCACCGCCATCGATGATGGACTTGACCATGCGGGCCATCTTGCAGGCCTCGTCACCCATGCGCTCCAGATTGGCCGTTGCCTTGGAAAACGCGATCAGCAAGCGCAGATCACGGGCCGTAGGCTGGCGGCGGGCAATGATGGAAGAAAGCTCATGGTCAATCTCCACTTCCATGGCATTGACGCGCTTTTCGGTGCTGATGACCTGCTCCACGGCATCGGTGTTGAAGCTGGTCAGGGCATAAACGGCCTGGCGAATCTGCGACTCCACCAAACCGCCGAGTTCCATCACGCGGGCGGAGACGCGGTTGAGTTCGGTATCAAACTGACTGGAGAGATGTTTTTCTGTCATTGTTGGCTCCTCAACCAAAACGGCCGGTAATGTAGTCTTCGGTTTCCTTGCGCTGGGGCTTGAAGAACATCTGTTCGGTTTCGCCGAACTCCATCAGGTCGCCCAGATACATATAGGCCGTGTAATCGCTGCAACGCGCGGCCTGCTGCATGTTGTGGGTCACGATGACCACGGTGTAGTCGTTCTTGAGCTCCGCAATCAGCTCTTCGATCTTGGCGGTAGAAATCGGGTCCAATGCCGAGCAGGGCTCGTCTAGCAGCAACACTTCAGGCTTGATGGCAATACCGCGCGCAATGCACAGGCGTTGCTGCTGACCGCCCGACAGGCCCGAGCCGCTTTGCTGCAGCTTGTCCTTGACTTCGTTCCACAGCGCAGCCTTGCGCAGCGCCCATTCCACGCGATCATCCATATCGGAAGCGTTGAGGTTTTCAAACAGCTTCACGCCAAAAGCGATGTTGTCGTAGATGGACATGGGAAACGGCGTGGGCTTCTGAAACACCATGCCGACCTTGGCACGGATCAAGGCCACATCCTGCTTGCTGGTCAGCAGGTTCTCGCCATCCAGCAGGATCTGGCCTTCAGCACGCTGCTCGGGATACAGCTCGAACATGCGATTGAAAGTACGCAGCAGCGTGGATTTTCCGCAACCCGAGGGGCCGATGAAGGCCGTGACTTTTTTCTCGGGAATGTCGAGGTTGATGTTCTTCAGGGCATGGAACTTGCCGTAATAGAAGTTCAGGTCGCGCACGGCCAGCTTGGAGCTGCCAGGTGTGGTGGATGTGGTTGCAGTCATGTTCATACCATTGATGAATTACTTTTGACGGGTAATGAAACGCGCCAGGATATTCAGCCCCAGCACGGCCACGGTGATCAGGAACACACCGGCCCAGGCCAGTTGTTGCCAGTTCTCATACGGGCTCATTGCAAATTTGAAGATGGTCACAGGCAGGCTGGCCATGGGTTTGGACAGGTCTGCATTCCAGAACTGGTTGTTGAGGGCCGTGAACAGCAGCGGCGCGGTTTCGCCGGCAATCCGTGCCACAGCCAGCAGCACGCCGGTGATCACGCCAGCACGGGCTGCACGCAGCGTCACCATCATGATGACCTTCCACTTGGGCGTACCCAGCGCGTATGCGGCTTCGCGCAGGCTGGCAGGCACCAGCACCAGCATGTTTTCCGTGGTACGGATCACCACCGGAATCACGATCAGCGCCAGCGCCACCACCCCGGCATAGCCCGAGAAGCTCTTGAAGCGGGTGACCACCACGGTGTAGACAAACAGGCCGATCACGATGGACGGGGCCGACAGCAGAATGTCATTCACAAAGCGCGTGGTGGATGCCAGCCAGCTTTTCTTGTCGTACTCGGCCAGATAAACCCCGGCCATCACGCCAATAGGCGTGCCCACGAAAGTGGCCAAAGCCACCATGATGAACGAGCCGAAGATGGCGTTGGCGATACCGCCCACCTCATTGGGCGGCGGCGTCATCTGCGAGAACAGGGCAACGCTCAGGCCACCCATACCCTGGCGAATGGTTTCCCAGAGAATCCAGACCAGCCAGAACACGCCGAAAGCCATGGCGGCCAGCGACAGCGCCAGGGCCACCTGATTGAGGCGCTTGCGCTGGTTGTACTTAGCCTGACGAACGGCGGCCAGTTCCGACGCGGAGATCATCTTTGCGGACGTCGAGTTCATGAACGCGCTCCCTCATTCTTTTGCAGGCGGCTGAGCAAGACCTTGGACAGTGCCAGCACCACAAAGGTGATGAAGAACAGCACCAGACCCAGATAGATCAGCGAAGCCTGATGCAGGCCCTCGCCGGCTTCGGCGAACTCGTTGGCCAGAGCCGAAGTGATGCTGTTGGCAGCCTCGAACACCGACAGCGAGTTCAGCTGATTCATATTGCCGATCACAAAGGTCACGGCCATGGTCTCGCCCAGAGCGCGGCCCAGGCCCAGCATCACGCCGCCCAGCACACCAGTCTTGGTATAGGGCAGAACCACCTTCCAGACCACCTCCCAGGTGGTGGAACCCAGGCCGTAGGCAGACTCCTTGAGCAGAGCCGGCGTCACTTCGAACACATCACGCATCACCGAAGCGATGAAGGGGATGATCATGATGGCCAGGATGATGCCGGCCGACAAAATGCCGATACCTACGGGCGGACCGGAGACAAAGGCCCCCAGATAAGGCACGCCGTCAAACAGCTTTTGCAGCGGCTGCTGCACATAGGTGGCCAGCACGGGGCCGAACACCATCAAACCCCACATGCCGTAAACAATCGAGGGCACGGCGGCCAGCAGCTCGATGGCTGTACCCAGCGGGCGCTTGAGCCAGGCGGGCGACAGCTCGGTCAGAAACAAGGCAATGCCAAAGCTTACGGGCACGGCAATCAGCAGCGCAATCAGCGAGGTGGCCAAAGTGCCGTAAATCATGACCAGACCACCGTATTGATCCTGCACCGGATCCCATACGCTGCGCGTCAGAAAGCTCAGACCATATTCGCTGATGGCTGGCCAGGCGCCGATCAGCAGAGAAATCATGATGGCCATTAACAGGGCCAGCGTCAGCAAGGCCGCTGCACGTGCCATGCCGCCAAACAAACGATCCGCCAGACGCCCTGAGATCAGGGGCGCGCGTGGCGGAGGAGGAGTGTGCCGCTGGGCAGATTCTTGAGAGGTCATGGCAGCCAGCGAGCCGGAGGGCGACGTAGTGGACACGTTCAGCGCCTTTATTCGCGTGAGTTGTGAAAAGCCTGATGCTAGGTGCAGCACTGCAGTGCCGCACCCAGCTCAGAGATTACTGCAGTGGCAAAGCCTTGCCGGAGCTATCCTTGATTTGAGCCCAGGACTTGTAGATCACGTTCTTGACAGCGTCGGGCATGGGCACGTAGTCCAGATCGGCAGCGGTCTTGTCGCTCGATTTGTAGGCCCATTCAAAGAACTTCAGCGAAGCGACGGCCTGGGCGGGCTTTTCCTGGGTCTTGTGCATCAGGATAAAGGTCGCGCTGGTGATGGGCCATGCATCCTTGCCGGGCTGGTTGGTCAGGATCTGGTAGAAGCTCTTGGTCCAGTCGGCACCGGCAGCGGCGGCCTTGAAAGTCGCGTCGTCGGGAGAGACATAGGTGCCGTCAGCCGACTTGAGCTGGGTATAGGTCAGCTTGTTTTGCTTGACATAGGCGTACTCCACATAACCGATGGAGTTGGGCAGACGGCCCACAAAAGCGGCCACGCCTTCGTTACCCTTACCACCTGCGCCCGTGGGCCAGTTCACAGCCTTGCCCTCACCCACTTTTTCCTTCCACTCGGCATTGACCTTGGACAGGTAGTTGGTGAAGCCGAAAGTCGTGCCCGAGCCATCGGCGCGGCGCACGGGAGCAATGGTGGCATCAGGCAGAGGGACACCGGGGTTCAGAGCCACAATGGCTGCATCGTTCCACTTGGTGATCTTGCCCAGATAGATATCGCCCAGCACCTGACCGGAGAGCTTGAGTTGACCGGGAGCAATGCCCTTGATGTTGACCACGGGCACGATGCCGCCGATCACCGTGGGAAACTGCACCAGGCCCTTCTTGGCCAGCTCGTCATCCTTCAGAGGCTCATCCGAAGCACCGAAATCCACCGTCTTGGCTTCAATCTGCTTGACACCCGCGCTGGAGCCCACGGATTGGTAGTTGATCTTGACGCCAGTAGCCTTGTGATAGTCCGCGGCCCACTTGGAGTACAAAGGAGCCGGGAAGCTCGCACCGGCACCGGTAGCTTCTTGCTGAGCAAACGCTTGGCCCAGGCCACCAGCAGACAAAGCACCAGCCACCAGAACGTGAATCAGGGACAACTTCATGAAACGACCTCTTAGGGTTGAAAGATTCGATGACTGAACTGTAAAAACCATTTATGACAACGTCGTGACATCTACATTTTCATCGTCATAAATAAAATGACAGCGTTTTCAGCGTCATGCTGCTGTCATATTGCCTTCTCAGACTGGCTTACCCTCGCCCGAGCAGGCTCTTTGTCCACGCCCGGCACGCTGGCACGAATACCTGAGCAAAACCAAGTCACACCCGAGAACTGCAACCCGAATGCAGCCTGCTCAGGCATATTTCGGTGCTGACTGTCCTCCGTCAGGCCATGCCGTCAAGCCACCCGTGGTTTGGAGCGGATGCCTGACTTCATTTTCCACCTTGACCCGCTTAGACATGGCCCCCGAATCTTTGCTTGCCGCCGTTGATCTTGGCTCCAACAGTTTTCGCCTTGAAATTGGGCGCGTAGGCTCTCACCAGCGCATAGAACGCGTGGAGTACCTCAAGGAAACCGTGCGCCAGGGCAACGGCCTCAACTCCAGACACGAACTGAGCGCCCAGGCCATGCAGCGCGGCTGGGAGTGCCTGGCCCGCTTTGGCGAGCGACTGACAGGTTTTGCCCCCGGGCGCGTGCGCGCCGTGGCCACGCAAACCTTGCGCGAAGCCATCAATGCAGAGGAATTTGTCACTCGCGGCAGCGAACTGCTGGGCTTTCCCATCGAGATCATTTCCGGCGAAGAAGAAGCCAGACTGATTTACCGCGGCGTCTCCAGCTCGCTGCCGCCCAGCCAGCAACGGCGCCTAGTGATCGATATCGGCGGACGTTCCACCGAAATCATCATCGGCCAACACAGCCAGGCTTTGCAGCTGGCATCGTTTCCTCTGGGCAGCGTGTCCTGGAGTTCGAAATTCTTTGCCGACGGCGCACTGAGCAAATCCAATTTCGCCGCCGCCATCGCCGCCGCCAAGGAATGCCTGGCCGATGCCCGCCTGGCCTACCCCGGCACGGCCTGGGATTGTGCCTACGCGTCTTCAGGCACGGCCAATGCCGTGGCCGATGCGCTGACGGCCCAAGGTCTGGACGGAAAAATCATCACCCGCAGCAAGCTGCGCCAGCTCTACCAGCAGTTGCTGGACATAGGCCATGTGGACAGACTGCGCATTCCAGGCCTCAAGGAAGACCGCCGCCCCGTGGTGGCCGGCGGCATCAGCGTGATGCTGGCCGTGGTGGAGTTGCTGGACATTGCCGAGCTGGAAGTCGCCCAGGGAGCGCTGCGCCAAGGCGCGCTGCACGATCTGCTGGACCATGAGCCTCCGGCCGACAAGGAAGCCGCCGAAGTGCTGGCCCTACAGCAGGACTTCGGCGTCGATACCGTACAGGCACAGCGCGTATCCCGTATTGCCAGCGATCTGTGGCAACGCATTCAAGGCGATGCTGCCAAGCCCATGAGCCAGCAGGCCCTGCTCACCGCCGCGCAGTTGCATGAGG
Organism: Comamonas aquatilis; assembly: GCF_965139575.1. NCBI lineage: Bacteria > Pseudomonadati > Pseudomonadota > Betaproteobacteria > Burkholderiales > Comamonadaceae > Comamonas > Comamonas aquatilis. The sequence goes on along the minus strand of NZ_CBCSIW010000004.1, from coordinate 149,449 downwards.
TGGGCATGCGCATCTCGCTGAACGACTACCACCGCCACGGCGCCTATATCTGCGAGCATTGCGGCTTTGCGACCTGGGAAAGCAGCCTGCGCGAAAGAATCACCCAACTGGTGCTGGGCCACCAAGGCAAGCTGCGCAAACTCGAACATGTGATTGACAACCCCGATCTGGCTTTGCCCCTGATGGCCTTGCGCATTGCCACCCAACTCAGCCACGCACGCCGCGACCCGCAGACCCAAGGCCTGGATTTGCAGCGCGACGGCAGCGAATGCAAGCTGAGCACCCCTGCCGGCTGGGCCGCCGCCTATCCACAGTCGGCTCGCCTGCTGGAGCTGGAGGCCGCGGCCTGGAGCAAGACGCCCTGGAGCCTCAAGCTGCTGCTGCGCTAAGACTGACCACCACCAAAAAAGGGACTGTAGAAACAGTCCCTTTTCATTTCGACTATCAAAACATGAGTATCCAGCGCTTTTCAATGCTTGAGTTTCAGGCCAAAAAAGCTTGAAATCCTTATCAATCAAGCGCTGACAGCTACCGATTTCAACAGCACTGACCAAGCAGAATCAACTCGCAGGCCCGTAGCGCAGCATCAGCGCGTGCTGAGCCCCCTGACCTGAAGCAGGATGCAAGGGCTTGCTGTAAGTGCCGTCGGCATTGAGCAGCCAGGCATCGCGGTCGTCGCACAGATAGGCCACCAAGCATTCGTCAATCACGCGCTGGCGCAGCTTTTTATCGAGCACCGGCCAGGCCAGTTCCACTCGTCGCAGCATGTTGCGGTTCATCCAGTCTGCGCTGGAAAGGAACAGCTCCTCTTGCTTGCCCCAAGAGAAATAGAACACCCGCGAGTGCTCCAGAAACCGGCCGATGATGGAGCGCACGCGAATATTGGGCTGTACCGGCAGCATGCAGGCACCGCGCACAATCAGGTCGATCTGTGCGCCGTTGCGTCCGGCATCCACCAGAGCGCTCATCAGCGCCTCGTCCGTCAAGGCATTCATCTTGAGCACGATGCGGGCATGATCGCCCTTGGCTGCAGCTGCAGCTGCACCCACCTGGGCAATCAGCTCCAGCATGCGGCTTTGCAGATGAAACGGCGCCATCACCAGTTTTTGCAACGTGGGCAAGGTGTTGTGGCTGGAGAGGTGGCGGAACACCGCATCCATGTCCTCGGTGATCTGCGGATCGCAGGTCAGCTGGCTGATATCGGTATACAGCCTGGCGCTGCGCACGTTGTAATTGCCCGTGGACAGGTGCGCGTAACGCTTGAGCTGGCCGCTGCGCTTCTCGCGCCGCGTGATGAGCAGCATCTTGGCGTGGGTCTTGAGCCCTACCACGCCATACACCACTTGCACCCCCAGGGACTCCAGCTTCTCTGCCCAGTTGATATTGGCCTCTTCGTCAAAGCGGGCCTTGAGCTCCAGCACGGCCAGCACTTCCTTGCCACGGCTGACAGCTTCGGCCAGCAAACTCATGATCTCGGAGTCAGAGCCCGTGCGGTAAATCGTTTGCTTGATGGCCAGCACCTGCGGATCGTTCACGGCCTCGCGCAGCATCTCCAGCACCGAGTCAAAACTCTCGAAAGGCTGATGGATGATGATGTCGCTTTTGCGCATCTGGGCCAAGATGGGACGACCGGGAACCAGCTGCAGAGGCCAGGCCGGCTTCCACTTGGGAAACAGCAGCGAAGGGTCATCCACCAGATCGATGAGCTGCATCTGGCGCACCAGATTCACAGGGCCTTTGACGCGAAACAGCGCCTGCTCGGGCAAGCCGTATTGCTCCAGCAGCAGGTCCGAGAGAATGGGCGAGCAAGACGATGACACTTCCAGGCGCACGGCCTGACCATAGTGGCGGTGATGCAAACCCTGGCGCAAAGCCATGCGCAAGTCCACCACATCCTCCTCATCCACGGCCAGATCAGAATGGCGTGTGACGCGGAACTGGGAAAACTCGGCCACCTCCCGCCCTGGGAACAGCTCGGCCAGATGCGCGCGCACCACGCTGGAGATGCTCACATACAAGCGCTGCTTGCCTGAAATCCTGGCGGGCAACGGAATCAAGCGCGGCAAGGCGCGCGGCACCTTGACGATAGCCACCTCGTTGGCGCGCCCAAAAGCGTCCACACCGTTGAGGCGAACGATGAAGTTCAGCGCCTTGTTGGCAACCTGCGGAAAAGGATGGGAAGGATCCAGCCCCACCGGCATGAGCAGGGGCTGGACTTCGCGCAGAAAATACTCGCGCACCCACTTGCGCTGAGCCACACTGCGATCACCGTGCGAAATCAGACGGATGTGGTGTTTGGCAAAAGCGGGAATGATGGACTGGTTGTAGAGCAGATACTGGCGTGCGACCAGTTCGTGCGCCGTGTCCATCAGCGCGGCGAAACTGCTGCGGGTGTACAGCCCGGCTTCATCGCCCGTTTTGGCGGCCGATACATGAGGAGCGCTGCGCACCTCGAACCACTCATCAAGGTTGGAGGAAACAATGCACAGATAGCGCAGGCGCTCCAACAAAGGAACGTCTTCGCGCTCGGCCCAGTTGAGCACCCGCTCGTTGAAGGAAAGAATGCTGTGATCTCGGTCCAGCAACTCCACCGATGGCACCACCTCTGCATCTAAAGGCTTGGCTTTCACGTTCGATGCCTCCTGTACCGCCTCAGTGTATGCAGGCGGCATCTTGGGGGAAGAAGGAAATGCCAGCACTGCCGCCACTGCTGGCGCGCTGTCTGGCCCTGGCCTCATGCTAACGTCTGCGCCGTGGCCTGGGTGCGCCGCAGCGGGTACTGCGGCAACTATCTCTGCGGTGGAAGATGAAGAAATGGCGGACTGCGCATCGGCGTCAACGGCCAAGACTGCAGCGGAAGAACCCGAAATGGACTGAGACATGTCACAACGGAGCCTGTGCGGCCCGAGAGCGCTCGAATGAGCTTTGTAACAGTCTGCCTCAGCTTCGTGACAGTCATATGACCGATTGATGACATCTTCTGATCTGCAGCGTCACACAGGCTGTGTCGTCAACCGACAGCACAGCCGTGGCCCAGACAGATCAGGCCGCTCTGGCGGCGTCGGCCAGACGCTGCGCACAGCGGTTGGCCAGCTCGGCCTCGCGGGTTTCGACCATGACCCGCAACAAGGGCTCGGTGCCGCTGGCGCGGATCAGCACCCGGCCGGTATCGCCCAACTCCTGCTCGACCAGCACCTGCTCCTGGGCCAGCTTGGTATTACTCTTCCAGTCCTGACCCGGCTGCAGGCGCACATTGATCATGACCTGAGGGAAAAGCTGCACCTTCTCCAACCACTGCGCCAAACTCTTGCCGGAACGCACACAGGCCTGCAGAACCTGCAGCGCGCTGATCAGACCATCGCCCGTGGTGTGCTTGTCCAGCGCCAGCAGGTGGCCCGAGCTTTCACCGCCCAGCTGCCAGCCATTGCGACGCAAAGCCTCCAGCACATAGCGATCGCCCACTTTGGCACGCTCAAAGCCCACGCCCTGCGCCTTGAGTGCCAGCTCCACCGCCATATTGGTCATCAGCGTGCCCGCCACGCCCGGCACTGGTTCGCCGCGTACCAAGCGATCTGCAGCCATCAGATACACCAGCTCATCGCCGTTGTACAAACGCCCCTGTCCGTCGACCAGTTGCAGGCGGTCGGCATCGCCATCCAGCGCAACGCCGAAATGGGCCTTGTTGGCGCGCACGGCTGTCACCAAGGCCTCGGGATGGGTGGCCCCCACGCCTTCGTTGATATTGAGCCCATCGGGCGCACAGCCAATGGCCACCACATCGGCACCCAGCTCGTGAAACACCTTGGGCGCGATCTGGTAGGCCGCTCCGTGAGCCGCATCGACCACGATTTTCACACCGCGCAAGGAGAGGCTCTGATCAAACGAGCTTTTGCAAAATTCGATATAGCGGCCCGCTGCGTCATCCAGGCGGCGCGCCTTACCCAGGCTAGCGGAGTCCACCCAGACCGGCTCCTCCTTCAAGGCCTGCTCTACCGCTTCTTCCCATTCGTCGGAAAGCTTGGTGCCTTCGGCGCTGAAGAATTTGATGCCGTTGTCATAAAACGGATTGTGGCTGGCACTGATCACCACACCCAGGCTCGCGCGCTGCGCGCGGGTGAGATAGGCCACGCCGGGCGTGGGAAGCGGACCCAGCAGCATGACATCCACGCCTGCCGAATTGAAGCCGGACTCCAGAGCACTTTCCAGCATATAGCCGGAGATACGGGTGTCCTTGCCAATCAGCACCAGCGGGCGCTCTTGCGTGCGACGCAGCACACGCCCGACCGCATGTGCCAGGCGCAACACAAAGTCTGGCGTGATGGGCGACTTGCCCACCAGTCCGCGAATGCCATCGGTGCCGAAATACTGACGCGCCATAGTTTCCTCGTTCTTTTTAGCGATTAGCCGATACCTGAATTCAAGCGTGATCAGCGGCCGAAGCCTGCATGGCTTGCCAGACAGCCAAAGCGGCCACGGTTTGCTCCACATCGTGAACCCGCACCACCCGCGCACCACGCTCAACCGCCAGCAAAGCAGCGGCGACACTGGGCACCATACGCTGATCCACCGGCAAGCCCGTCACCTGCCCCAAAGAGCCTTTGCGCGACCAGCCTGCCAGAAGCGGAAAGTCTAGGCCCAGCAAGTCCTGCTGATGTGCAAGCAAGGCAAAATTTTGTGCCACGCTTTTGCCAAAGCCAATGCCGTAATCCCAGACGATGCGCTCACGCGCGACTCCGGCATCCAGCAAAGGCTGCGTGGTTTGCAGCAAGAAGTCACGCACCTGCACCACCACATCGCCTTGCATGTGATCCAGATGCATCTCCTGGGGCGTCTTGTGCATATGCATCAGGCACACGCCGCAGCTGGGGTGCTGAACCATCACCTGCTGCGCACCCGGCTGGCGCAAGGCCCAGATGTCATTGATGATGTCAGCCCCCAGATCCAGCGCGGCTTGCATGACTTCGGGTTTGTAGGTATCGATGGACAAAGGAACGTTCAGCTTGACCGCTTCCTTGATCACGGGAAGCACGCGCTTCAACTCCTCATCCAGAGGAACCGCCGGAGACCCGGGACGAGTGGATTCGCCGCCGATATCCAGAATATGCGCCCCCTGTGTGAGCAGCAACTGCGCATGCGCCATGGCACCCGATACGCCGCTGTGCGCACCGCCATCCGAAAACGAATCGGGCGTGACGTTGACAATGCCCATGACCTGAGGCTTGCTCAGATCCAGCACAAAGCGCGAGGTTTGCCATTGCTGCGACATAAATGATTTTTCCGAAAAAAGTGACAAAAAACAAAAGGTCCCGAAGGACCTTTTGTGGGTGCAATGCGCTCAGGCCGCTGTCGGTGAAGGCTCGGAGCTAGACTCCGGCGTACCACCCGACGAATTGCCACCATCCGAAGATGGAGGGTTGCGAGGCGTCCAGTCCTTGGGCGGACGCGGCGCCTTGCCAGCCATGATGTCGTCCAGCTGTTCAGCGTCAATAGTTTCCCAGTCCAGCATCGCCTTGGCCATGGCGTGCATCTTGTCCGAATTGTCTTCGATCAGCTTGCGTGCCAAGTGGTACTGCTCGTCAATGATGCGACGCACTTCAGCATCGACCTTTTGCATGGTCTCTTCGCTGATGTTGCTGGGCTTGCTCATGGAGCGGCCCAGGAACGGTTCGCCTTCCTGCTCGGCATACACCATGGGGCCCAGGGCATCGGTCATGCCATAGCGCGTCACCATGTCGCGTGCGATCTGCGTGGCACGTTCAAAGTCGTTCGACGCACCAGTCGTCATCTGGTTCATGAAAACTTCTTCGGCAATACGGCCACCAAACAGCATGGCGATCTGGTTGAGCATGAACTCCTTGTCATAGGAGTAACGGTCCTTTTCGGGCAGGCTCATCGTCACGCCCAAAGCACGGCCGCGCGGAATGATGGTGACCTTGTGCACCGGATCGCACTTGGGCAACAACTTGCCTATCAATGCGTGGCCCGCTTCGTGGTAAGCCGTGTTGCGGCGCTCTTCTTCAGGCATGACCATGGACTTGCGCTCAGGGCCCATGATGATCTTGTCCTTGGCCTTCTCGAAGTCCTGCATCTCCACCGTGCGTGCATTGCGACGCGCAGCCATCAGAGCGGCTTCATTGCACAGATTGGCCAGATCGGCGCCGGACATGCCGGGTGTGCCACGCGCAATGATGGCGGGGTTCACATCCTGACCGACGGGAATCTTGCGCATGTGCACATTGAGAATCTGCTCACGGCCACGAATGTCGGGCAAGGTCACATAGACTTGGCGGTCAAAACGTCCGGGACGCAGCAAGGCGGCATCCAGAATGTCGGGGCGGTTGGTGGCCGCCACAACGATCACGCCGAGGTTGGTTTCAAAACCGTCCATCTCAACCAGCATCTGATTCAGAGTCTGCTCGCGCTCGTCATTGCCGCCGCCCATGCCGGCGCCACGCTGGCGACCCACGGCATCGATTTCATCGATGAAGATGATGCAAGGAGCGTTCTTCTTGGCGTTCTCGAACATGTCGCGCACGCGGGCCGCACCCACACCGACGAACATTTCGACAAAGTCGGAGCCGGAGATCGAGAAAAATGGCACCTTGGCTTCGCCGGCAATCGACTTGGCCAGCAAGGTCTTGCCGGTACCGGGAGGGCCGACCAGCAGCAGACCGCGGGGAATGCGTCCGCCCAGCTTCTGGAACTTATTGGGGTCCTTCAGGAAGTCCACGACTTCCTTGACTTCTTCCTTGGCTTCGTCGCAACCGGCCACATCGGCAAAAGTGACCGTGTTGTTGTTTTCGTCGAGCATGCGCGCCTTGGACTTGCCAAAGCTGAAAGCGCCGCCCTTGCCGCCGCCCTGCATCTGGCGCATGAAGTACACCCATACGCCAATCAGCAGCAGCATGGGGCCCCAGCTGACCAGCAAAGTCATCAGCAAGGAGCCTTCCTCGCGGGGCTTGACATCAAACTTGACGTTGTTGTTGATCAGATCGCCCACCAAGCCGCGGTCCAGGTAAGTGGCCGTGGTGCGGACCTTGCGGTCGTCGGTGGTCGTGGCAACGATCTCGGTGCCGCCAGCGCCTTCCTGGATGGTGGCGCTGCGGATGCGATTGCTGCGCACTTGGTCCAGAAACTCGGAATAGCCAACATGCGATGCACTGCCAGCGCCTCGGGTGTCAAACTGTTTGAACACCGTAAAAAGCACCATGGCAATGACGAGCCAGACGGCAACTTTTGAAAACCACTGATTGTTCAAGCGGGGCTCCAAAGAAATACAGATGAAAGGGCCGAAAGGGCTTCCGAACCTATTTGAGGTTCATTTTAGGTGTTTCAAGCACCCGGGAGACTTAATCCCCTCTATAGCGGCCATAGACAGAACACGGGTTTGGGCACATTCCTGCGCCAAGCCCATGTCCCGATTGGTTTTCCTGCTACCGAAGGCGATGACTTAAGCGCAGTATGCCGAAGGGTCAAAACCTTGCCCATGGGGCAAACAAGAGTCACTTTGAGGAAACTGCCTCTCCGGCAAGGCCATCAAGCTGGCGACTTCAAGCCCATGCCGACCAGGAAAATTTCCGAGGATTTGTCTCGCGACGCTTTGGGCTTGATGGGCTTGACCACCTTGAAGGTCTGTTTGAACAGATCCACCAGCTCGTTGTAGCCGCTACCGTGGAACAGCTTGACCACCAAAGCCCCTTCAGCTTTCATGTTATGGATCGCAAAATCCACGGCCATTTCGATCAGCACGGCCACGCGCGCAGCATCGGTAGACGAGTTGCCCGACAGATTCGGTGCCATATCAGAGACCACCACATCGGCCTTGCCGCCATTCATGGCGTCTTGCAACTGGGTCAGCACGGACTCCTCGCGGAAATCGCCCTGGATGTACTGCACGCCCTCGATAGGCTCCATGGGCAGCAAGTCCAGAGAGATGATGCGGCCATTGAGCTGCCCCACAGCCGCCCCCGTAGGAGACAGACGGCGGCGTACATACTGACTCCAGGCACCTGGGGCGCAGCCCAGATCCACCACGGTATGCCCAGGATGAATGAGTTTCAGACCCTCATCGATCTCCTTGAGCTTGTAGGCGGCACGCGCCCGATAGCCATCTTTTTGAGCCGCTTTAACATACGGATCGTTGATGTGGTCGTAAAGCCAATTCTTATTGACCTTCTTACTTTTAGTTTTCGTTTTCATGCTGGATTCTCTCAGCCTCGATAATACGGGTATGCCCCAAATTCAATTAACTCCCGCCGAGCGCCGGGAACAACGCGCCGAAGCACACCATTTGGACCCCGTGGTCCTGATTGGCGGTGACGGTTTGACACCTGCCGTCCAGAAGGAAGTGGATGCAGCCCTCAACGCACACGGCCTGATCAAGGTCCGCGTTTTTGGTGACGACCGCGCAGCCCGCGAACAGATGTATCAGACTCTGTGCGACGAGCTGAGCGCCGCCCCCATCCAACACATCGGCAAGCTGCTCGTGCTGTGGCGTCCCATGCCAGAGAAAGAGCGCCGTCATGACGAAGACCGCATGCCCGGCCCACGCGACATCAAGGTGCTCAAGTTCGGCCGTACCGGAACCAAGCCTGAAGTCAAGCAGATTCGTGTGCTTGGCAATCAACGCCTGACAGCCGGCGGCACGATCAAACGTTCCAAGCCCAAGCAAAAGTCGGTCAAAAAAGGCCGCTTGGACTAATTTTCCTCCAAGCATCCAGCCTTCCAGGCGCTTTGCGCCTTCTTTCCTACTGCTGAGACATCTCACCAATGGTCCAGACCACACCGCTGCCAACGCAGCAACGCCATATCCTTTGCATGAAATGGGGTACCAAGTACGGCCCGGAGTACGTTAACCGTCTCTACGCCATGGTGCGCCGCCATCTCAAGGGAGATTTTCGCTTTGTTTGCCTGACCGACAATACGGAAGGGATTCGTGAAGAGGTGGAGTGCTTCCCCATTCCAGACCTCAACATCCATCTGGCACCGGGCCAGCGCGATGGCGCCTGGAAAAAGCTCACCACTTTTGAAGGCGACCTGTACGGCTTGAAAGGCGTGGCTCTGTTCCTAGATCTGGATGTGGTGGTAGTCGGCAGCCTTGATGATTTCTTCACCCAAAGCGGTGAATTCCTCATCATCCACGATTACCCGCGTTTCTGGCGCTTCGGCGAACGGATTGTGGGTAATTCTTCGGTCTATCGCTTTCAGCTCGGAGCACATGCCGATGTGCTGGAAAATTTTCGTGCCCGTACCGAGCAATTGCGCGCCCAGTATCGCAACGAGCAGGAATACCTGTCGCACTTCTTGCACAAGCAAGGCAAGCTGGCCTACTGGCCGGCCTCCTGGTGCCCCAGCTTCAAGTACTACTGCATTCCTGCCTGGCCCACCAATTACTGGAAAGAGCCCGTGCCGCCGAAAGATGCGCGCATTGTGATCTTCCACGGAGAAGTCAACCCGCCGGATGCTCTGGAAGGTCGCCGTAATAAGCGTTTTCGCCATATCCAGCCGGCACGATGGATTGCCAAGGCCTGGGGTTGATCTACTGATCGACTCTCAACCCTAAAAATAAAAGGCGTTGCCACTGCGGCAACGCCTTTTTGCTGGGTGCGACATGCGTGCTCAGCGCACATCCACCAAGGGATGACCTTTGAGCCGCGTCAAAATAGCCAGCGGACTGGCCTCTTTGTCGTACTCGCTGCCGGGCGGCAGAAACAAGGTCTGCTCCAGCATGTATTGGCCGGCCATCACGGCGTGTACGGCCTGATCGGAAAAGCACACCCAGGTAGAGCCCGCAGCAAAAGGCACAGTCTCCTGCGGTGCGTTTTGCTGATAGTTCAGATCACCCTTCATGCCGTCGTGCAGTTGCAGCATGAGATGGTCGTATTCGCTGCGAAACGATTTGGTCACATGCAGCATTTCAAGCGCCTTGGCCTGCCAGCGCACATAGGGCTTGGCACGTGGCAAGAACTTCCTGGCCACCGCTTCGAAGGGCTCACCCACACGCCAAACGCGCGGCTGCCCGTGAGGATTGACATTGGTGAAGACGCGCAGAATGCGCTCCCCATAGTTGGGGCGCGATGGGAAAGCGTCCACATGCATGCGCTTGTCGTCGGCGCGCCAGGACTGGGCCCGCGTTTCCACCTGTGAAGGCCGGTAGCTGGTGGGAGCCATGCGCACCACCGGCATGTAGTCGGGAAACAGCCCCGCAATCAGCGCCGTCGCCTGATCGCGGAAACGGCCCACCATGGCAGCCACCTGCTGCTGTGTGGCCTCATCGCCCGCCACCCCTTTGATGGAGCCATCCACATTGAGGCTGATATTGCGTGCTTTGGGGTCGCGCACATCCGGACGCAGCAGGCTTTTCTCCTGCTCGGTGAGATCAAAGGCCAACGAGGGGAAGTACAGCAGCTTTCCAGCCTCAACGGCGGCCGTCCATTCGGGACGGTTGGGAACGTTGCGCCAGTCGGTGGCGTCAATTTTTACGATTTGAGATTCCATGGCCGCGCCAGTTTACCCCTCAGCGCCAGCCATGGCTTGGCATGGATCAAGCCGAACGCGAGCGCACACCGATCAAACGCCACAGCACCACGGCTGCGCAAAGCCATTGCAACGCATACATGGCCGTGCCCAGGCCATGCCACAGCTTGAGGTTCTCGCGCGCCACGATCTTGGGCGAGACGCCGTACTGCACCAACAGGGCCAGCAACATACCGGCGATAACAAAACCGATAGCAGCTTGCGCCCACTCCTCAATCTTTTCAGCCTTTCTTTGCTTTGAAAACACCAGCAGCAGTGCGCAGCACGCTATGGAAATCCATGTCTGTGCGGCAAACAGCTTGGCCGCCATAAAGCCCGCCATGGCTGGAGAAGGCAGATTGGCAAACAGCATGGGCACGGCCATAAAGCCTATAGCAGACAAGCTGCCCCACCACAGAGCAGCCAGAAAAAAAGGCAAGCGTTCAAACATAGTGAGCTATCCGAAAAATCCGCACAGCCTGCATCAGAGACAGCGAGCAAGGGCCGCCCCGCAGCGAGGCTGTCGTCCTCCTCCGCGAAGCAGAGAGGGGGAAGGCGCAAAGCGCCTCAGGGGGTGCTTAGATGTATTTCACACCCACCACCTCGTAGCGGCGCTCGCCGCCCGGGGCTTGCACCACGGCCGTATCGCCCTCTTCCTTGCCGATCAGGGCACGGGCAATGGGGCTGGAGATGTTGATCAGGCCGTGCTTCAGGTCGGCTTCGTCCTCGCCCACGATCTGGTAGGTCACGGCAGCGCCGCTGTCTTCATCTTCCAGATCCACGGTGGCGCCAAAGACCACGCGGCCGCCGGCATCCAGTGCCGAAGGATCGATGATTTGCGCAGCCGACAGCTTGCTTTCGATTTCCTTGATACGGCCTTCCACAAAGCCTTGGTGTTCCTTGGCGGATTCGTATTCGGCATTTTCGCTCAGATCGCCCTGGGCGCGTGCTTCGGCAATCGCCTGAATCACGGCAGGACGTTCGACGGTCTTGAGGCGTTGCAACTCAGTCTTGAGCTTTTCCGCTCCGAGCTTGGTGATTGGGATGGTGGCCATGGTCAAGTCTCCAAATTCAGCAAACGCCGCGCATGGCGCGGCACCGCAGGCACAGTGCTGCTCGACAAAGTCAAGCAGGGGCCCGTGCCCCAAAAGCAAACCGCCGCACGTTGCCGCGCGGCGGTTGAAGTTCATTGCCGTTCATTATGCCGTGTTTGCCACGGCACAAATCCGGTAAAACCCGGCGGCCCTGTCGGACTGCGCCGGATTGCTCAGGCTTTTAAGCCTGTTGCAGCTGCGCGTGCATTTCCTGCACCGAGATCACACCCAGATCGTTCATAGACTTCATACCTTCCACGGCTGCTTCCGCGCCGAAGATGGTGGTGAAAGTGGTCACGCGGGCCAGCAGAGCGCTGGTACGGATCTGACGCGAATCGGCGATGGCATTGCGACGCTCTTCCACCGTGTTGATGACCAGAGCGATTTCCTCGTTCTTGATCATGTCCACGATGTGGGGACGACCTTCGGTGACCTTGTTCACGGTCTGCACTTCGATACCGGCTTCGGCAATCGCAGCGGCCGTGCCACGGGTGGCGCACAGCGTAAAGCCCATGGCAACCAGATCCTTGGCAATCGCCACGGCGCGGGCCTTGTCGTTGTTCTTCACGGTCAGGAAGACCTTGCCTTCAGTAGGCAGGCTCACACCGGCGCCCAGCTGGCTCTTGACAAAGGCTTCGCCAAACGTCTTGCCCACACCCATGACTTCACCGGTGGACTTCATCTCGGGGCCGAGGATGGTGTCCACACCGGGGAACTTCACGAAGGGAAACACGGCTTCCTTGACGCTGAAGTAAGGCGGTGTGACTTCCTTGGTCACGCCCTGCTCTGCCAGCGTCTGGCCGGCCATGCAGCGCGCAGCCACCTTGGCCAGTTGCACGCCGGTCGCCTTGGAGACGAAAGGCACGGTACGCGAAGCGCGGGGGTTCACTTCCAGCACGTAGATCACATCCTGGCCGTCCACTTCCTTGATGGCGAACTGCACGTTCATCAGGCCCACCACATGCAGGCCTTCGGCCATGGCAGCGGTCTGGCGCTTGATTTCAGCGACGGTTTCGGCCTTCAGGTAGTAAGGGGGCAGCGAGCAAGCCGAGTCACCGGAGTGCACGCCAGCCTGTTCGATGTGCTCCATCACGCCGCCGATATACACGGCACCGGTCTTGTCGCGCACGCAGTCCACATCGCACTCGATGGCGTTGGACAGGAAGTGGTCCAGCAGCACGGGCGAGTCGTTGGAGACCTTGACGGCTTCGCGCATATAGCGCTCCAGATCGCGCTGTTCGTGCACGATTTCCATCGCACGGCCGCCCAGCACGTAGGAAGGACGCACCACCAGGGGGTAACCCAGGCCGGCAGCCTTTTCCAGCGCTTCGGTTTCAGTACGGGCCGTGGCGTTGGGCGGCTGACGCAGACCCAGTTCGTTGAGCAGCTTCTGGAAGCGCTCGCGGTCTTCGGCCGCATCGATCATGTCGGGCGTGGTGCCAATGATCTTCACGCCTTCGCGCTCCAGACCCAGGGCCAGCTTCAAAGGCGTCTGACCGCCGTATTGCACGATCACGCCTTCGGGCTGCTCCACATCCACGATTTCCAGCACGTCTTCCAGCGTCAGCGGCTCGAAGTACAGGCGGTCGGACGTGTCGTAGTCGGTAGACACGGTTTCGGGATTGCAGTTGACCATGATGGTTTCGTAACCATCTTCGCGCATGGCCATGGCGGCGTGCACGCAGCAGTAGTCAAACTCGATACCCTGGCCGATACGGTTGGGGCCACCGCCCAGCACCATGATCTTCTTTTTGTCGGTAGGCGCGGCTTCGCACTCATCGTCGTACGTGGAGTACATGTACGCGGTGTTGGAAGCGAACTCGGCAGCGCAGGTGTCCACGCGCTTGAACACGGGACGCACCTTCAGCGCCTTGCGCGCTTCACGCACGGCCTTGTCGGTGGTGTGCAGCAGCTTGGCCAGGCGACGATCCGAGAAGCCCTTTTGCTTCAGAGCGCGCAGAGTGCCCGCATCCAGCGAGGCCAGAGCAGCGTCGCCCTTGGCGGCAGCAACTTGATCCAGTTCGAGTTCGATCTTGATGATCTCTTCGATCTGCACCAGGAACCACTTGTCGATCTTGGTGATGTTGTGGACTTCGTCCAGCGTCCAGCCGGCAGCGAAAGCGTCACCCACATACCAGATGCGGTCGGGACCGGGCTCGCCCAGTTCCTTTTCCAGAATCTCGCGATCCTGGGTTTTTTCGTTCATGCCGTCCACGCCCACTTCCAGACCGCGCAAGGCCTTCTGGAAGGATTCCTGGAAAGTGCGGCCAATGGCCATCACTTCACCGACCGACTTCATCTGGGTCGTCAGGCGATTGTCGGCAGTGGGGAACTTCTCGAAGGCAAAACGTGGGATCTTGGTGACCACATAATCGATCGAAGGCTCGAACGACGCGGGAGTCTTGCCACCGGTGATGTCGTTCTTGAGTTCGTCCAGCGTAAAGCCCACAGCCAGCTTGGCTGCGATCTTGGCGATGGGGAAACCCGTGGCCTTGGAGGCCAGTGCCGAAGAACGCGAGACGCGGGGGTTCATCTCAATGACGATCATGCGACCGTCCTTGGGATTCACCGAGAACTGCACGTTGGAACCACCGGTATCCACACCGATTTCACGCAGCACTGCCAGCGAGGCATTGCGCATGATCTGGTATTCCTTGTCGGTCAGCGTCTGCGCGGGGGCCACGGTGATGGAGTCACCGGTGTGCACGCCCATGGGGTCCAGATTTTCGATAGAGCACACGATGATGCAGTTGTCCGCTGTGTCGCGAACCACTTCCATCTCGTACTCTTTCCAACCCAAGAGCGATTCTTCGATCAGCAGCTCGTTGGTGGGCGAAGCTTCCAGACCGCGCTTGCAGATGATCTCGAACTCTTCCGAGTTGTAGGCGATGCCGCCACCCGTGCCGCCCAGCGTGAAGCTGGGGCGAATGACGGTGGGGAAGCCCATTTCCTTTTGCACAGCCCAGGCTTCGTCCATGGTGTGGGCGATGCCGGAACGTGCGGAGCCCAGACCAATCTTGGTCATGGCGTCCTTGAACTTCAGACGATCTTCGGCCTTGTCGATGGCTTCGGGCTTGGCACCGATCAGCTCGACCTGGTACTTCTCGAGCACGCCGTGCTTCCACAGGTCCAGTGCGCAGTTCAGCGCGGTCTGGCCACCCATGGTGGGCAAGATGGCATCGGGACGTTCCTTGGCGATGATCTTCTCGACCGTCTGCCAGGTGATGGGCTCGATGTAGGTGACGTCCGCAGTCGCGGGGTCGGTCATGATCGTGGCAGGGTTGCTGTTGATCAGGATGACCTTGTAACCCTCTTCGCGCAGGGCCTTGCAGGCCTGCACGCCGGAGTAGTCAAACTCGCAGGCCTGACCGATCACGATGGGACCGGCGCCAATGATCAGAATGCTTTTGAGGTCGTTGCGCTTAGGCATTGTTGTGTTTCTCCATCAGCGCTGTGAAGCGGTCAAACAGATAGCCGATATCGTTGGGGCCGGGCGATGCTTCGGGGTGACCCTGGAAGCAGAAGGCGGGCACATCGGTGCGCTCCAGACCTTGCAGCGTGCCGTCAAACAGGCTGATGTGCGTAGCGCGCACATTGGCGGGCAGCGAGTCCAGTTCCACCGCAAAACCATGGTTCTGGCTGGTGATGCTGACGCGACCAGTGTCCAGATCCTTCACGGGGTGGTTGGCACCGTGGTGGCTGTTTTGCATCTTGAAGGTCTTGGCGCCGGAGGCCAGGGCCATGATCTGGTGACCCAGGCAGATGCCGAACACCGGCATGTCGGCAGCCATGATTTCCTGCACGGCCGCAATCGCGTAATCGCAAGGTGCGGGATCGCCCGGGCCGTTGGACAGGAACACGCCATCGGGGTTGAGCGCCAGCACGTCCTTGGCAGGCGTCTGGGCGGGCACCACGGTCACGTCGCAGCCACGCTCGGCCAGCATGCGCAGAATGTTCTTCTTCACGCCAAAGTCGTAGGCCACGACCTTGAACTTGGGCGATTCCAGCTTGCCGTAGCCTTGACCCAGTTTCCACTCGGTCTCAGCCCAGGGATAGGACTTGTCGGTGGACACCACCTTGGCCAGATCCAGCCCCTTCATATTGGGTGCGGCCTTGGCTGCGGCAATGGCTTCGTCGATCTTGGCCTGCGTGGCTTCTTCGCCCGCAGCCAGACCCACGATGGCGCCGTTTTGTGCGCCCTTGTCACGCAGCAGACGCGTGAGCTTGCGGGTATCGATGTTGGCGATGGCGACGGTCTTGCCTTCGACCAGGTACTCGGACAGAGTCTGAGTGCAACGGAAGTTGCTGGCCAGCAAAGGCAGGTTCTTGATAATCAGACCTGCGGCATGGATCTTGTCAGCCTCGACATCTTCAGGATTGACACCATAGTTGCCGATATGCGGATACGTGAGTGTCACGATCTGCTGGCAATAGCTGGGGTCGGTGAGGATTTCCTGATAGCCGGTCAGCGAAGTGTTGAAAACGACTTCGCCAACGGTGGTGCCTTGCGCACCAATCGAGTTGCCAATAAAGACCGTGCCGTCTGCGAGCGCCAGAATGGCGGATGGGAAGTTTCCCTTGAGAGACAAAAGCACTGGGTTCTCCGGTTTTTTAATTACGGTTACGCCCAACGAGGCCCCGGCATGTGTGCTGGGACATTTTGTCTGCAGGGAAATGGCGAGG
Organism: Comamonas aquatilis; assembly: GCF_965139575.1. Classification (NCBI taxonomy): domain Bacteria; kingdom Pseudomonadati; phylum Pseudomonadota; class Betaproteobacteria; order Burkholderiales; family Comamonadaceae; genus Comamonas; species Comamonas aquatilis. The sequence continues at coordinate 133,157 of NZ_CBCSIW010000004.1, read as the reverse complement.
TAGCGTCGCTAGGCGTAGAAAGATGCTTGAAAGCCGCCCATTATAGGCTCAGTCGACTTCAGTCCCTTGAAATGCCTCGGGATTACCCTCTTCGCGCAAGCATGCTTACGCTGCTGGCATGCAGGCAAATCGCCGCTGCTGCAGCCACATTGAGTGACTCCTCCCCCCCGGGCTGCGCAATGCTGATGCGGTGCTCGGCCATTTGCATCAGCGCCTCGCCCACGCCCTGCCCTTCATGACCCATGGCCCAGGCACAGGGCCAGGGCAGGCTGGCTTCGTGAATCAAAGTCCCTTGGTGCGAGCTGGTTACGACCAGCGGCACCTGCAAAGTCTGCACATCGTCCACCGAAGCGGCTTCGACCATGTGCAGGCCGAAATGCGCCCCCATGCCGGCGCGCAGCACTTTCTGGCTCCAGATAGCTGCAGTGCCCTTGAGAGCCACGATCTGGCCAAAGCCAAAGGCGGCCGCGCTGCGCAGGATGGAGCCCACATTGCCGGCATCCTGCACGCGGTCCAGCACCACCGTGGCAATGCCAGGCTTGACCTGCGCCGCGGCATCCCAGCCCATCACATAACCCATGCGGGCCGGTGACTCCAGACTGCTGATCTCGGCAAACAGGCTGTCGGCCAAAACAATGATTTTGCTAGCAGCTTGCGCCCATTCAGCGGGCGCTTGCGGCCAAAAAGACTCTGAAAACACCGCAATCTTGGGTGCCAGGCCGCGCGCCAATGCGGCACGGCACAGGTGATCGCCTTCCAGCCAGACCTGGCCTTGCTTGCGATAGGCCGTGCTGTCTTGCGAGAGTCGGCGCAGTTCCTTGACGAAAGCGTTGTCGCGCGAATGAATTTCTGTGACCTGAGGGCGTGGAGCCATGTCTACCTCTTGAATGGAAACAGGAGCCGGATCTCTCTGTCCGACAGCTATCGGACGGCGAGACCCCGGCCCCTGCAGAGCACCTGGCTCAGGAATATAGCGATGCCTGCGACAGGATAAGCGAGCCCGAGGCGCCGCTTTCACAAAGCACGGGCGCGGTAAAGCCACCTTCGCAAATCTGCCCGGCCTGCAACACCTTGGTGACGGGGGCAAACGTGCGGCGATGTTCGCCTGTGGCACCGTGGGCGCGCAAGGCCTCCAGGTGCGCGGCCGTGCCATAGCCTTTGTGGGTGGCAAAACCGTATTGCGGATACTGCATATCCAGCCGCTCGCACCAGCGATCACGCGTGACCTTGGCCAAGATCGAGGCGGCCGAAATGGCCTTGACCAGGGAGTCGCCCTTGACAATGGCCTCGGCCTGCACATCGATCTGCGGCAGCTGATTGCCATCGACCAGCACCAGCACGGGCTTGAGGCGCAAGCCCATCACCGCACGGCGCATGGCCAGCAGGGTGGCCTGCAGGATATTGAGCTCGTCAATCTCCTGCACAGACGCCTGGGCAATGCAAAAGCACAGAGCTTTGGCACGAATTTCGTCGTACAGCACTTCACGGCGATTGGCGGTGAGTTTCTTGGAGTCGTTCAGGCCTGCAATCGGCTTCATATCATCCAGGATGACGGCAGCAGCCACCACCGGCCCGGCCAGCGGGCCACGCCCTGCCTCATCCACCCCGGCGACCAGACCGGGCGGATGCCACGGCAGGCAATCCTGCTCAAGCAGCGGAGGAGGCAATGATTTTTTCGATCGCATGGGCAGCCAATTGGGCGGTATCTCGGCGCAGTTCGTGGTGCAGCGCGGTGAAGCGCTCAACCAGCGCTTCAATGGTGACAGGAGAATCCTGGCTGGCACGCAGCCAGCCCAAGGCGGCTTTCGCCAGCGCCTCGGGAGTTGCGGCATCCTGCAGCAACTCGGGCACGACGAAATCGCCGCACAGAATATTGGGCAGCCCCACCCAAGGTTGAAGCTGCTTGCGCTGCATCAGACGCCAGCTCCAAGGGTGCATGCTGTAGCTGATGACCATGGGGCGCTTGAACAAGGCCGCTTCTAGGGTGGCCGTGCCGCTGGCAATCAGCGTGCAATCACAGGCCGCCAGCACATCATGGGACTGGCCTTTCACGATGAGAACCTTGTCCCCCATACCCGCGTCCGCAGCAATGCGCTGCACTTCTTCCCACAAGGAAGGAACGGCGGGCGCTACGATTTTGGTAGCTGGAAGCGCTTTAAGCACCAAGGCCGCGGCCTTGAAAAATCCCGAAGCGATATAACGCACTTCCGAGCGGCGGCTACCGGGCAGCAAGGCCAGCACCAGACCCTCTTCAGGCAAACCCAGCTTGGCACGCGCCGCAGCGCGGTCCGGATGCAGAGGAATCACCTGGGCCAGCGGATGACCCACATAAGTGGCCTCAATGCCGTGCTGGGCCAGGAGCTCGGGCTCGAAGGGAAAAATGCACAGCACATGATCGGCCGCACGGCGAATCTTCTCAATCCGGTCGGCACGCCAGGCCCAGATGGAGGGACAGACAAAGTGCACCGTCTTGACGCCGGCTTCGCGCAGCTTGATTTCCAGACCCAGATTGAAGTCAGGCGCATCCACACCGACAAAGACCGAGGGCGGATGCGCAATCAGGCGTTGACGCAGCTTTTTGCGAATGCCCAGCAACTCGGCCACGCGGGCCAGCACTTCCCAGCTGTAGCCATGCACGGCCAGGCGCTCGGACTGCCACCAGGCGTCAAAGCCACGCGACTGCATTTGCGCACCGCCGATACCAATGGAGCGGGCATCGGGCCAGCGCTGGCGCAAACCGTCGAGCAGCAAGGAAGCCAGCAGATCGCCGGAAGCCTCTCCGGCCACCATGGCAATGCTGGGCGCTACGGATTGCGCAGCTGCTTGTGCTATCTGCTTGGAGGTTTCAGAGCTATTCACGTCTCAATCTTTGATGGAAGCGGCGCCAGCCGCTATCAGTTCTGCAGTGCTTGCGCGCCGTACTCAGCGTGCAATACCGCGCGTGGATGCTGCCAGAAAGGCCTGCATGCGGTCCACATCCTGCAGCGCCTCGGGCATGTCGGCCTTCAGGGCTTCAATCGCCTGGGTTGCCGCATCCAGGGTCAGCCCCTGGCGGTACAGCAGCTTGTGCATTTGCTTGACAGCAGCCAGACGCTCGGGCGTGAAACCGCGGCGACGCAGGCCTTCGGCGTTGAAGCCACGCACGGACAGAGGATTGCCGTCTACCATCATGAAAGGCGGCACATCCTGCGAGACATGGCTGGCAAAACCGGCCATGGCATGGGCACCGATATGGGTGAACTGGTGCACACCCGTGAGGCCGCCAAGGATGACCCAATCATCCACATGCACATGGCCCGCCAGCGTGGCGTTATTGGCCAGGATGGTGTTGTTGCCCACGATGCAGTCGTGTGCAATGTGCACATAGGCCATGATCCAGTTGTCCGAGCCTATGCTGGTCACGCCACGGTCTTGCGAAGTACCGGTATTGAAGGTACAGAACTCGCGCACCGTGTTTCGATCACCGATCTCCAGACGCGTGGGCTCGCCCGCGTACTTTTTGTCCTGCGGCTGCGCCCCCAGGGAAGCGAACTGGAAAATATGGTTGTCGCAGCCAATGGTGGTGTCGCCCTCGATCACGCAATGTGCGCCCACGGTGGTGTTCGCGGCAATGCGCACCTTGGGCCCGATCACGGCATACGGCCCCACAGCCACCGACGAGTCGAGCTGGGCTGCCGGATCGACGACTGCCGTGGGGTGAATCAGACTGACAGCAGCCATCAACGCTTAACCCACTTGGCGCATGGTGCACATCAGCTGTGCTTCTGCAGCCACTTCGCCATCCACGCTGGCCACGGCATTGAACTTCCAGATGCCGCCGCGAACGCGGTCGATGGTAATTTCCAGAGCCAGCTGATCTCCCGGCACCACGGGGCGCTTGAAGCGCGCAGAGTCAATACCCACGAAATAGTAGATATTGTTTTCATCAGGCACCTGACCCATGGCATCAAAGGCCAGCAGACCCGCGGCCTGGGCCAAGGCTTCCAGAATCAGCACGCCAGGCATGACGGGACGACCGGGGAAGTGACCGGTGAAGAACGGCTCGTTGAAAGTGACGTTCTTGATGGCCTTGATACGGGTGTTGCGCTCAAGCTCCAGCACCCGATCCACCAGAAGAAAGGGGTAGCGGTGCGGCAGTTGCTTGAGAATTGCTTGAATATCCATCATCAGTTTCCGTTGTTGCTTCGCTGGTCATTGGCCAGCGTTTGCTCAAGCTTTTTGATGCGCTCACGGAGCACATACAGCTGCTTGAATGTTGCAGCGTTCTTTTCCCATTGCTCGTTTTCTTGCAACGGAAAGATGCCTGTGTAAAAACCCGGCTTGGGTAATGAGCGGGTGACCATGGATGTCGGCGAAATCACCGTGCCATCCGCAATGGTCAAATGGCCCAGGATATTGGCTGCGCCGCCAATCTGGCAATGTGCACCAATACGGGCGCTGCCCGCAATACCGGTATTGCCCGCGATCACCGTATGCGCGCCAATGTGCACATTGTGGGCAATCTGCACCAGATTATCGATCTTGACGCCGTCTTCGATCACCGTGTCGTCGAGTGCACCCCGGTCAACACAGGTATTGGCGCCAATTTCCACATCGTTACCTATGCGTACCCGTCCCAGCTGCTCGATCTTGATCCACGCGCCCTTGGATGGAGCGAAGCCAAAACCGTCCGCGCCGATGACCACGCCCGGGTGCAAAATGCAACGCTCGCCCACTTCGCAGGCTTCGCCTAAGGTCACGCGAGACTTGAGCATGGTACCGGCACCGATGCGCGCATTCGCTTCCACCACGCACAGCGGGCCCACATAGGCCGATTCATGCACCACGGCAGACTCATGCACCACGGCACTGGCGTGAATGCCTCGCAGGGCAGCACCTGCATGTTGCACTTTCCACCACTGGGTGGCACGGGCGAAATAGGCATAGGGATCGTCGGTGACGATACAGGCGCCACGCGCCTGCGCCTCTTCGCGCATTGCAGGCGCCACAATGACGCAGGCCGCCTGAGAGGCGGCCAGCTGCTGGCGATAGCGCGGGTTGCTTAGAAAGCTCAGATCACCATGGCCCGAGGAGTCCAGAGGGGCGATGCGCAAGATTTGCAACTCGCGCCCGCCACCCAGCAGTTCTCCGCCGAGCGCATCGAGAATCTGTCCCAATAAAACGCTCACAGATTCAACCTGAATGGTTTACTTGCCGTTCAAGGCCTTGATCACCTTGTCTGTGATATCGAACTTGGGGTTGATATACACAGCTTCCTGCAGGATCACGTCGTACTTTTCAGCTTCGGCCACTTGCTTGACCACCTTGTTGGCGCGGTCGAGCACTTGAGACAGCTCTTCATTCTTGCGGGAATTCAGGTCTTCCTGGAACTCGCGGCGCTTGGTCTGGAAGTCACGATCCTGATCCACCAGCTGACGCTGACGAGCCATGCGCTGGCTCTCGGCCATGGTCGGGGCTTCACGCTCGAATTTTTCCGAAGCGCTCTTCAAGGCATTACCCTTGTCGACCAAATCCTTTTCACGCTTAGAAAACTCCTGCTCAAGCTTGGCCTGGGCAGCCTTGGCGGTAGAAGCTTCACGGAAGATGCGATCCGTGTTCACAAAACCGGCCTTGAATTCTTGTGCATGCGCAGAGACGGCCACGGCGCCAAGCAGCACAGCCAGAGAAAGGTGGCTAGAGAGAGATTTCATTAGAAAGATGTTCCGATTTGGAATTGCAGTTTTTGGATTCTATCCCCGGTTTCCTTGCGGATAGGCTGAGCATAAGCCAAACGCAGCGGGCCCAAAGGCGAAATCCAGCTAATACCGATACCTGTGGAAGCGCGCAGGGAGTTCAACTCCATGCTTTCCCCTTCTGCCCACACATTGCCCACGTCCAGGAAAGTAAACAAACGCAAGGTTCGGTCATTGCCTGCGCCAGGGAATGGCACCATGAACTCGGCATTCAAGGTCATCTTGCGCGTGCCGCCAAGAGCCAGATTCGTATAAGTGGTGTCGTGCTTGCCCAGCGAGCCCTGCTCGAAACCGCGAACCGAACCCAAGCCGCCCGAATAAAAGTTCTTGAAAATCGGGAATGGACGGCCGTTGAGGCCCTTGCCCCAGCCCAACTCGCCGTTCAAGGCAATCGTGTATTTTTTGTTCAGCGGGATATATTGCTGAATCTGGTAATTGGCCTTGACATAGCGCATGTCGCTCAGGAAGGACAATTCGGTATTCAAGCGTTGATAACGACCTGCATTAGGCGCCAAGGCGCTATCGCGATTATCGCGAGACCAGCCAATGGTCATGGGAATGCCGGTCTGCTTGCAACCCCAGTTGTTGCAGTAATCCTGATAGACCTGGGGCATGTAAGTGCCCGGCTTGATCTCGTTGCCTTCGACACCGCCACCGAAGAAGATCGTATCCACCTCGCTGAACGGCACGCCAAAGCGCACGGTGGCACCCTGGGTGATGATCTTGTAGGCTGCGTCATCGTAATAAGGACGCATGGTGCGGTAGTACAGATCGTAGGTGCGCGAAATGCCCGTATCCGTGAAATACGGATTGGTGGTGGACATCACGATGGTTCGGTTGAACTTGCTGGTATTTACGTCAACGCCCAGGTAGTTACCGGAACCAAACACATTTTCCTGCTTGATACCAAAGGACAGCGAGACCTTTTCAGCACTGGAGAAACCGGCCCCCAGCTGAATCGAGCCCGTGGGCTTTTCAGCCACGTTGATCAACAAATCCACCTGATCGGGAGAACCAGGCACTTCCTGGGTTTCCACATTCACTTCCGTAAAGAAGCCAAGGCGGTCCACACGGTCGCGCGACAGCTTGATCTTGTCGCCGTCGTACCAAGAGGCTTCAAACTGACGGAACTCCCGGCGAATCACTTCATCACGGGTCTTGTTGTTGCCGCTCACATTGATGCGGCGCACATAGGCGCGGCGCGAAGGCTGAGCCTGCAGCACCAGCTCCACGCGGTTGTTGGCCCGGTCGATTTCAGGCACGGCTTCCACCTTGGCAAAGGCGAAACCGAAGTTGCTGTAGTAATCGGTGAATGCCTTGATGGTCTGACTCACCTGATCGGCGTTATAGGGCTCGCCGGGCTTGATCTTGATCAGGGACTTGAACTCGTCATCACGATCCAGGAAGTTGCCCGCCAGCTTCACGCCGGACACCACATATTGCTCGCCTTCGTGAACATTCACAGTCAGCGCAATGTTTTGCTTGTCTGGCGAAATGGCCACCTGGGTGGAGTCCACGCGGAACTCCAGGTAGCCGCGCTGCAGGTAGTAGGAGCGCAGCGATTCCAGATCGGCATTGAGCTTGTTGCGGGCGTAGCGATCCGACTTGGTGTACCAGCTCATCCAGTTGCCGGTGTCCTGGTCGAACAGGTCCTTGAGTGTGGACTCCTTGAACGCCTTGTTGCCAACAATATGGATCTCATTGATCTTGGCAGGCTCGCCTTCGGACACCGTGAAGGTCAGGTTCACGCGATTGCGTTCAATCGGCGTGACGGTCGTCACCACCTCGGAGCCATACAGACTGCGGTTGATGTACTGACGCTTGAGTTCTTGCTCGGCGCGATCTGCCAGCGCCTTGTCGAAGGGGCGGCCATCGGCCAGACCCACATCGCGCATGGCCTTGAGCAAAGTGTCCTTGTCGAACTCTTTGGTCCCGGCGAAATTCACTTCAGCAATCGTGGGACGCTCTTCCACCACGACCACCAGCACATTGCCATTGGCTTCAAGGCGCACGTCTTTGAACAAGCCCAGCGCGAACAGCGAGCGAATGGCGGCTGCTCCCTTTTCGTCGTCGTATTGCTCGCCCACGCGCAGCGGCATGGATGCGAAGACCGTACCGGCTTCTACGCGCTGCAGGCCCTCAACACGAATATCCTGCACTTTGAAAGGTTCAAGTGCCCATGCCGCGTTCGCAGCCAAAACCATGGCAGCCAAGGCCGTTGCTTTGCGCACGCCAAAGCGAGTGAAATGTTTTTTCATGAGTGGAATTTGCCGCAATTGCAGCTACCGAAATCGGCGAAAAATTAGCCCCAGAGCCGGTTGAAGTCATTGAAAAAGGCGACCGACATCATCATCAGGATGACTGCCACACCTGCCTTTTGCAATCTCTCGGCCCAAAGATCAGAAACACTGCGGCCTGTGACGGCTTCCCAAAGATAATACATCAGGTGCCCGCCATCCAAAACTGGCAATGGTAGCAAGTTGAGAACGCCCAGGCTGATGCTGATGAGCGCAAGAAACGAAAGATACTGCACCAACCCCATGCTGGCGGACTTGCCGGCGTAGTCGGCAATGGTCAGCGGGCCGCTGATGTTCTTGAGCGAAGCCTCGCCGATCAGCATGCGCCCCATCATGCGCAAGGTCATGGCAGACAGCTCCCAGGTGCGCGTCACGCCGGCCCAGAGACCGTCCACAAAGCCGCGGCGTACCACCACCATCTCGATTTCACCGCCGATGAAGGCATTGATCCTGCCCGTGCTGGGCTGCTCGGCCGTCGCGGCCACCAGTTCCGGCTGCACTGTCAAAAGCATGGTTTTCCCATCGCGCTGAATCTGCCAGCTTTGGGGCGCAATCTGGCCGGAGGTACCCGACTGGCGTATCCAGCTGCGCAGCTGCGCGCCGTCTTGCACCGGCTTGCCGTCCACACTCTGCACCAGATCGCCTTTGCGCAGACCGGATACCTGTGCCGGACCGCCTTCAACCACTTCTTGCAGCACCGGGCTGGACCAGGGTCCGGCCAAACCCACTTTTTCAAAAAAAGCCGCATCGGGCTCTTTTGGCTCCAGGGAGGCGAGATCGATATTCAGCACGCGGGCGCCAGCGTCAGGTGCGGCAGCAACCTCCAACTGCAGGGCATCGCCCTCGATTGCCGCCGTAGTGATGGACCAGCGCAAATCGCCCAGGGAGCGCACCGGCTCCCAGGCCTGATTGCCAACGGCAACGCGCTGCACCCAGTCTCCGCCCTGCACTCCTGCGGTTTGCAGCAAAGAGCCCGCAGGCGGCGCTGCCAGTCTGGCAGCAGGCTCGGTCACACCCATCCAGTTGACGACGGACAGCAGGGCAATGGCCAACACCAGATTGGCCACCGGGCCGGCTGCCACGATGGCGGCTCTGGAACGCAGAGGCTGGTTGTTGAAAGCCAGGTGCTTTTCCTCTGGCGCCACCTCGGCTTCACGCTCGTCCAACATGCGCACATAGCCGCCCAGCGGCAGCGCAGCGACCACGTACTCGGTACCGGTCTTTTTGCTGGTCCAGCGCAGCAGCGGCTTGCCAAAGCCCACGGAATAGCGCAGCACCTTCACCCCACAGGCCACGGCCACGCGGTAATGCCCCCACTCGTGCACAGCGATCAACACACCCAGCGCCACAATGAACGCAACAACCGTCAGCAACACCAGCAGCTCCTTTGACTCAATGGCACTTTGACAGCGCGCCGGCGCACAAGTTCAATCACAGGGCCCCACCGCTGCCTGCTTACAGAGCCCACTGGTTTGCAATGGCACGCGCTTGCTCACGCGCTCTGGCATCCAGCGCCATCAGATCTTCCAGGCTGGCGACAGGTCCAGGCTGCACGACCTCCAGGGTCTGCAGATTGACGGCATGGATACGGTCAAAGCCCAGACGACGCTCCAGGAAAGCGGCCACAGCCACCTCATTGGCCGCATTGAGCACGGTTGTCGTGCCCTCAGGCGCGCTCAACGCTTGCCAGGACAGGTGCAGGCCCGGAAAACGATGGGCATCTGCCTCCTCGAACGTCAGCGCTGCCAGCTTGGCAAAGTCCAGCAGCGGCGCGCCGCTGGCAATGCGCTCGGGCCAGGCCAGACCGCAGGCAATGGGCACGCGCATATCCGGCGTGCCCAGCTGAGCCAGCACCGATGAGTCCGTGAATTGCACCATGGAATGCACGATTTGCTGCGGGTGAATCACCACCTTGATGTTCTCGGGCGCCATGTCGAACAGCCAGCGGGCCTCGATCACTTCCAGCGCCTTGTTCATCATGGTGGCCGAATCCACCGAGATCTTGCGACCCATGGAGAAATTGGGGTGGGAACAAGCCTGCTCGGGCGTGATCTCGGCCAAAGTGGCGGGATCGCGCTGACGGAAAGGTCCACCCGAGGCGGTCAGCAGCAGCGAGTCCACACGCGCAGCCCAGGTGCTGCGGTCTTCGGGCAGGCACTGGAAGATGGCCGAATGCTCGCTATCGATGGGCAGCAGTGTGGCGCCGTGGCGCTTGACGGTGTCCATGAACAACGCCCCGCCGACCACCAAGGCTTCTTTGTTGGCCAGCAGCAAACGTTTGCCGGCCTTGGCTGCAGCCAGACAGGGGGCCAGACCCGCAGCACCGACGATGGCCGCCATGACAGCATCAACCTCAGGATGAGATGCTATTGATTCAAGAGCATCTTGCGATTGCAACACCTGGGTTTCAAGCCCATTTTGCTTTAATTTTTCAGCCAGCAAATGCGCATGGGGAGCACTGGCCATGACGGCAAAGCGGGGCTTGAATTGCGCGCACTGCTTGAGCATCAGATCCACCTGGGTGGCTGCGCTCAAGGCAAACACTTGGTACTGATCAGGGTGGCGCGCCACCACATCCAGGGTGTTGGTTCCAATCGAACCGGTAGAACCCAGAACCGTGATTTTTTGCTTCATGGATGCACAAAGGATGAGAGCATCATTGCCAACGGCAGCATGGGCAAGAGGGCATCAATGCGATCCAGAACACCACCATGGCCGGGCAGCAAACCGCTGCTGTCCTTGACACCAACGCTGCGCTTGATCAGGGATTCGACCAGGTCGCCCACCACGCTCATCGCAGCCATAAACACCACTGCCAGCAGCAGGAACCAGGTTCCGCGCGACTGCAGCACCGAATAAAAACTGGGCACGCCAGCACCATAGTGCCGGTCCGCCCAAACCCAAAACAGGGCCAGAGCGATCACGCCCAGCATGCCGCCCCAGACGCCTTCCCAGCTCTTGCCGGGACTCACGGTCGGAGCCAGCTTGTTCTTGGTGAATTTGAGGCCAAAGGTTCGACCCGCAAAGTAGGCAAAAACGTCGGCAACCCATACCAGCACCAGCATGGAAAGCAGGAAATTGATTCCCACATTGCGCGCCTGCACCACGGCCATCCAGGCCACCCACAGGGCCAGCACGCCGCCCACCAAGCGCACAGCAGCAGGAATGTGCGGCCAGCCAGCCACGCCAGCGCGCAGCAGCAAGCCACCACCCAGCACCCACATGCCGCCGGCAATCACCCACAGCATGCCAAACGCCCCCAGAGGCTGCTGCAACCAGCCTGCCCACCAGGAGGCGGCACACAGCACGGTGCAGACACCGCCCACGACCAGGGAGCCCATCTGCCCGAACCCGTTGAGTCGCCCCCACTCCCAGGCACCTGCGGCCATGAAAATCAGCATGAGCACGGCAAATGGCGTGCTGCTGCCGGTGTAGAACAATGCGGGCAGCAGGATGGCCAGCAAAATCAAGGCAGTGATAACGCGCTGCTTGAGCATGGCACCTCTTTTGTTTATGCCGTCACAGTCGGTGTGGACGGCTGTTGAATCTGTTCGGATGTCTGACCAAAGCGCCGCTCCCGGCCATTGAAAGCACCAATGGCTAGGTCGAGTTCAGCCTCATCGAAGTCAGGCCACAGGCTGGCGCTGAAATACATCTCGGAATAGGCGGCCTGCCAGAGCAGGAAGTTGCTGATGCGCATCTCGCCACCGGTACGGATCAACAAATCCGGATCGGGCACATGGGCCAGCGCCATGGCCTTGTCCAGACTCTCGGGGGTGATGGCCACGCCCTGAGCCGCCAGCTTTTCGGCCGCCTGGGCAATATCCCAACGACCGCCGTAGTTGAAGCAGATGTTGAGAATCAGACGGGTGTTGTGTGCGGTTTGCTGCTCGGCCTGCGCCAGGCCATGCCGCACTTTTTCAGACAGGCTTGAGCGATCGCCCACAAAGTACAGGCGAACACCATCTCGGCTCAGCTGGCTCACTTCCTTGGCAAGTGCGGTCGCCAGCAGACTCATGAGGCCGGAGACCTCTTCCTGCGGGCGATTCCAGTTCTCAGAGGAGAAGGCAAACACCGTGAGCACCTGCACGCCGCGCTCCACGCAGGCGCGGGCGCAGCGGCGCAACGATTCCACACCCTGCTTGTGCCCGGCAAGGCGGGGCAGCAGGCGACGCTTGGCCCAGCGCCCGTTGCCATCCATGATGACGGCAATATGGCGCGGAACCGCGCCGGTTTTTTTGGAAGTCAAAAGTGCAGGTCCTCGGGCTGTTTGCCTCAGACTGCCAGGATGTCTTGCTCTTTGGCAGCCACCAGCACGTCGATCTCGGAGATGTGCTTGTCGGTGATCTTCTGGATATCGGCTTCCGAACGCTTTTGATCGTCTTCGGAAGCTTCCTTGTCCTTGACCAGCTTCTTGACGCCTTCGTTGGCATCACGGCGCAGATTGCGGATGGCAATCTTGGAGTTTTCGCCTTCGTTGCGGGCCAGCTTGGTCATTTCCTTGCGGCGCTCTTCGCTCATGGGAGGCATGGGCACGCGGATCAGATCGCCCAGCGATGCGGGATTCAGACCCAGATCGCTTTCGCGAATCGCCTTTTCCACCTTGGCAGCCATGTTCTTTTCCCAGGGCTGCACGCTGATGGTGCGTGAATCCAGCAAAGACACGTTGGCCACTTGCGACAAAGGCACCATGGAGCCGTAGTACTCCACATGGATGGAGTCGAGCAAAGCGGGATTGGCACGACCGGTGCGGATGCGCGAGAGGTTGTTCTTCAGTGCCTCGATGGACTGACCCATCTTGGTTTCGGTATTTTTCTTGATTTCGGCAATCGTCATGTTCTTTTCCTTGGAGGGACTCGGCAGCCAAGAGTTTGCATCAAAAGCGAGCGAACTCTTAAGCGTACACCAGAGTGCCTTCGTTTTCACCCATCACCACGCGCTTGAGTGCGCCGGGCTTGACGATGGAGAAAACACGAATGGGCAGCTTCTGATCGCGGCACAGCGCAAAGGCAGTGGCATCCATGATGCCCAGATTGCGCGAAATGGCTTCGTCGAACGTCAGCTTGTCATAGCGGGTCGCCGAAGCGTCCTTGTGTGGATCGGCGGTATACACACCGTCCACCTTGGTGGCCTTGAGCACCACTTCGGCACCGATTTCAGCACCGCGCAATGCTGCAGCGGTGTCTGTGGTAAAGAAGGGGTTGCCGGTACCGGCGGCAAAGACCACGACCTTGCCTTCTTCCAGATACTGCAACGCCTTGGGGCGCACATAGGGTTCCACCACTTGCTCGATGGCAATGGCCGACATCACGCGGGCTGTCAGGCCTTGCTTGTCCATGGCGTCTGCCAGTGCCAAGGCATTCATCACCGTGGCCAGCATGCCCATATAGTCAGCGGTGGCGCGATCCATGCCGACGGAGCCACCAGCGACGCCGCGGAAGATATTGCCGCCGCCAATCACCACAGCGACCTGCACACCGACCTTGGTTACTTCCACGATCTCGGAGACCATGCGCTCAATGGTTGCACGGTTGATGCCGAATTGGTCATCCCCCATTAACGCCTCACCCGACAGCTTGAGCAAAATGCGCTTGTGGGCTGGAATGGCGTTGGACATGATGATTCTCCGGTGGAAATTAAAGTGATTATGAAAAACGGGAGGGAGATAAATCAATCGCGGCTCCAGGCCGCGATTGTTGCTCAGGCTTGAGGCTTACGCACCAGCCTTGGCTGCTGCCACCTGGGCAGCCACTTCAGCGGCAAAGTCGTCAGTCTTCTTCTCAATGCCTTCGCCCACCACGTACATGGTGAACGCCTTCACGGTGGTGTTGGCGGCCTTGAGCATTTGGCCCACGGTTTGCTTGCCGTCAGCAGCCTTCACGAAGACCTGGTCAGCCAGGGACACTTCCTTCAGGTACTTCTGCACCGAGCCTTCAACCATCTTGGCAGCGATGTCAGCGGGCTTGCCGGACTCGGCAGCCTTGCCTTCGGCCACAGCGCGTTCCTTGGCGATCAGATCGGCAGGCACGTCAGCGGAAGTCAGAGCCACGGGCTTCATGGCGGCCACGTGCATTGCCACGTCCTTGGCGGCAGTTGCGTCGCCTTCGAACTCGACAACCACGCCAATGCGCGTGCCGTGCACGTAAGCAGCCAGGCCGGCGCCGTCAAAAGCCTTGAAGCGGCGGAAAGACATGTTCTCGCCGATCTTGCCGATCAGGCCCTTGCGCACGTCTTCCAGAGTGGGGCCGAAACCGTCTTGCTCGTAGGCGATAGCGCCCAGGGCTTCCAGATCGGCAGGCTTGTGCTCGGCCACCAGCTTGGCAGCGGCGTTGGCCATGGCGATGAAGCTGTCGTTCTTGGACACGAAGTCAGTTTCGCTGTTGACTTCGATCATGCCGCCCTTGCCGCCTTCGATGAAAGCAGTCACGACGCCTTCGGCAGTCACGCGGGAAGCGGCCTTGCCAGCCTTGGTACCCAGCTTGACGCGCAGCAGCTCTTCGGCCTTGGCCATATCGCCATCAGCTTCGGTCAGAGCCTTCTTGCATTCCATCATGGGGGCGTCGGTCTTGGCGCGCAGTTCAGCGACCATGCTTGCAGTAATTGCCATCGTATTTCTCCAGTATCTGTTCGATTCGTTACAGGAATTCGGCTTAAAAAAAGGGGGCTACTTAGAGCCCCGCTTTTTCTCGCGATGCGGTCGCGCAGCCGGACTTCGCTTAGGCGGCGGACTCTTCCACTTCCACGAACTCGTCGCCGTCTTCACCGGCGGCGGCCTTGACCACGTCGTTCAGACGGGCTTCACGGCCTTCCAGGATGGCGTCAGCCATGCCTTGAGCGTACAGCTGCACAGCCTTGGCGGAGTCATCGTTACCGGGGATCACGTAGTCGATGCCTTCGGGGTTGTGGTTGGTATCCACCACACCGATCAGGGGGATGCCCAGCTTCTTGGCTTCGGCCACGGCGATCTTGTGGAAGCCCACGTCGATCACGAAGATGGCGTCAGGCAGAGCGTTCATGTCTTGAATGCCGCCGATGTCCTTTTCCAGCTTTTCCAGTTCGCGAACGAACATCAGCTGTTCCTTCTTGGACATGGATTCCAGGCCGGTTTCTTGCTGAGCCTTCATATCCTTCAGACGCTTGATCGAAGTCTTGACGGTCTTGAAGTTGGTCAGCATGCCGCCCAACCAGCGTTGGTCGACGTAAGGCACGCCGGCGCGCTGAGCTTCAGCAGCCACCATTTCGCGGGCTTGACGCTTGGTACCCACCATCAGCACGGTGCCACCGTTGGCCACCAATTGCTTGGCGAACTTCTGGGCGTCCTGAAACATCGGCAGCGACTTTTCCAGGTTGATGATGTGAATCTTGTTGCGGTGACCGAAGATGAACGGGGCCATCTTGGGGTTCCAGAAGCGAGTTTGGTGACCGAAGTGGACGCCAGCTTCCAGCATCTCGCGCATTGTTACTGCCATGTTAATTACCTCAAAGGTTAGGTCTAAAATCCAGCCCAACGATTGCACTCAGCCAAGTGAGCGCAACACCTTGAAGGGACTGGTTTGCTATTTGCCTTGCAGCTGCCGGACAAGCTGCACGCCTTGCGCACAAAAATCGTCCGAGATCAGCATGAATCAGATCAGCCCATAGATACTGAATCAACGAGTCGGCAAGCATTTAGCAGCCAAGCATTTCATCAATTCCAGGGCAAACCCTCAGCAAAGCCGGAAAATTTTAGCACATCGCCATGCAACACGACCTGTTTGACGCTGTACAAGACATACGCCAAGGCAAAACCAGTGCTTCCCAGCTGATGGAATTGAGCATCGCCGCCGCGCAAAGTCCGTTGTGCGGCAACGTTTTTTCTCAGACTTTTCTCGTAGAAGCGCGCCTCGAAGCTTCGGCTGCTGCGCCCGATACCCCGCTGGCCGGACTGGCCATTTCCGTCAAGAATCTGTTTGACACCCGGGGCTCGCCCACTACCGCCAGCTCCATGCTGCTGCAATCATCCGCAGCCGCTGCTAGCGATGCCCCGGCCGTTGCGCGTTTGCGCACCGCCGGGGCCGCCATTATCGGTCGCACCCATATGTCGGAGTTTGCCTTCTCCGGCGTGGGCACCAATCCGCACTTTGGCACACCGGCCGCGCTCGATGCCCGCCACCCCGGCAATCCCTTGCTGGCGCCCTCGCGCCCGGCACGCATTCCCGGCGGCTCTTCATCGGGGGCCGCCGTTTCGGTAGCCAGCGGTGCAGCCTGGGCCGCCCTGGGCTCCGACACCGGCGGCTCCATCCGCATTCCTGCCGCCCTCAATGGCCTGGTAGGTTTCAAAAGCACGGCCGCACTGGTGCCTGCAGGCGGCACCATCCCTTTGTCTCCTACGCTGGATACCGCCTGCGCCATCACCCGCAGCGTGCGCGATGCCGTCTTGCTGCACGAAATTCTGGCCGATCGCAAAGTCTCGACCAGTGAAAAAAACCTGCAACAGCGCCGGCTAGCCGTACCGCGACAGGTGTTTTTTAAGCAGATCGAACCGGCCGTACAGCAGGCCTTCGAGCGCAGCATTGCTCAGCTGCAGGCCGCCGGGGCCAGCATCGAATGGATCGACCTGCCCGAACTGCTTGCGCTGGACGCCGTCAACGCAATTGGCGGTTTTTCGCCTACCGAAAGCTATGCCTGGCACCGCAAATACCTGAAGGACCCGGCCCAGGCCGCACTCTACGACCCCCGCGTGCGCTCGCGCATAGAACGCGGCGCCTCCATGAGCGCGGCAGACTACCTGGATTTGCGGGCCGCGCGTCGGCAGTGGATTAAATCCATGCAGACCGCCATCGCGCCCTATGACGCCCTGCTCTCGCCTACCGTACCGATGACGGCGCCCACCATCGCCTCGGTGGCGCCCGCCGACGGCGTGAACGCAGAGCTGGACGCGCAACGCGACGCCGAGTTTTTCCGCGTCAATGGCTTGCTGCTACGCAATACCGCCGTGATCAATATGCTGGACGGCTGCGCACTCTCCCTGCCCTGCCATGCGGCCAATGAGCTACCCATGGGCTTGATGGTCTGGCATGCCGCCCTGCATGACGACGCCGTGTTGCAGATCAGCGCTGCAATCGAACAGATTCTGCAGCCAGCCCTATCGGTATAAAACTGCGCTTTCAATAGCTGCTTGCGCTTGACTGATAAAGGCTGGCAGCTGTTTTTGCCTATTATTTCTGCGCTGCATGGAGCTATGCTCTGGCCATGCAGCGCATACTCCCGCCCTCATCAATCTCGGCCTTCCCTCAGGGCCTGCCGCTTTTCAGCACGGCCAGCACTCGCAGACTGGAGCAAACGCTGGCCGCCGCCCTGCCGCCGCACACGCTGATGCAAAGAGCGGGCGAGGCCGTCGCACGCCTGGCCATGGCCCTGGCGCCGCATGCCCAGACCATCTGGATTGTCTGCGGCCCGGGCAATAACGGCGGCGACGGATATGAGGCTGCCGCCAGCCTCAGGCGCAAGCTGCCCCATGCCCGCATTCTGATCAGCGATGTGCGAGCCCGCGAGGCCCTGCCTGCCGATGCCCGGGCCTCATGGGACAAGGCTCGACAAGCCGGTGCAATCTGGGTGGACGCACAACCCGACGAACTGACAGCACAAGATCTGTGCATCGATGCCTTGCTGGGCATAGGCCTGAAGGCAGACAGCAGCCACCAGTCAGACAAAAGATTGCGGCAGCTGCTCACCCTGGTGCAAAACAGCCCCTGCACTCTGCTGTGTGTGGACATTGCCTCTGGCCTGGATGCGCAAACCGGGCAATATGCGCCGGGATTCGCACCAGGATTCGCGCCAGGGCGTGCAACAGCCCCTGCGCCGCAAGCCCTCACCCGCGAGCGTCACACCCTGGCCTTGCTGACGCTACAACCCGGTCTTTTTACCGGCGCCGGGCGCGATGCATGCGGGCAAATCTGGTGGGATGAATTGGGCGCAGACATCAGCGCACATCAACAGACTAATCAGCCGCCTCTGGCCCTGCTCAGCGCGCCCCAGCTCGCTCCGGCACGCCAGCATGCCTGCCACAAGGGCGTGTTTGGCGATGTAGCCATTCTGGGCGGCGAGGGCTTGGCGGAGCGGGGGCTGTCCATGGTCGGCGCAGCCTGGCTGGCAGCTCTGGCCGCCATGCACGGCGGCGCAGGGCGTGTGATGCTGGCCTTGCTCGATGCAGAGCAGCATGCCAATCAAGCCGGCTCGGCCTGGCCCGAGATCATGCTACGCAAACCCAATGCGCAAGACTGGAGCAGCGCCACCGTGGTCTGCGGCTGCGGCGGAGGACTGGCAGTTGCCCCCTGGCTGCCCACGCTGCTGGCACAAGCCCCGCGCCTGGTGCTGGATGCCGATGCACTCAACACCGTAGCGGCATCCACAGACTTGATGCAGCAGCTGGCTGCCCGCGCCGCCCGCGGCCAGGCCACGGTGCTGACACCGCACCCGCTGGAAGCCGCTCGCCTGCTGCAAACCGATACCGCCCGCATTCAGGCCGACAGACTGCAGGCGGCCAGCGAACTGGCACAAAAATTTGCCTGCACCGTGGTGCTCAAAGGGTCGGGCTCGGTGATCGCCTGCAATGCATTGGATAGCAAGCAGCGCACGTCCAGTCTATGGATCAACCCCACAGGCAATGCACTTTTGGCCACCGGCGGCACGGGCGACGTACTGGCAGGATTGATCGCCTCGCTCTGGGCACAGGGGCTCAGTGCGCAGCAGGCCGCCATTCAAGGCGCTTATCGCCACGGCCAAGTCGCCGACCAGTGGCCTGCAGAGCGGCCCTTTAGCGCAAGCGCTTTGGCCCAGCACCTGCGCACCCGCTGACAAGCCAAACAACAAAGGCCTTGCCGGATGAATTCCGGCAAGGCCTTTGAGCGAGACACTCAGCTGCGCGTTGCTGCGCAGCCAAACCAACTCAAGTCTTACTTCAAACCGCGCGGGGCTTGCGCTTTGTGACCTTGGCAGGCTTGGCTTCGGCCTGAGCTTCAACCTTGTCCACAACCGTCTCCGCTGCCTTGTTCGCAGTCTTAGCCACTGTCTTGGCTGCGACCTTTTTCGTCACCTTGGCCGCTGCCTTGGGCACAGCCTTGGCTTCGGGCTTGGGCGCGGCCTTGGTTTCGGGCTTGGTGGACTTGGCCGCCGCCTTGCTGCGCTTGGCAGCAGCCGGCTTTGCTGACGCAGATGCAGGCTCCGCTGCCGGTGCGGCCTTGGCCACGGGAGCCGCCACTGCCGACTGAGGCTCGACAGGCGGCAACAACAAGGCCGGCACCGCGCTCTTACGACCGCTTTTCCGCGCCTTCTTGCCAGGCGCCGCTGCTTGCTCCACAACCACAGGGGCTGGGGCAGGCACCGGGGCGGGTACAGGTGCGGGAACCGCTGGGGTACTGGCAAGCTTTTTCGCGTATTCCGCTTCCAAAGCGGCCAGATTGACACTCTTGAGCATGGCTTTTTTAGCTGCCTTGCGGCTTTGCTTGCCATGGCGCTGCTCTGGCGCAGCGTTATTCATATATGCGCCTGCACTGGCTCCCGCACTGGCGGATGCCCCGCCATGACCTGCCGCTCCGCCCGCAGTGTTAGCAGCGGTATTGCGCTGGGCCCGGTTGGCCTTGGCATCACGGCGATTCCACTTATCGGAGTGCGCAGGCTCGGCCCGCCCCTCGCGGCTCTCACGGCTGTCGCGTCCATCACGACCTTCTCGTCGCGAGCGCGAATCGTCACGTCCGCTCTTGCGCGCATCGCCACGGCCTTCGTTTTTGCCACGGTTTTGCGAAGGCAAACCGTCCTCGCCATCGCGCACCAGGCGAAAATCGATACGGCGGCCGTCCAGATCCACGCGACTGACCTGCACCTGAACGCGTGCACCGATACCGTAGCGAATGCCGGAGCGCTCGCCACGCAATTCCTGGCGCGCTTCATCAAAGCGGAAGTAGTCGCCTCCCAGCTCGGTGATGTGCACCAAGCCTTCCACATACATGGCGTCCAGCGTCACAAAAATACCGAAGGTGGTGACCGAAGACACCGTGCCCGCAAACTCCTCGCCCAGATGCTCGCGCATGTATTTGCACTTGAGCCAGGCTTCCACATCACGGCTGGCCTCATCGGCGCGGCGCTCGTTGGCACTGCAGTGCAGGCCGGCAGCTTCCCAAGCCTGTACTTCCTTGGCGGCGGCGCGCTTGCGCGGCTTCTGACTGGGCTCCACCACCCGCGACGCCAGGCGCTTGGCCATCTTGGCCTCGGCTTCGCCGGGCTCCGGCAAGGCGGGCAGCTTGTAATGGGTACCGTTAAGCTCGGCCTTGATGACGCGGTGTACCAGCAAGTCCGGGTAGCGGCGAATGGGGCTGGTGAAATGGGTATAGGCCTCGAACGCCAAGCCGAAGTGGCCGGAATTTTCAGGCGTGTAGAAGGCCTGCATCATGGAGCGCAGCAGCATGGTGTGAATCTGCTGCGCATCGGGGCGATCCTTGGTCGCAGCGGCGATCAGCTGGAACTCCTTGGTCGTGGGGTTGTCGCTGATCGACATGCCCACGGCCATGGCCTTGAGGTAGCTGCGCAGAATGTCCTGCTTTTCCGGCGAAGGCTTGTCGTGCACACGGAACAATCCCAGCTGCCCGCTTTGCTCGATGAAATCGGCGCTGCAGACGTTGGCCGCCAGCATAGCTTCCTCGATCAGCTTGTGGGCTTCGTTGCGGGTACGCGGCACGATCTTCTCGATACGGCCGTTGTCGTCGCAGACGATTTGCGTTTCCGTGGTCTCGAAATCCACTGCACCACGCTCTTCACGCGATTTCAAGAGCGCCTGATAGACACCATGCAAATTTAGCAAGTCCTGCACGCGATCCTTGCGCTTGGCTGCCTCCGGCCCACGGGTATTGGCCAGGATGGCCGCAACCTCGGTATAGGTAAAGCGCGCGTGGCTGTGCATCACGGCCGGGTAGAACTGATAGGCGTGAATTTCACCCTTGGCCGTGATCAGCATGTCGCAGACCATGCACAGGCGATCCACATCCGGATTCAGCGAGCACAGGCCGTTGCTGAGCTTCTCGGGCAGCATGGGAATCACGCGGCGCGGAAAGTACACGCTGGTGGCGCGATCGTAGGCATCAATATCGATATCGCTACCCGTGGTCACATAGTGACTCACGTCGGCAATCGCCACCAGCAAACGCCAGCCCTTGCTGCGCCCCACCTTGGCTGGCTCGCAATACACGGCATCGTCAAAGTCACGGGCATCCTCGCCATCGATGGTGACCAGCGGAATATCGGTCAGATCAATGCGATTCTTGCAGTCAACGGCGCGCACGGTCTCGGGCAGCGCCTTGGCCTGCTCCAGACAGGCTTGCGAGAAGATATGCGGCACGCCATATTTGCGCACGGCAATCTCGATCTCCATGCCGGGATCATCCACTTCACCCAGCACCTCGACGATGCGCCCCACGGGCTGACCAAACAAGGCCGGGGCCTCGGTCAACTCCACGACGACCACCTGCCCCACCGTGGCCGAGCCTGTGGCATTGGCTGGAATCAGTATGTCCTGGCCGTAACGCTTGTCTTCTGGGGCCACCAGCCACACGCCGCTTTCCTGCAGAAAGCGACCAATGATGGGCTGCTCCGGACGCTCCACAATCTCCGCCACTCGCCCTTCGGGGCGGCCACGATGGTCGTAGCGGGCAATGCGCACCTGGACTCTGTCCTTGTGCAGCACGGCACGCATTTCATTGGGAGGAAGGTAGATATCGCGCTCACCGTCGTCGCGAATCACAAAGCCATGTCCGTCTCGGTGGCCCTGCACTGTGCCCAAAATTTCTTCGTTCATATCAGCGGCATTTGCGCGAGGGTTCATTTTTTTGATATACAATCTAAATCTTTCCTGAGATGCCCAGGTGGCGGAATTGGTAGACGCACTAGTTTCAGGTACTAGCGGGTAACTCCGTGGAGGTTCGAGTCCTCTTCTGGGCACCAAATACGACAAGCCGTTGCATGCAAATGCAACGGCTTTTTCGTTTCCTGNNCCTNTCTTTCTCTTTTGTANATTTTTTNAAAAAATCNCGCCAATCGGCCTGAGTGCTGCTTTTCCCGCTATATAATTCAATCACTCTGAAATGCCCAGGTGGCGGAATTGGTAGACGCACTAGTTTCAGGTACTAGCGGGTAACTCCGTGGAGGTTCGAGTCCTCTTCTGGGCACCAAATACAGAAAGGCTGTTGCTTGCGCAACAGCCTTTTTCGTTTCTGCGGCCTTTGCTGCAACAGCTAGTCATCTCAGAGAACCATAAAAAAGGGAGTCCGCAGACTCCCTTTTTCGTTAGCGCCGGAACATATCCGGCATAGACCTTACTTGCGCAGCAAGTGCTTGAGCACATTCTGCAGGCGACGAGCCGTAGCCTCTTCACGCGTGCTGGCCAGCACCTGTGCCGCATCCTGGCCCCAGGTTTCCTGAGGCGAAGGATCGTTGCGGCGGGTCAGCAACTGTAGTTGCAGGGCACGGCGGGCTTGCAGTTGGTCGGCAGGCGTAGGCACGTCGGCAGCCATTTCAAGGCGCAGCAGCGCCTGAGCCGCATCACCCTTGGGTGTAGCAGCAATGGCGCTGGACCAGGCGGCGCGCACGGGCACGGTCACACGGCCACCCAGTTGCTGGGCCGATGGCAGTTGCTCAGCATCACGCTTTTCCCAAGCCGTCATCAGCTGGCTCAGGGCTTCACCATGGGCCTGTGCCGCCAGCTTGCGCAAAGCTTCCTGGGCATGCTCCATGGCTTCGCGCTGCGCACGGAATGCGGGATCCGCCAGACGCGGACCACGATCTTCACGCACAAAGCGGCCGCCACGTGCGCCATCACGGTCACCGCCGCGCGAATCGCGTCCATCGCGAGGAGCTCCGCGGTCGCCACGAGCACCGTCACGACCACGGCCGGCATCCTTGCGCTCGCCTGGGCGGCCAGCGGGAGCAGAAGCTTCCTTCTTCATACCGGGGCGGTCATCGCCGCGCACGGCCACAATCGGGCGAGCAGGCTTGGCCACCACAGCTTCTGGCGCTTCAGTTTCTGCAGCTTCAGATGCTTGATCTGCCTGGGCTTGAGCTTTGATTTCCTCAGCCTTGGCAGCTGCCTGGCCCTTGAGCACGGATTCCAGCTCGGCCATGGCCGTGCGAATCTGCTGGGCATCACCGCTGGCATTGGCCGCTTCCACAGCCTTGGAGGCCTCCAGTACACGGCGGTCGTGCTCGGACAGCTCGACAGCAGGTGCGCGCGCGCCACGCTCGGCGCCCTTGCGGTTGAAGGCTTCGTCCAGCGGCTTGCGGAATGCATCCCACAGCTTTTGCTCATGCTTGCGATCCAGGGGCACGCCCTGGGCTTCGGCCTGCCAGCGCTGCTGCAATTCCTTGACGGCATCGATGCGCAGATTGGGGGCAGCACCCAGTGCAGCGGCTTCGTCGATCATGGCGTTGCGGCGTTGCAGACTGGCTTTTTGTGCGGTATGCAGAGGCGCTTCGGCAGCCGACATGGCTTGCTTGAACAGCGGCTGCAGCTCGGCAAACAGCTTCTCGCCAATGTGGCCGCTTTCGCGCCAACGTTCGGCAAACTGACGCAGAGCACGACCCATGCCCTTCCAGTCTTCGCTGGAGGCATGCTCGGCAGCCCAGGCCTTGATCTCTTCGACCAAAGCCAGACGCTGGCTCTTGGCCTGCGTGGTGTCCTGGCGCAGCTTGTCGTGCCAGGCTTCGACCACCTTGTAGGCGGCGTTGCAGGCCTCGTCAAACTTCTTCCACAGCGCATGGTTGGCAGCAGCACCCTGATCGGCCTGCTTCCACTGCTCGCGCAGGGCACGCAGGGTTTCTTGAATCTTGCGACCGCCCAGGGCTTGACCTTCGGGACGATTCAGCAAAGCTTCGGCCTTGGCCACCAGCTCTTCACGCAGCTTGTCTGCGTTCTGGCGCTGCCAGCCGTCGGCTTCACCGGCAGCCACCAACGCTTCATGCACCTCGGTCACCAAGGCTCCGTCTACAAAACGGCCGTGCGACTTGATGGCTGCGCGCATCGCTTGCACAGCTGCCGAGCCGGCCTTGCTGTTACCAGCAGCAGTTTCCGCCTTCAGCGCTTCCAGCGCCTGGCTCAAAGCAGCCTTGGCTGCATCGACCTGCTCTTGCGAAGGCTTGTTGCTCTTGGGCGCAGCAGCACGGGCCTGGGCAGGCCTTGCAGCATCTGCCTGAGCGGTTTCTGGCGGCAGGCCACGGCCCACACGGATTTCGTCGGCCCACACGGGCACGGTGGGCAAAGGAGCGCTTTCGTCGGCCGCTGCGGCTTCGGTCTGAGCCAATGCAGACTGGAAAGCATCCCAAACCAGCGCCAGCTGTGCAGATGCCGCTTCCAATTGAGGAGGGAAACGGCTGTCCACACTGCCCCAGGCCGCGTCACCGGTCAGCTCCTTGGCCTGTTCTTGCCAGCGGCCAACGTCGCTGCCCAGCGCTTCGAGCACGGCCTTGGCATCACGCCAGGACTTGGTGGACAGCACTTCAATGCGCTGCGCCAGCAGCAAAGCCACTTCGCGCTGCACCTGGGTGCGGTGCTGCAGATCTTCCACGGCCTTCACGCGCTCGGCAAACTGGGCCTTGAACTGGGACAACGGCTCGCGCGAGAGCGCAGCGCCGGCCTTGGCGGCATCGCGCTGCCAGGCCACTGCGGCAGCGGCGTCAAAAGGCGTGGCGGCCAGCAGGGCCTGGGCTTTTTCAGCCCATTCCACGGAAATTTTTTCCTGGTTTTCGGTGCGACGGATTTCGTCCAGACGCTCGCGCACGGCACGCGCAGCGCTCTTATCGCGCGCGCTCAGTTCCTTGTGCACTTCCTGGAGCTGCTCCACCGAAGGTTGCGTGGTGAGCCAGTCACGGATACGCGCGGCGCGGTCGCCCGAGGTTTCGGCGGAAAAAGCACCACCCGTCAATGCATCCAGCGGATGTTGCTCGGAATTCTTGGCAGAGGCCGGGTTCACTTCAGGTGCATCAGACATGGTGCTGCTAGGAGAAATAGATGACATGTATCAGTTAGAGAATGCTTGGCACCGCCCGGTGGCGAAACCATTGCCGCCCATATGGGGGTGGACATTGCAAGCGCAAGTCCAGACGCCAGCAGGTGCATCGATGATGCCTGCAAGCGCTTGGACAAACCCGTATTTTCGCCTTTATTTGAAGACGAGCCAAAAAACGCTGAATAGCCTTGGCTTTCAGCGTTTGACATATCACTGTGCAGACAGGCTGAGCTGGGCGCGCGGCGTCCAGTCCTGGCCCTGTCCTTCGGTCTTGGGAGCCCCCAGAAACAGGCGCTCCAGAGGCAGATTCTGGCTGGCCAGATAGTCACGCACCGCCACACCACGGGCCAGCGCCAGCTCGCGCATGGCGTCATCGGGCACGCCAATGTTATCGATCAGCAAGGCCTTCATCTGCTCGGCGGGCAAATCCTTGGCAATACCGATCATGTTACGGGGCTTTTTTACATCGGCACGGCTGTAGACCGCCTTGAGCAGCGCTGGGCGCTCGGCATCCGTCACGCCGCGCACCTCATCGCCGTTCTTGCCATCACGAATCGCTTCGCGGCGCTTTTGTGCCAGCAGCAAACGATCGAGTTGCGCCAACTTCCAGCCCTGCCTGTCCTCGGCCTCGCGGGACTCCCCCACCACCGTCATTTTGAGCGCCGGCCTGTCGCTCAGCGATTTGACGATCTTGCTCAGATTTTCCTTGGCCTTGGCATCGAGCTCAGCACTACCGGGAGCAAAAGTGACGGCACCTGATTCGTCGCCGCCCGAGAACGCTCCCGACAGCAGGGCAAACGGTGCCGTCACGGCCTTCATGATGAGATTGCCAATCACCTTGAAGATGATTGGCGCCAGGCGGAATTGCGGGTCGTTGAGCGAGCCGCTGATGGGCAGATCCAGGTCAATCACGCCATTGCGGTCGGCCAGCAAGGCCACGGCCAGACGCACCGGCAGCGAAGCCGGTGCGCCCTGCACCGCATCGCCAAAGGTCAGCTGATGCAGCACCAGCTTGTTGGAAGCCGTGAGCTGTCCATCGGGCTGCACCTTGTAGTTCACATCCATATGCAGCTTGCCGCGCTCAATGCCGTGACCTGCGTACTTGATGGAGTAAGGCGACAGGGGCGAGAGCTCCAGATCCCGCATTTGCGCACGCACGTCCAGCGCCAAAGGCTTGGCCAGCGGGTTGATCTTGCCGGTGATCTCCAGCGAAGCCGTGCCCTGCGCCCTGCCCTTGATTTCCAGATCGGCCATTTGCGGCTCCGTCTGGCCTGGCGGCAACCGGGAAGAGAAAGCACTGAGGCGACCCGCCAGATCGCTCAGATCGGCCGAGTAATTGGGCTGGATGAAATAGTCGGAAAACTGCACCTTGCCGCCCGTCAGCACAATCGGGCCCACCGTGATGATGGGCGCGGGGCCGCTATCCTCGGCCTTGACAGGCTCGGCAGGCTTGGCGGCATCAGGCTTGGCACCGGCTGCGGCCTGGGCATTGGCCAGCTCGTTCTGCGCCACGGATTGCTCGGACGTCTCGGTCTTCACGATATCCTGCAAGTTGATCCGGCCGTTGCGCTGCACGATAACGCGGGCAAAGAAGTCGCTCAGCGCCGTCTCACGCACGCTGACGCGCAGCGGCTGCGTGGGCTGCAGATTCAAATCCAGTCCGCGCACGGCCAGTGTTCTCCAGGCCAGCAAGTCATCGCCCAAGCCCAGACCGGTCTTGCTCGCCAAGTCCTTGGCGCGGTCTGCCGTGGAGTCATTGAGCACAGCCGTCAGCGCGCCCTTGGCAGTGCTGGGCGCGCCGCTCTCCTGCCTGACGGGCTCCGCCAGGGTAGAGCGCATGCGCATATCAAGCAGCGCTACATCCCCTTGCACACTGAGCTTGGGACCCTTGGCCAAGGCCTCGAAACTGAGCTTGCCTTTGAAATTGCCATCGGCGCGCACCAGATTCACATTGAGCTTGCGGCCAAAATAAGGCTCGAACGCATGCAAGGGCAAGGCGTTGACCTGCAACTGCCCCTGGGCAGAGGCTGGCGTCAGGCCAAACTGGCCCTTGAATTGAATACTGCCCGCCTGCACGCGACGGCCCGAGGCAATCTTGGCAGACAGCTCAAGCGGCGTGGGAGCGGCCTTTTGAGTCAGCGGCTCGAAAGTGCCCAGGCGCACGCGCAGCGCGCTCAGCTCCAGTTGCACCGCCTGGCTGGCCTGATCCGGCACAGGCGCCAGATCCTTGAATTGAATGGCACCGCCGTCTACCGCCAGCGCCGCCAGCTTGACGGCCCAGGACTTGGCTTCGGTCTTGCCATCCGCCCTGCCCTGCTGCTTGACCGCAGTCTTGCCGGGCGCAGGCAACCACTGCTGGTACATCCAGCGACCTTGGGCATCACGCACCACAGCCAGCTGGGGCTTTTGCACGGCAATCGATTCCACCACCACCTGCTGTGCACTCAGATCGACCTGAGCCCCCGTCAGCTTGACTTGCTCCACCATCACCGGCGTCTGTTTGTCATGTAGCTGCAGCTTGTCGGCCGTGAATTCACTGACATGGGCTATCACACCGGCCTCGCCCCAGGAGACTTCGGCCTGGCTGGCCAGCATGGCGCTCAACTCAGGTTTGAAATGCGCAGCCAGATAGGGCTGCACCCATTGCAAAGGCAGCTGCTGCAGCTGAATGCTGAGTTTGCCCTCCTTGGGGGCAGCCAGACCTTGCAGTTCCAGCTTGGCTGCAGCACCGGCATCTGGGGTGCCAGCGCCAGCTTGGCGCAGTTCACTGCTGGCCGTCAGATTCAGCGGCTGGCTCATAGGCCAAGCCACGCTGCTCACTTCCAGCGACAGAGGCGAGAGCGTCAGCGCCGCAGGCGCAGCGCCTGTGGCGGCATCGCGCCAGTGCACCGTGCCGGCATCCAGGTTGAATTGCTGCACCGCAATCTGCAGCGGGGAAGCCGATGCGGCCGGTTTAGCCGGCTCAACGGCCTTGTTTGCAGCCACCGTTTGTTCATCGGTCTGCGGCTTGGCCTCAGCAGCCTTGCTGGCTTGGTCATTGCCAGCAGACAGACCCAGCCAGTTGATCACGCCTTGTGCATCGCGACTGGCGTGAATTTCGGGTTTGACCCAGCGCACCGACTCCAGCGTGATCTGGTTTTGCAGCGGCTGCGTATTCTTCAGCTGCACCTGAAGCGACTCAAAGCTCAAGAGCGGCGCACTCTGACGGTCCCGCAGCTCCACCTCGGAGAGCGTCAGTTTGCCATTGAGGCGCACCACGGCTTGCTCCTGCTGCTCGAACGCGATTTGCAAATCCGTATCCAGCACACCGGACACAGGCTTGACCGGCACAGACTCAGGCACATAGCCCAGATAAGGCTTCAGGTCTATATGCGCCCATTGGAGATTGAGCGCCGTCTGGCGATTGTCGGCAAAAGGCGTGCTCTCGCCTGTAGAGGCGAACTGGCTGCCATTGAGTTCAAACGCCAGATGCGGCAGCACCTTGATTTCACGCTTGGATGCCAGATTGCTGATGAAGGGAATGCTCAACTGCAGCGCCTTGAGCTCGTGCTTGCGCTGCACGGCTTCATCATTGAGCTCGATACGACCATCGCGCAGGGCAATGTTGTAGAGCGCAAAGTCCACGGGCTTGGAGGCCTCGTCCTTGGGCTCGGACAGCTTGGCGATCACATCGTCGATATCGAGCTTGCCCACGGAGTGCTGGGTGAGACGCAGCACGGGCGAGTCCACCTCCACCGCATCCAGCACTGGCGCCAGCCGAAACAGGGACTGGATGCTAGCATTCACAAAAATGCGCTTGATCTCCAGCTGTGGCTCCGCAGAATTTTCGGAGGTTTTTTGAGCTTCAGCGCTTTCTGAATCTACGCTATTAGCTACGTTTTTTGTAGCTTTATCAATCACCAGATCATGCAAGCTGATGGCCATGGACCAGGGCGCAAACTCGACCTTGCCCACATGCACCTGGCGGCCCAACTTGGCCGAGGCCTGTTTTTCCAGTTGGCTCTTGACCACAATAGGCAGCAATGCCCACAAGAGCAGCCACAGCAGCAAAATTCCCAGAACAAGCCAGATCAGGCGGCGTAGCAAACGATGCGTTGAAAGCAGCGGCATGAGTGATTTTTTGAAAGACATGAACAAGGGGCTGCCCTCCAACCCCAGCAGCGCAAACAACGATAGCAAACATGGCAGTCAGCACGTGCGATGGCGCAAATGTACTCTTGCCGCAGCGCAGCTTTCATGCTTCCATGAAAACGCAAAACACTCTATATATAGAGGGCTGCATTTTTCCCATGGAAGTCCTATGGAAAGTCGGTGCGCCGGGCCAGATTTTTCACACCATTCTTACCCACTCCGCAGCCGGCAATCAATGACTTCAGCCGCCATGCCGATGCGAGAATTTGGTGGAATGGAAGGCTGCAAAAACAAGAAAGCCCGGAAGTGGCGAAACCAACTTCCGGGCCCTACGGCAAGTACCAGACTGTGCCGTTTTTTCGCAGACAAGGAGGATAAAGTCCTTGCTGCTGGAAGCAAGAGATTGCTCCCGTGAGTGCCTCAGCGAAGATTACAAGCAACGTGACCAGAGCTCTCTGAAAGTGCCTTGGCTAGGTTTGCCTTTCCCTTTCTTTGGCGAACACCTGCAGTTTGCAGGCAGATTCACTATATCCGTGCAGGCAAAGGGTTACCAGCGTTTTTTCATTTTATTTCTCTTTTTTGATGCAAATAAGGATGTGAGCACACACACTGCTTGTAGTGGTGATTTCCCGAAGACCTTCTTGTAAATAGCTGTGCTTTTATACAGCTTTAATATTACTTTAAAATATTAAAACTATTTTTGTTAGTGTTGACCGATTATTAAGAGGACTCCTAGAATCCGCCAGCGCTCGAAAAGAGCGTTTTTTGTTTCCGCTGCCTCACGACTGAGCAGACCGACATACGCCTTCCGGACACTCCGGCCCAGGCGCTTTTAGTCGGCCCGCAGCAAAACCTCATTGAGGTCGTTGCCAACGGCAATTCGCCAACCATCCAGGTTGCATAGCGATGCCCCGGGGCAGCCCTCCAGAAAGGACAAGCTATGCCAGCGTCAGAAAAATTGGTCGCCTCCGCGCGAACGTTGGGCCACAAAGTGGCCCATGGTTTTCTTGCTCTCACCCACAACGGTTTCGCCCTCCTGGGCTTGGCCGTGGCCATCTCGGCCTTGATTTTGATCTCCCGCCCCGATCTGCGGCTCGCTGGTGAAAGCCAGCTGCGCCAATGGTTGGATGCCCGCCAGCCCGTGATGGCCGAAGCTGAAGTTGCTGTCGAAGATGTGGCCACCGCCATGGTCGCAGCCAGCGACCGTGCCACGGCCGCCAATCCCAAGAGCCTGCCCAAAGAGCAGGCTGCCGTAGCCTACTGGCTGAGCAAGAAGTACCGCGTAGCACCCGAGCCCCTGGCGGCTCTGGTCAGCGAAGCCTATGCCCAGGGCAAGGCCAACAAGCTGGACCCCATGCTGATCCTGGCCATCATGGCCATTGAATCGAGCTTCAACCCCTTTGCCCAAAGCTCGGTCGGTGCCCAGGGCCTGATGCAGGTCATGACTTCGGTGCACACCGACAAGTACGAGAGCTTTGGCGGCCAGCATGCTGCTTTTGATCCCGTGACCAACCTCAAGGTAGGCGTCAAGGTGCTCAAGGATTGCATCGCCCGTGCCGGCTCCATCGAAGGCGGACTGCGTTACTACGTGGGCGCCGCCAATCTGCCCAGCGACGGCGGCTATGCAGCCAAGGTACTGGCCGAACACCAGCGCATGCGCGCGGCCGTCGGTCTGCGCGGCGACTCTCTGTTGACAGCCAAGGCCGATGCGCCTGCGCAAAAGGTCAAGGCCAATCCTTCGACACATGCCAAGGATACCCTCACCTCCTCGGCCATCGACAGCCTGAGCCAGCCCTCGGCAGCGCTCGACAAGAACGTCGTCAAGCTGGCCCAGGCCAACGTAGGGCAAATGTAAGGCGTCTGCCTCTGCACCCGGGAGCTGGCCATGGCCAGCTCTTTTCATTGGTGCCACTCCAGTGCCGGCAGCTTTTGTGCAAATGCACAAAACGCAACAAAGCCCATGGACTTGCAGCGGGAGCTTGGGGAAAGCCCGGCCCGGCTCAGCTACACTAGCGGGTGTACGCAACTGGCGATAGGCGCAGAAATTTCTCTGCCGCTGACGTGGAAACCAGCAGACTGCAAGGTCTGTGAACCACCGGGGAGCGTACCGCCCAAGGTCGCAGCGATTGCAACCCGCAAGCGTTTCAGCCGTTCGCCTGGGCAGCCCTTGGCCTCAAGGGAATTTCAAGTTCACAGGACTGCCATGTTTCAACGCACCGATACCGTCGAGAAAGTCGACCCCGAACTGTTTGCCGCCATCCAGGCTGAAAACCATCGCCAGCAAGAGCACATCGAGCTGATCGCCAGCGAGAACTACTGCTCGCCCGCCGTGATGGAAGCCCAAGGCTCCCAGCTGACCAACAAGTACGCCGAAGGCTATCCAGGCAAGCGTTACTACGGTGGCTGCGAGCATGTGGACGTGGTCGAGCAACTGGCCATCGACCGCATCAAGCAAATCTTTGGCGCTGAAGCCGCCAACGTGCAACCCAATTCCGGCTCGCAAGCCAACCAGGCCGTGCTGATGGCGTTTGCCAAGCCCGGCGACACCATTCTGGGCATGAGCCTGGCCGAAGGCGGTCACCTGACCCACGGCATGGCGCTGAACATGTCCGGCAAGTGGTTCAAGGCCGTTTCCTACGGTCTGGATGCCAACGAAGCCATCGACTACGACAAGATGGAAGAGCTGGCGCGCGAGCACAAGCCCCGCATCATCGTTGCCGGCGCCTCTGCCTACGCTCTGCACATCGATTTCGAGCGCTTCGCCAAGATCGCCAAGGAAGTCGGCGCCATCCTGTGGGTGGACATGGCTCACTACGCCGGTCTGATCGCTGCTGGTGTGTATCCCAACCCCGTGCCCCACGCCGACGTGGTCACCACCACCACCCACAAGAGCCTGCGCGGCCCCCGTGGCGGCGTGATCCTGATGAAGGCCGAGCACGAGAAGGCGCTGAACAGCGCCATCTTCCCCGGCCTGCAAGGCGGCCCGCTGATGCACGTGATCGCCGGCAAGGCCGTGGCGTTCAAGGAAGCCCTGACTCCTGAGTTCAAGGCTTACCAGGAACAAGTGGTCAAGAACGCCAAGGTCATGGCCGACACGCTGACCGAACGCGGTCTGCGCATCGTCTCCGGTCGCACCGAAAGCCACGTCATGCTGGTGGACCTGCGCGCCAAGGGCATTACCGGCAAGGCTGCTGAAGCGGCTCTGGGTCTGGCTCACATCACCGTGAACAAGAACGCAATCCCCAACGATCCCGAAAAGCCATTCGTGACCAGCGGCATCCGCATCGGTACTCCCGCCATGACCACCCGTGGTTTCGGCGAAGAAGAAACCCGTATCACCGCCAACCTGGTGGCCGACGTGCTGGACAACCCCAACGACGAAGCCACTCTGGCTGCCGTGCGTGAGAAGGTGGCTGCACTGACCGCCCGCCTGCCGGTTTACAGCAAGTAATCAAGGCCCTGCCGTTCTGCCATGAAGTGTCCCTTCTGCAATCACCCGGACACGCAAGTCGTTGAGACACGCGAGTCCGAAGACGGGGCCTTCATTCGCCGTCGCCGCCGCTGCGGCGGCTGCGACAAACGCTTTACCACCTACGAGCGACCCGAGGTCAGCTTTCCCACGGTGGTGAAAAAGGACGGCCGGCGCATTGAATACGAGCGCGGCAAATTGCAGGGTTCTTTCCAGATTGCCTTGCGCAAACGCCCGGTGAGCACCGAACTCATCGATGCCGCCATTGAGCGCATCGAAGACAAGCTGCTGAATCTGGGCACGCGTGAAGTGGTCTCCAGCCGCTTGGGCGAGCTGGTGATGGAAGAACTCAAGGGCATGGACAAGGTGGGTTATATCCGCTTTGCCAGCGTGTACCGCAGCTTCAAGGATGTGGACGATTTCACCAGCATCATGGATGAGGTGCGCAGTCCCAAGAATCCCAAGCCGCCCAAGAAATAAGTTCTCTGCCGCAGCCAAAGCCACCCTCGGGTGGCTTTGTTGTTTTTGCCAATCGCAGCAAAAACAGAAGCGGGATGCGCTTGCCAGTCAAGAAATTCAGTTTTAAACGCACCTGAAGTGCAATGCAATCAAGCGCCATTAGCTTTTAATTCAATAGCAAATTCAATGAGTACGGGCTACAGCCCCGCTGCCGTGCCCCACAAAGCACAACGCCAACCCTGGCGATAGATGCCGGGGCTGGCGTTGATACGAACTATCGAGTTTTCAAGCATAGCGCGGGGCCGGCTTGCTCCGCGCCATGCGGCGATTCAAAGCTCAGGGCGCTGCAGCAGGAATCGGCTTCAGGCCCGAATCCACATCCCCACACTGGGCGCGGTGGCGCAGCGCGTGATCCATCACCACCAGCGCCAGCAGCGCCTCGGCAATGGGTGCGGCGCGAATGCCCACGCAGGGGTCATGGCGGCCCTTGGTGATGACTTCGGCACTCTGGCCGTGCACGTCAATCGACTCACGCGGCGTGATGATGGAGCTGGTGGGCTTGATGCCAATGCGCACTTCCAGATCCTGGCCGGTGCTGATACCGCCCACAATGCCGCCGGCATTGTTGCTGCGGAAACCCTCGGGGCTCAGCGAATCGCCATGCGTGGTGCCGCGCTGGGCCACGCTGTCGAAGCCAGCGCCAATTTCCACGGCCTTGACGGCATTCAAACCCATCATGGCGTAGGCAATATCGGCATCCAGTCGGTCATACAGGGGCTGGCCCAGGCCAACGGGCATGTTGCTGGCGTTCACGTGCAGAGCCGCACCGCAGGAGTCGCCGCTCTTGCGCAGCTGCTCCATGTATTCCTCGTACTGGCTCACATCGGCCACGGGTGCGAAGAAAGGGTTGTGGGGCACATGCTCCCAACTCTCGAAACCGATGGGCAGCTCGCCGATCTGCGTCATGCAGGCGCGAAACTCGGTACCGAACTTTTCCTTGAGCCACTTCTTGGCCACGGCACCCGCCGCCACCGTGGGCGCCGTCAATCGTGCCGAAGAGCGGCCGCCACCGCGCGGATCGCGGATGCCGTACTTCTGAAAATAAGCATAGTCGGCATGACCGGGGCGGAAGCTCTGCGCAATATTGGAGTAATCCTTGCTGCGCTGGTCCGTGTTGCGGATCAGCAGCGCAATCGGCGTGCCCGTGGTCTTGCCCTCGTACACGCCCGAGAGAATCTCGACGGCATCGGGTTCATTGCGCTGGGTCACGAACTTGCTGGTACCGGGGCGGCGGCGATCCAGATCATGCTGGATGTCTGCCTCGCTCAGCTCCATGCCCGGAGGGCAGCCGTCAATCACACAGCCAATGGCCGGACCGTGAGATTCACCAAAATTCGTAACCGTGAAAATTGTGCCAAAGGTATTGCCGCTCATAGACTGCGGATTATCGTTGATGTGGCGGCCCAGGTGCCGCAGCCGCCTTCTTGCTTCGGCATTGCTGGCTTGTCCTGCCCTCGCTGCAAGGCAAAAACCCGTCCCCCTGTCACCCGCGCTTGCCGCGCCGCTTACCAGTGCGCCTCATCCGTGCCCGGTGGCACCGAAGGCCTGTCCCAGGCTGCAGGCGTGCGCGAAAACTGCGCGCAATGGCGCACGGCCTGCAGCCGCCCAAAGCCGCTGTCCAGCATTTCCAGATATGGCGTGATATCGGGCCTTGCCTCGCTCCATTGCGGCTGCTCCACACGCCCCAGGCTGCGCAACCAGTGCGCCACACCTGCCAGAGTGACGCGCACCCGCCAGCTGCCGCCCTCCCGGGCCTGGCGCAGCAAGGCCGCCTGTACGCCAAAAGCCAGCAGAAAGCCCGCCCCATAGTCCAGCGCCTGCATGGGCAGGACTTGCGGCTTGGCCAGACCACGGGCCGCCGCTTCATCGGCGTTGATGCCGGTGGCCGTCTGCACCAGCGAATCAAAACCACGCCGCCCGGCCCACGGACCTTGCCAGCCATAGGCGCACAACTCGCCCACCACAATGCCGGGGCGCAGTTGCGCCAGCTGCTCCGCACCGAAACCCTTGGCCGCCAGCGCACCGGGGCGATAGGCCTGCATAAAGACATGGGCCTGGCCCAGCAAGGCCCTCAGCGCCTCACGGCCCTGCGCCGTCTCCAGATCCACATGGGCCGAACGCTTTCCGCGGCTGGTGTCGGCAATGGCATCGATATTGGGCAGATGCGGG
This sequence comes from Comamonas aquatilis, assembly GCF_965139575.1. Lineage (NCBI taxonomy): Bacteria > Pseudomonadati > Pseudomonadota > Betaproteobacteria > Burkholderiales > Comamonadaceae > Comamonas > Comamonas aquatilis. Next base: position 97,813 of record NZ_CBCSIW010000004.1, on the reverse strand, counting down.
CTGTTGATCAGCATCACCTGCGCACCATAGGCTGCCAGCGTGCGCCCGGCCACGGGGCCTGCCAGAATGCGCGTCAAATCCAGCACCTTGAGACCCGCCAAAGGCCGCTGCTCCGCCCCCAATACAGGCCAAGCCATGGGCGGTGCGTCGCCCATGCGTTCGATCGCCACCAGCGGCTGGGCGGCAATGACGGCCGCATGACCCAGCGCCTGCCATGCTTCATGGCTGCGCGATGCGGCAATCGGCAGGCCTTGTTGCGCCGCCGCCACTTCAAAACGCTCTGCACTCCACTGCTGCAGCGCCTGCTCCACGGCGGCCCTGGGCGTGTCCGGCCCGGGCGCCAAGCCTAGCAGCGCCAGCGCGCCATCGCGGTGATGCTCGAAATTGGCATGAATACGCACCCAGCCGGGCGCGCCCACCGCCGCGCCGCAGGCATAGAGACCGGAGATGGGCGACCAGAGATCGGGTTGCAGGCCATCAAGCAGAAAGTAGCCGCTGCTTTCAAACGCCGCGTGCTGGGCGCTGATGGCCACGGTTTGCGCAGGCCGGCTGCCATCGCGCAAGTCGCCGATCTCGGTCGCCATCAAGGCCGCTGCGCCCACACTGGCCTGCACCAGATCGGCCGCCGCAAAGCTGGCGGCAAAGCCCTGGGCCTGGCCCGTCAGTTGCGCGCGCTGCAAAGCCTGGGGATCAAGCCCGCACTGCGCCCACAGTCCGTGCAAGGCCGAGACGGCATTCGCACTGACAGCAGCATCAAAATCTGAAGCGTTTTCAATATTTTTCATAGCAAACAGCGCTTGACAGCTAAGCGCTTCACGGCAATTTCATTGAAAAAACAAAAAACCCGCACAGCCAGGCTTGCGGGTTTGAGGTTGGATGGCGTAGTAGACGCTGGGTAGGTGTGTTCTACAGCTGCGCTTACTCGGCGCCCTGGCGTTCGCCTTCGGGCCAGTCGCGGATATAGGCCTTGAGCATGCGGTTCTCGAAATTCTGACTGTCCACCACGGCCTTGGCCACGTCATAGAGGCTGATCACGCCCATGAGCATGCGCTTGTCCATCACCGGCATATAGCGGGCGTGGCGGTCCAGCATCATGCGGCGCACCTCGTCCATATCGGTTTCCATGGTGCAGGTCATGGGAGCATCATCCATGGCGGAGCGCACCGTCATGCTGCCGATGCCGCCGCCTTTGACAAAGCCCTGAATCACTTCGCGGAAGGTCAGCATGCCCACCACATCGCCATGGTCCATCACGACCAGGGAGCCGATGTCCTTGTCCGACATCACCTGCACCGCCTCGGCCAGGCTCTCATCGGGCGACACCGTGTACAAGGTATTGCCTTTGACGCGCAGGATGTCACTTACTTTCATTGCCGTTCTCCGAATCTGAATTGAGCACCTTGTCCCCCACGTGTCACCACGGCGGCCGGACAGTTCGCAAGGCACTTTAGTGCGTACACAAATATAGCCCACAATGCCTGCAGCATCAGGCAACTGAAGCGACTGCACCCCGTAAATTCCCCATTCTGGTGCATCGATTCACGATGTCTGAACCTCTCTCGCCAAAACACCAAAATGGAGACAAGACATGCCCGGCTACTCAGACCCCGGCTTTGACACCCTGAGCCTGCACGCAGGCGCACAGCCCGACCCGGCCACCGGCGCGCGCGCCGTGCCCATCCATCTGACGACCTCCTTCGTCTTCGAGTCCAGCGACCACGCGGCCAGCCTGTTCAATCTGGAACGCCCAGGCCATGTCTACAGCCGCATCTCCAACCCCACCAATGCCGTGCTGGAGCAGCGCGTATCGGCCCTGGAAGGCGGCGTGGGCGCCATTGCCGTGGCCAGCGGCCAGGCCGCACTGCACCTGTCGATTGCCACGCTGATGGGCGCGGGCAGCCATATCGTGGCCAGCACCGCCCTGTATGGCGGCAGCCAGAACCTGCTGCACTACACGCTGGCGCGCTTCGGCATAGAGACCACGTTTGTCAAACCCGGCGACATCGACGGCTGGAAGGCCGCCGTGCGCCCCAACACCAAGCTCTTCTTTGGCGAAACCGTGGGCAACCCCGGCCTGGATGTTTTGGACATTCCCACCGTCAGTGCTATCGCCCACGAAGCCGGCGTGCCGCTGCTGGTGGACTCCACCCTGACCTCGCCCTGGCTGATCAAGCCTTTCGAGCACGGCGCGGACATCGTCTACCACTCGGCCACCAAGTTCCTGTCCGGCCACGGCACGGTGATAGGCGGCATCGTGGTCGACGGCGGCAGCTTTGACTGGGAAAAGTCGGGCCGTTTCCCCGAGCTGACCCAGCCCTACGACGGCTTTCACAACATGGTGTTCAGCGAAGAGAGCACCACCGGCGCCTTTTTGCTGCGTGCGCGCCGTGAAGGCCTGCGCGACTTTGGCGCCTGCATGAGCCCGCACAGTGCCTGGCTAATCCTGCAAGGCATAGAGACCCTGCCGCTGCGCATGGAGCGCCATATGAAGAACACCGAAAAAGTGGTGCAGTTCCTGGCCAGCCATCCGCTGGTCAGCCGCGTGGGCCACCCCATGCTGGAGACGCACTCCTCGCATGCGCTGGCCCAAAAGCTGCTGCCGCGCGGCGCGGGCTCGGTATTCAGCTTTGACATTGCCGGCAACCGCAACCAGGGCAAGAAGTTCATCGAAACGCTCAAGGTCTTCAGCCATCTGGCCAATGTGGGCGATTGCCGCTCGCTGGTGATTCACCCGGCCAGCACCACGCATTTCCGCATGACGGACGAAGCCCTGAGCCAAGCCGGCATCAGCCAGGGCACGATCCGTTTGTCCATCGGCCTGGAAGATGCCGACGATCTGATCGACGACTTGAAGCGCGCCTTGAAGGCTGCAGAGAAAGCGGCCTGATGCTGCCCGGCCTCGATATTTACGTAAAAACAGCCTCTAGCGCTTATCACCATTGCGGGAATAGCTATGTTTTTTGAAGTCAACAACGCGAAAATCTACGCCTATACCGGCGGCAAGGCCTTCGATGCCGCCAAGCCCACCGCCATCTTTATCCACGGCGTGCTTTGCGACCACAGCGTCTGGGCACTGCAAAGCCGCTACATGGCCAACCACGGCTGGAATGTGCTGGCCCTGGACCTGCCCGGCCATTGCAAGAGCGGCGGTGCGGCCTCCCAGACCGTGGAGGAAGCCGCCGCCTTTATCGGCCAACTAATGAACGCAGCCGGTCTGGACAAGGCCGCGCTGATCGGCCATAGCTGGGGCAGCCTGATTGCCATGGAAGCGGCGGCCCAACTGAAGGAGCGCATCAGCCATCTGGTGCTGGCGGGCACGGCCTTTCCCATGAAGGTCTCGCCCGCGCTGCTGGATTCGGCGCTGAACACGCCCGAAAAAGCCATTGCCATGGTCAACACCTTCTCGCGTGCCACGCTGGCACCACCCAATGGCGCCGGCAGCTGGGTATTTGGCGCGGGCATGGCCCTGGGCCGCCGGGTACTGGCCAGTAATGCAGAGACCAATCTGCTGCACACGGGCTTTAGCGCCTGCGACCGCTATGCCGGCGGCGAGGCGGCCATGGCCCAGATCAGCGCCCCTGCGCTGTTCGTGCTCGGCGAGCAGGACCAGATGACACCGCCCAAGGCTGCCAAAGGCCTGATCGAAGCCGCCAAGGCGGCGGGCAAGCCGGTCAAGGTCCAGCTGATTGCCAACGGCCACAACCAGATGACGGAGTCGCCCGACGCCACGCTGTTTGCGATCCGGGATTTTCTGGCGGCCTAAAACCGTCGTATCTGCCACTAAGCTCGGGGCATGACCACCGCTTTCATGCCTTATAGCCAGTTGGCCGCCGCCTGCGCCAGCTGGCAGCAGATCCCTCTGACCGGCCTCAGCCCGCGCCGCCCGCTCAATCTGGCGGACAAAAAAGCCGACTGGAAAGCCGCTTTGACCACGCTGCAGCGCTTTGCGGGTAGCTCCGGCTACCAGGCTCCGCTGCAGCTGCCAGCCCATGCCGCACTGGAGAACTATTGGGATTGGCAGGCTGCCGGGCAAGAAGCCTGCCATCTGCTGATCTACGGCATGGATCTGGGCCTGAGCGGCTATGTGCTGCGCCCCATCTATCTGGAAACCGTGGCGCTGTGGAGGGATGCGGCTGCCGTGGCCGGCCATGCCCGCGCCAGCATGGGTCAGGCCACGGGTGCAGACTATGGCGTGCCCGCGCCCATCAACACCCGCAGTGCGCAGTACAAATACGCCGTCATCCTCATGGCGTTGGCCGTGTTGCTGGATGCGCCCGAAGAAATCCCCGCCATCGTCGAGCAGGTGCTGGTGTTTGATACCGACCGCCTGCTGGACTACCTGAGCGCCGCGGCCATGGAGCTGGAAGAAGTCAACGAGACCCTGTTCCACCCCCGGCCTTATGGCGCGCTGCTGCCATTTTTCGAGCAGCTCGGCGAGGCCGAACCCGAGCTGCTGCAGCCCTATCTTCAAACCCAGTACGCGCAATTTCACCGCCTCTCGCCCAAGCAGCAGAAAAAAGGCGGGCCGTGGCAGGGCACGTTTTACTGGGCGCTGGAGGTGGCCGCACTTTCCGTACTCTATGGCTGGGACGATGGCGACTTACGCACTTCGCCCCACTACCCGGCCGATCTGGTGGACTTTGCGCGGCAGCGCGGGCAGGCAGGCCTGGCCGACGAAGCCGGCTGAATCAGACGATTTCAGGCACTTTCAGACAATCGGCTGCAGGAAAGCGGCAATCCGGCCCACGATGCGCTCGGGCAGCTCACGGTGCGGCACATGGCCACCACCGGCCACGATCTCGGCTTGCGCCGGGCCTTGCGACCATTCGCAGATATTCTCCGGGTGCACCAGAGAGCCGAACTCGTCCAGCTCGCCATGAATGGCCAGCACCGGGCAGTGCACACGCCTGAGCGTGGCATCCAGCCGGTAGTGGGAAAAGGCCTCGGTCAGCCAGGTATCGACCCAGGCCGAGAGCACCCAGGCCGCCTTGTCGCCGTGATAGCGCGAGAGGCGGTCCAGTTGCCCGGGCTTGGAAAAATTGTCGCGTGCGGCACGTATGCCTTCCAGCGTGCGGTCTTCCACAAAAGTCTGGGCAGATTCCGTGATCAAGGCCTTGCACTGCACGGGATAGGCCGCTGCCACCATGGCCGCCATGCCGCCGCCCACGCTGTGGCCCAGCATCACAAAATTCCTCAGCCCCAAGGCCTGATGCACAGGCGCAAAGCCTGCGGTCACCTCCTGCGCGACAAACTCGGGCGTCAGCTTGCGCGGATGCGGATCGGACTGACCAAAGCCCAGCCTGTCATAGGCAATCACATCGCGGCCGGTGGCGGCAGCCAGCTGCTCGGGAAACTCGCGCCACAGCGCCACGCTGCCAAGCGAGTCATGCATCAGCACCAGCGGGGCCTTGACCGGCCCGTCAACACCCGGCCAGCGCTTTACAAACAACTGCCCGTCCGGCGTGGCGATACGGGTGGTGATGACAAGAGCAGGCGCGGCAAGATCAGACATGGGACAAAGCCTTGAGAGAAAGCCGGCCCGGCCAGCATGGCTGACGCGCCGACCCGGTGGTGCAGAAAAAAACAAGCCTAAAGGCGGGCTGCCATGGCCGACAGCGCCGAATCCTCAGAGCGCCGCTTTTGCCAGTTTCTTGGCGGCATTTGCAACTCAAACGTCGTATTTTGCGATGGACTCGCGGCTGCGGTCAGTCCTTAAGGAGACCGGCCGCAGGCTCCCCGGCTGCATGCTTTCCCGCTAGCGGCGCACAGATGCCGGGTCTATAACGGTAGTTGCTGCGGCCAAACCTCTGCATCAGTTGCCGCTCACGGATTTTGCAGAGGCGGCAGGCGCAGCCCCTTCACCCAGCAGAAAGGTTTGCCATGTCCCAGACCTCCAGCCCTCATCTTGATCCGCGCCAGTTCAAGAGCTTTGCCGAGTTCTACCCCTTCTATCTGGGCGAGCACCGCAATCCCATCTGCCGCCGCCTGCACTTCATAGGCACCAGCCTGTCCTTGCTGTTCTTGCTGGCGCTGGTGGTCACCGGTAGCTGGTGGTATCTGCTGGCCGGCCTGGTTTGCGGCTATGCCTTTGCCTGGGTGGGGCATTTCGGCTTCGAGAAAAACCGGCCCGCCAGCTTCAAACGCCCCATCTACAGCTTTCTGGGCGACTGGATGATGTGGCGCGATATCTTGCTGGGCCGTATTTCGCTGCGCTGACTTGCTTTGAATTTGCTAGCTGTCAGCGCTTGTCATTCATAGAGTTGCGTTCATTTTTCATCAAACTCTATGCATATTTGCCAGTGGCGCGGCAATCAGCTGCGCCACCGTCAGCTCCGACAGCTGGGCGCGTTGCCATAGCGGCTCAACCGCCTGCGAAGGCTGCAACAGCAGCGCCTCCACCAGCGGCTCCACACGCGTGGCCTGCGGATCGATCAGCAGCACATAGCGCGGCTCGGTGCTCTCCAGCGATGCCAGGGCATGGGCCGGCTGCACGGCCCCCACCCAGTCCAGCTTGGCCAGCGCCTGCAGCACGGGCAGGATTTGCGAGGCTTCGATGCGCAAACGCTTGGAAAGCTGGCGCAGATACAGGCCTTTGTGCGGCAGTTCGCGCTCCTTGGCCAGGCATTGCAGCACCTCCACCGCCAGCTCGAACTCCCAGCCTCGGTGGCCGGTGAGCCGCTCCACACCCGAGAGCACGGTGGGTAGATAGGCCGTCACCAAGGCCCCCAGCAACACAATGCACCAGGCCACATACATCCAGATCAGCAAGATGGGCAGTGTGGCAAACGTACCGTAGATTACCGAATACGTGGGCACGGACGAGAGATAAATGCCCAGCGCTTTTTTCGCCACCTCCATGAACACGGCCACAAACAGGCCGCCCACCCAGGCATCGCGCCAGCGCACCGGCGTGTTAGGCACATAGTGGTAGAGCCCGGCCATGCCCGAGGCCAGCACCACAAACTCGATGGAATCAAAGATAAAGCGCACGCTCTCGGGCAAGGTGTTGACCAGCCCCTTGGAAGCCGACATCACATAGGACGAGAGCACCAGACTCAGGCCCAGCACCAGGGGGCCCAGCGTGATGGCGGCCCAGTAGATCAGCACCCGCTGACCCAGCGGCCGCAGCTGCCGCACGCGCCAGATATTGTTGAGCGTGCGGTCAATCGTGAGGATCAGCGCCACCGCGGTGACGATCAGAATCGAAAAGCCCACCAGCCCCAGCTGGCTGGCCTTGGAGGCAAACTGCGTGAGATAGCCCAGCACCTGGCGGGCAATGGTCTCGGGAATCAGGCTGTCCATCAGCCAGCGCTCCAGCACCAGCTGCGCCTTGCCAAAAATCGGGAAGGCCGTGAACAGCGCCAGCGCCACGGTGAAAAACGGCACCAGCGCCAGCAGCGAGGTAAAGGTCAGGCTGCTGGCCGTCACTCCCAACCGATCTTCCTTGAAGCGCGCCGCCAGCACCTGCCAGGTATTGCCCCAGGGAAAAGTGCGCAGACGCTGTTGAACCCGGCGGCGCTTGCGCTGAAAACCGCTCTTGAGCTCCTCGCGGCTGGGCAGGGGCTGCAGCTTGCTCTTCAACACATCGCGCGCCATGGCGGCAAGACCCGGGCCGCTTGATGGTTTGCGTAAATCTGCATCTTTTGGGCCTGCAGCCAATACTGTATCTGCAGGTGCCGCTGCAAAAGGCATAGCAAATTGAGAAACTGACTCAGGCGCGGTATCGCCCGTCACAGGCTGAGGCGGCGGATTGTCCAGCCAGGGCTCCTTGCCTTGTGAGCCGTCATGCTCCGAGCCCGGTGTCGAGCCATGACCCTGGCCATGCAAAGGGGCGCGTACCTGAGCCTGAACTTGGGGCTGAATTTGGGGCGCCACTTGAGGTTCGGGCCTCGGCTGACCATGAGTCTCTCCCTGCCCTGGCCGATACTGAGGATTTGGTGCGGGTACGGGGTTGGGCGATTTGCCGCGCTCCAAAGCGGCCCAAAAGCCTGCACGGTCGTTTTTCATTGCTTGGCTCCCATCCACACATTGCGCTGCATCAACAACTCACGCACCACAAAGTCATCGGCCAAGCCGATACATACCAGATCTGATTCAAAAGGGGCTGCCATGGTCGATATGATGCCATCCCAATGACTGACGCAACCCCATCCACCACCACCGAACTGGCCCTGCCGGCCATGCAACCGGGCGCCGATGTGGCCGCCACCCGCTGGCTGGCAGCTGGCAGCCTGCTGGGCCTGATCGTGCTGAGCGTGGCCTGGGAGCTGTGGCTGGCGCCGCTGCGCCCCGGTGGCACGCTGCTGTTTCTCAAAGCCTTGCCGCTGGCCTTTGCCTTGGTGGGTCTGCTCAAGCGACGCATGTACACCTACCGCTGGGTGAGCCTGCTGGTGTGGCTGTACTTCACCGAAGGCGTGGTGCGTGCCTGGGGCGATGCGGCCCCCAGCCGCTGGCTGGCCATGGGCGAGATTGCGCTGTGCGTGCTGCTGTTCATGGCCTGCGCCGCTCATGTGCGCTGGCGACAAAAAGCCGTGAAGGCCGCCAGGGCTGCGGCTGCAGCGTCGGTGGCGGCCTGATTCAGTCGAGAAAAATGCCCTCGTAGCGCGATAGCGCCCGCACACGCTGTTGCACGGCCTCAAACAAAAGCTGGGCTGCCGGAGACAGGGCGCGCCTGGGCCGCTGGATCATCAGGCTGCTGCGCAAGAGATGCGGCGCATCCAGCGCCCTGAAACGTAGATCGCGCGATGCCGGATGCCTGGCCGTCAGCGCCGGAATCAGGGACACGCCCAGACCCAGCCGTACGGCCTCGAACAGCAGCGGCGGATCCGAAACGCGCAGCGAGGTATTGAGCACATTGGCCGGCATGCCGGGCGCGCGGGCCAGCAACTGGCTGATGGCCGTGTCCGTGGTCAGCCCCACAAAAGGCAGATGCGCCAGCTGCGCGACCTCCAGCCTGGGCGCTTTGAGCAAGGGCTCATCGGCGCGGGCAATCAGGCCCATCTGGTCGCTGACCAGCGGCTGAGTCAGCAACTCCGCCCCCGCCAGATGGGCTGCGCCCACGCCAAAGTCCACAGCACCGTCGCGCACGCGCAAGGCAATGCCTTCGGCGCTTTCCTCCAGCAAATCCACGGCAATCCCCGGATATTGCTGGCGCAACTGCGGCAACAACGGCAGCACGATCACGGCCAGCATGGAGGGCGCTGCCGCAATGCGCACCTTGCCCTGGCGCAGGGCGGCCAGGTCTTCGAGGTTTTTGACCCCCTGATCCAGCACTTCGAAAGCCTGGCGCACGTCAAGCAGAAAGGACTGGCCCGCGCTGGTCAGCCCCACGGTGCGCGTGGTGCGGTCGAACAGGCGCATGCCCACGGCGTCCTCCAACTGGCGGATGGACTCCGACAAGGCCGACTGGGTGATGCACAACTCCTTGGCTGCAGGCGCAAACGCGCCCTGACGGGCGACTTCATCGAAGGCGCGCAACTGGCGCAGGCTGAGATTATTCGGAAAAACTGGCATAACTTAGAAATTTATTTCGATTGTCCAACAAAGCGCCATGCCCTAGGCTTGCGCTTGTTCAGGCAAGGCCCGCCCTGCCAGCGCTAGACTTCCCCTTATTCGCAAGAAAGCCCTTGTTTTGCGGGCCTTGCAAGCTACGAAATTATTTATGCCCACCACTGAATTTCTAGATCAACTGCGCCAGATCGTTGGCGCTTCCCATGTGCTCGCCGAGGGCGACCTGACCGCCTATGAGCAAGACTGGCGCAAGCGCGTGCACGGCAAGGCGCTGGCGGTGGTGCGTCCCGGCAACACGGCCGAGGTGGCGGCCGTGGTCAAGGCCTGCACGGCTGCCCAGGTGCAGATCGTGCCCCAGGGCGGCAATACCGGCCTGTCGGTAGGCTCCACCCCCGATGACAGCGGTACCCAGGTGGTGCTCAGCCTCACCCGCATGAACCAGGTGCGCCATATAGACCGCGACAATCTGAGCTTCACCATGGATGCGGGCTGCATTTTGCAAAACCTGCAGGATGTCGCGGACAAGGAAGGTCTGTTGTTTCCGCTGTCGCTGGCCGCCGAAGGCAGTTGCACCATTGGCGGCAACCTGGGCACCAATGCCGGCGGCACGCAGGTGGTGCGCTATGGCAACACCCGTGATCTGTGTCTGGGTCTGGAAGTGGTCACGCCCCAGGGAGAGATCTGGGATGGCTTGAAGGGCTTGCGCAAGGACAACACCGGTTACGACCTGCGCAATCTCTTCATAGGCAGCGAAGGCACGCTGGGCATCATCACCGGTGCGACCATGAAGCTCTTTCCCCAGCCCGCCGCGCAACTGACCGCCTGGGCCGCCGTACCCAGCATGGAAGCGGCCGTGCGCTTGCTTGGCCTGTCGCACCAGCATCTGGGTGCGGGCCTGACGGGCTTTGAGGTGATGGGCCAGTTCGCCCTGAGCTTGGTGATCAAGCACATGCCTCAGCTGCGCGTGCCGTTTGCCGGCCTGGCCGATGCGCCGCCCTACTATGTGCTGCTGGAGAACGCCGACAGTGAATCCGAGCAACACGCTCGCGAACGCTTTGAACATCTGCTGGAACTCGCTTTCGAAGACGGTTGCGTGCTGGACGCCGTGGTGGCCGAGAGCATTGCCCAGGCCCATGAGCTGTGGCATATCCGCGAGAGCATTCCGCTGGCCCAGGCCGAGGAAGGGCTGAATATCAAGCACGACATCTCGATTGCCGCCTCGCGCATTCCGGCCTTTGTGGAGCACGCCGACGCCGTGCTGCAGCGCGAGATTCCCGGCGTGCGTCTGGTCAATTTCGGCCACCTGGGCGATGGCAATCTGCACTACAACGTGCAAGTGCCCGAAGGCGAGGATGGCAAGCAGTTTCTGCGCGACAAGGAAGGTCTGGTCAACCACCTGGTGTATGAGGCCGTGGCGGCGTTTGACGGCTCCTTCTCGGCCGAGCACGGCGTGGGCGCCCTCAAGGTAGACAAGCTGGAGAAATACCAGTCACCGGTTGCGCTGCAAATGATGCACGCCATCAAAAATGCACTGGATCCCCAAGGCATCATGAACCCCGGCGTGGTGCTGGCGAAGAGCTGATCGCTGCAAAACCAAGCCCTCCGGCCCGCGATGGACCGGAGGGCTTTTTTATGCAGCACCACTGTGCAACGCCAGCCTATTTGCCCATGGCATTGTCCATAAAGACCTGAACCGGCTCGGGCCAGGCAATCGCATCGCCTTCCACATCGGTGAATACGGTTTGCTGCCCCTGGTGCTGCAACCAGACGCGCAAGCCATTGCGTGCAGGATCAATCACGATGGCGGCACTCTCGTCGCCGCCCTGATGCGGTCGGTTGCCCGTAAGCGACAGCAACTGGCCATGCTGCTCCAGCGGGCCCGAAGTGCCCAGATTCTCCAGCAGCGTGGCGTATTGCTCGCCCAGCAAGGCCTTGAGGCGCTTGGCCAACACCCCTTCTTTCAGATAATCCAGGCCTTCCGAGTGGTACTTGCCCACCTGCATGGCCATGCTTGCCAGGCCTGGCTCCGTATCCGGACCTTTGTAGGGAATCAGCACCTCTTGGGCGCCCGGCTTGGCCGGGTCGGCCTGCGGTTTTTCCGCAGGAGCGGGTTGCACCGAATCCACCGCCGAGGCAGCGGGTGCATTGGCTGGAGCCTTGCTGGCAGGCTTGTCGCAAGCGGCCAGCAGCACAGCAGCGCTCAGAGCGCATGCGGCCTTGAAAACCGTCCATGGCATGGTATTTATCTCCATCAGTGGCAGGCAGGCCATTGTGCGGGCACAGGCATGACAGAGACAACTGCAGGTATTTCAAGTTGTCGCGGACTGCCGCCATCTCGGCGCCGGATTGACCAGCCGCCGCGAGCGCCAGTTAATCCCGTGGCACACTGCCCGCATAGCGGGCCGGATAGGCCCACCCCCTGATTTGCTACGGCCGATGAACACTGGCAACCAAGCCTCCGCCTCATCGCCCCCCAACACATTTGCGCCATGACCTCTACGACCGCCACCTTGCGCCCTGTGCGCTCGCAGTACGAAAACTTCATGCGCCACGTCTTTGAAAACGGCGTGGCCAAAACCGACCGCACCGGCACCGGAACGCGCAGCGTATTCGGCCACCAGATGCGTTTTGACCTGTCCGAAGGCTTTCCGCTGGTCACCACCAAAAAAGTGCACCTCAAGTCCATCATCAATGAGCTACTCTGGTTTCTGCGCGGCGACAGCAACGTCAAATGGCTGCAAGAGCGCGGTTGCACCATCTGGGACGAGTGGGCCGACAAGCAAACCGGCGACCTGGGCCCGGTGTATGGCGTGCAGTGGCGCAGTTGGCCCAAGGCCGACGGCACGCATATCGACCAGATTGCCGAAGTCGTCAAAACCCTGAAAAACAACCCCGACAGCCGCCGCATCATCGTCAGCGCCTGGAATGTGGCCGAGCTGGATCAGATGGCCCTCATGCCCTGCCATGCCTTCTTCCAGTTCTATGTGGCCGACGGCAAGCTCTCCTGCCAGCTCTACCAGCGCAGCGCCGATATCTTCCTGGGCGTGCCCTTCAATATTGCGTCATACGCGCTGCTGACCCATATGCTGGCCCAGCAATGCGATCTGGCCGTCGGCGACTTCATCTGGACCGGTGGCGACTGCCATATCTACAACAACCACTTCGAGCAGGTCGCGACCCAGCTGACACGCCAGCCCTTCCCTTATCCGCTGCTGAACATCAAGCGCAAGCCTGAGTCCATCTTCGACTACACGTACGAGGATTTCGAAGTGCTGGAATACCAGCACCATGCCGCCATCAAGGCACCCGTGGCCGTCTGATCCCGTGATCGAAGCGCGTTAAAGCGCATAAAACCGCTATCAAATCAAAAGCTGCTTGCGCTCGCCTCTATTGAGTTTCAGATATAGAAAATGCTGAACTCCAATCTTTTCAAGCGCTAGTAGCTTCTTTATTCATAGTTATGGCTATTCATCTCATCTATGCCCGCGCGGCCAACGGCGTCATCGGCAAGGACAACGCCATGCCCTGGCACCTGCCCGAAGACATGGCGCATTTCAAGCAGCTGACCCACGGCTGCGCCGTCATCATGGGTCGCAAGACCTGGGACTCGCTGCCGCCGCGCTTTCGCCCTCTGCCCGGACGCACCAATATCGTCGTCACCCGCCAGGCCGGCTGGCAAGCCGATCCGGCCTCGGAAAGTGTGCGGCCTGCAGCCAGCCTGGAAGAAGCGCTGCATCTGGGCCAGCAAATCTCCAGCGATGTCTGGGTCATAGGCGGCGCACAAATCTATGCCCAGGCCCTGCCCCTGGCCGACAGCGTGGAAGTGACCGAGATCGGCCGCGACTACGAAGGCGATGCCTTTGCCCCGGTGCTGGGCGCAGAGTGGAAAGCCAGGCAGCGCAGCGACCATATGGCCGCCAACGGCCTGCCCTACAGTTTTGTGCGCTACAGCCGCGATTGAGCGGCAGCACAGCCCACATTCACAGGCCATGCATGCATGGCCTTTTTTGTTCGGTTTTTGATTGAGCGCTCGACGACGCTTTGTTGAGCTGAGGCCAAAGTCCTTCCCGTGACAGCAGACATCTGGTGTGTGCTGTTGCAACATCACGATAATAGGCAGCACGTCCAGGTCAAAAACCTCAACCACAGTTCCTGGCCCAGGCCTCTGGCTTGTGCTCGTCAGGTGAATTTTCTGCATTCGGCGCCACAGCGCCTGCATCACTTCCTCCCCTTTCATGAGCCTTGTCCAGCCCCTGCCCCCCGGTCCCGTCGATATCGTTGGTGATATCCACGGCGAAATTGCGGCACTGGAGCAGTTGCTGACGCATCTGGGCTACGACAGGGAAGGCAATCACCCCCAAGGTCGGCGCCTGGTCTTTGTGGGCGACTTCTGCGACCGCGGCCCCGACAGCCCGGCCGTGCTGGGCCGCATCCTTCCGATGCTGGCATCGGGCAAAGCCCATGCCGTGCTGGGCAATCATGAAATCAATCTGCTGCGCGAAGACGCCAAGGATGGCTCCGGCTGGTTTTTCGACAGCCGCGTGGCGGCCGACCAGCCCAAATACGCCCCTTTTGCCCGCCTGGAAGAGAAGGCCGCACCGGCCTTGCTCGATCAGCTGGCCTATCTGCCCATCGCGCTGGAGCGTGAGGACCTGCGCATTGTTCACGCAGCCTGGCGCCCCACGCAGATCGCCATGGTTCGCGAACTGCCTTTGGGCAGTGCTCGCAGCGCCTACGATCACTTTGAAGAGCTGGCTGCCGATCAGGCCCAGGCCAGTTGCGTGGCCGAGCGCATGCGGCTGGAAGAGCAATCGTGGCCGCACAGCCTGGAAGACTATCGTTATGCGCCTCCGTTTCTGGCCGCTCATAGTGAAAACGAGCTGGGCAAGGCCATGGTCAACCCGCTGAAGGTGCTGACGGCCGGCGTAGAACGCGAATGCCGCAACCCTTTTTACGCGGGCGGAAAATGGCGCTTTGTGGAGCGTGTGGGCTGGTGGAACGAATATGACGAGGAGCCTGCCGTCGTCGTGGGGCATTACTGGCGCCGCATGCTGCCCGGCGATGCACCGGCGCACGGCGCCCAGTTTGAGAATCTGTTCGGCAACACCACGCCGCTGTCCTGGCACGGCCTGCGCGGCAATGTGTTTTGCGTGGACTATTCGGTAGGCGCGCGCTGGCTGGCCCGCCTGCGCGGCGAGGACCCCACGCAGCGCTTCAAGCTCGCCGCCCTGCGCTGGCCCGAGCGTACCCTGGTGTTTGATGATGGAGTCCAGGCAGACTCCGAAGGCTTTGGCAAGACGACTTACCCCGTCCAGGATTGATACCATGGCTGCATCGCCGCCTCGCGCAACCGCAGCGGGGCGGGTTGAACATGCAAAAGTCTGCGGCCCTCGTCGAGGGCCGTGCACATCAAGGATTCATAGCCCATGAAGATAGCCACCTGGAACGTCAACTCCCTCACCGTTCGCCTGCCGCAAGTGCTGGCCTGGCTGGAGGCCAATCCGGTCGACGCCCTGGGTCTGCAGGAACTCAAGCTCACCGACGACAAATTCCCTCACATGGCGTTTGAAGAAGCCGGCTACCAGGCCGTCAGCCATGGACAGAAGACCTATAACGGCGTGGCCTGGATCACCCGCAGTGCGGCCAACGAGGTGGTGCGCAATATTCCGGGACTCGATGACGAACAGGCGCGCATCATTGCGGTCACCATGGATGCACCGGACGGACCGATTCGCCTGATCAACGGCTATTTCGTCAACGGCCAGGCTCCGGGCTCGGACAAATTTGCCTACAAGATGCGCTGGCTGGAAGCTTTGCACCACTGGGTGCAAAGCGAGATGGCAAAACACCCGCGCCTGGTGCTGGTGGGCGACTTCAACGTCGCCCCGGAAGATAGAGATTCCTTCGATCCCGTGGGCCTGAAGGACACGATTCACCACACGGTGGAGGAACGCCAGCATTTCCAGAACCTGCTGCAGCTGGGGCTCACAGATGCGTTTCGCATGTTCGAGCAGCCTGAGAAAAGCTACTCCTGGTGGGATTACCGCATGCTGGGTTTTCAGAAAAACCGTGGTCTGCGCATCGACCACATACTGGTCAGCGAGGCACTCAAGAGCAGCGTCAGTGCCTGTACGGTGGATCGCGCGCCACGCAAGAATCAACAACCCAGCGACCATGCGCCCGTGGTCCTGACTTTGAGCTAAGCGCCAATCAAATCAGGGCCGGATCCGTACAAGACTTGGCCCTGAAAGTGCAACGGCAATCTATGTGGATCAGGCCGCACCACTATCCAGCCACTGAATCGCTGTAATGTGTCCACGCAGGGTGAGCATATGGCGCTTGAGCTGGTGCGCCAGCTTCAAAGATACAGCATCCAGAGAAATCGCAAGATAGCTGTTGAACCATGCCTGAAGGCTGCGCTGGATATCGCTGACGGACTCGTCCTGCAAAAAGAGGGCGTCACGCCAGACATCCTGCAGCATCTCCAGACTGGTTGGCCGCTTTTTTTCACTGTGCACATGCTGCTGCAATGCTTGCGCTGGCAGGATCTGCTTGAGCTCTTCCAGCAGACCCTGCATTTCCAGCTGAATGCGCCGTAAGGTCTGACCCATGGCCTTGTTGTGCTTGGCACCTAAATAGCTGATCACGGCTTCATGCGTTTGGCGGCCCGCCATATAAACCGCCAGCAACAAAGCCAGAACCTGAGGCTGCAGATCCGAATCCTTTCTGCTGGGCACCGTTTTCGGGCACAAGGCCTGCATCCAGGCGGCCCTGGCCGCGTCGCGCGCCTGGGCCCAGGTCAAAAAGCTGGCGCTCACCCGCTGGTTCCACTGCACACACAGTTGAGCATCTTGTGCAGAAAAGGCCAGGGAAGCCATGGTGGGGGTGTTCAGTATGGAGCGGTCAAGCTGCTGAGCGGCATGCCAGCCCAAAGCATAGGCCGGCTGATACTGGTCATAGCCACGGCCGGCCACAAAATAAGGCTCGGAGAGATAGCGCTCGCGCCAGAAGAGCTCTTGCGCAGCAGGAAGCTGGGCTTGCTCCCAGCCGCCATCATCCGCCACCCGTCCGGACCGGGCAGAGGGCGCATCAAATGGCAGGAAAGAAAACATGCGACGAGCCAGCAAATCACAGCCCCCATCAAAGACCGGTTGATGACTGATTATTGAGCGGTCGGCCAAAAGTGGAAGTCGGCGCGACAAACGGCCTTCTGTAGGAAAGCAGGCCGTATGTTTCAAATTTAACAAATAGAAACATACGACCTTGACAGCACTCACAAAGAGCGGAGTTCAGCGCCTATCACCTCGGAGCCAAAGTCGATTAGGTCCCGAAATCAATCGAAACTCTCGTCATCCAGTCCCAGTTCCTGCAATTTTCGGGTGATGGTGTTTCGGCCTATTCCCAGTCGGCTGGCGGCCTCTACTCTACGGCCATGTGTGGCCGCCAGTGCAGTTCGCAGCAACTGGGCTTCGAACTGCTGGGAAAGCTGATTCCAGACATCGTTGTGGCCCTGGGCGAGCAATTGCTGAGCGTGCCTGCCCAGATCTTGCAGCCAGCCTGCGTCTGCGGTGCCGCTTTGCGAAGCGCTCATTGGGCTGGCTTCGGCCAAGGCTGCCGCCGACTCAACGGCTTGCGCAACCGGGTTTTCAGGCAAGGCAGTCAACGCCGCGCTCGCAGCCCCCATGGCTGGCAAAGGCTGGCCGCCCAGAACCTCGGGCGGCAAATCCTTGAGGGCGATTTGCTGCGCAGGAGCCATGACGGTGAGCCAGTGGCAGATATTCTCGAGCTGGCGCACATTGCCCGGGAAGTCGAAAGCCTGCAGGCGGTGCAAGGCCATGGTGCCCATGCGCTTGGGTTCCACCCCCAGTTGCTTGGCGCTTTGCTGCAGAAAATGCTGGGTGAGCATGGGAACATCCTCGCGGCGCTCGCGCAAAGCAGGCAGGCGCAGGCGGATCACGTTCAGACGGTGGAACAAGTCTTCACGAAACACGCCATCCTTGACACGCAGCTCCAGATCCTGGTGGGTGGCCGCAATCACCCGCACATGGGCTTTGACGGCCTGATGGCCGCCCACGCGATAGAAATGCCCGTCGGAGAGCACACGCAGCAAGCGGGTTTGCAGCTCGAACGGCATGTCGCCGATTTCATCGAGGAACAGCGTGCCGCCTTCGGCTTGCTCGAAGCGGCCGCGGCGCTGGGTCTGCGCGCCGGTAAAAGCGCCACGCTCATGGCCGAAGAGCTCGGACTCCAGCAAATCCTTGGGGATTGCAGCCGTATTGATAGCTACAAACGGGCCGCCGGATACGGGAGAGTGCTTGTGCAGTGCACGGGCCACCAGCTCCTTGCCTGAGCCCGATTCACCGGTGATCAGCACCGTGACCTGGCTTTGACTCAAACGCCCGATGGCGCGAAACACATCCTGCATGGCCGGAGCCTGACCCAGCATCTCCGCCTGCAGCGGCGCCTGGACTTCCGCCTCTTCCTCGCGCTGGCTTTCCTCCACCGCGCGGCGGATCAGCTCCACCGCCTTGGGCACATCAAAAGGCTTGGGCAGGTACTCAAACGCACCACGCTGAAAGGCAGATACGGCGCTGTCCAGATCGGAGTAAGCCGTCATGATGATCATGGGCAGGCCCGGCTGCTGCGCCCTCACCTGCTCCAGCAACTCAAGACCAGAGCCGCCGGGCATGCGGATATCGCTGACCAGCACCTGGGGCGGCTGGCGCGCGGGATCGCTGTTGTCGGTATCGGCCAAGGCCTTGAGCACATCCCGCGTCTGGGTGAAGCTGCGAATGGGCCAGCCTTCGCGGCCCAGCGCTTTTTCAAGCACAAAGCGGATGGAAGGGTCATCGTCCACAATCCAGATCGGCTTCATTGCTGCTTATCCCTTCCCGTTTTTTGCTGTGTTGGCAGATGCCTGAACCCGGAGCTCAGGGCAGCGGAATCAGTATTCTGAAATCCGTGCGTCCGGGCTGGCTTTCGCATTCGATCAGACCATGGTGACGCTGAACAAAGGTTTGAGCCAGTGTCAAACCCAGGCCGGAGCCGCCATCGCGGCCCGATACCAAGGGGTAGAAAATCCGCTCCTTGATGGCATCGGGCACGCCTGATCCGTTGTCGATCACATGCAATTCCAATGCCAGTCTGTAACGCTGGCGCCCCAAAGTCACCTGCCTTGCCACTCGCGTTCTCAAAATAATCTCTCCATCGCCTTGTGCGATGCGCAAACTCAGTGCCTGGGCCGCATTCTGGACAATGTTGAGCACCGCCTGAATGAGCTGGGCGCTGTCGCCCCGGAATTCGGGAATGGAGATGTCGTAGTCGCGAGTGATCTTGAGGCCCTGCGGAAACTCCACCAGCACCAGGGAGCGCACGCGCTCACACACCTCATGGATATTGACATCGCCCACATCGTGCGGATGGCGGTGCGGGGCCAAAAGCCTGTCCACCAGGGCTTGCAGGCGATCGGCTTCGTGCACGATGACCGTGGTGTATTCGCGCAGCTCGGGCGAGGCCAGATCCATCTGTAGCAGCTGGGCCGCACCACGTATGCCGCCCAGCGGATTCTTGATCTCATGGGCCAGATTGCGGATCAGTTCCTTGTTGGCCTGGGCCTGCTCGCGCAAGCGCTCCTCGCGGTCCTGGCGGGCCTGCTGCTCCAACGGCCACATCTCCACCATGACATGACCGGTTTGCTCCGCTATGGAGACCGTGGCGTGCACCGGCAAGGGCTCCTGGCCCAGGCGCTGCAGACTGGCTTCAAAGCGCAGCGCAGCGAAGTCGTTGCTGCGGGCTCCGCTCAGGGCCTTGTCCAGCAGGGCGGGCTCTGTAAAGCTCAGCGCGAACTCTCCGCCCTCCATGGTGCGGCGCGATTGCCCAAGAGCATTTTCCAGCGCCGCATTGGCAAAGCAGATGGCGCCATTCATGTCCAGCACGGCAATCAGCGTGCACAGCAAATCCAGGGCCTGGTAGTTTTTGACGCTAGCAGAGGACTGCTGCGCCAAAGAGGGAACAAAAGTGGTGCTCATGCGAAACCCTGACGGGGGTGGCTGCATCTGCCGCCCCGCATAAATCGTTCACAGCCTGACCTGCCAAGCTGCGGTAGGAGCCATAACTTGCGCGTGAACTGGCCAGCGCTAGTTAGCCGGAGGCAGACGCTCCAGCTCACGCCGGATACCGGCAATATCGCTTTCCTGGCGGGCAATATCCGCCTTGAGTTTGGCCACGCGCTCTGGGTAGCCCTGAGGGTTGCGCAACTCCAGCGCCGTGCGCACGGGATTGCCATCGTTGTATTCCGCCTTGAGTTCAGCCAAACGGGCCTGGGCCTTGCTCAGTTCGGACTGCAAGATGGCACGGGCATCCGAATCTCGGGCTTTTTGCGCTGCGCTGTTCTCAGCCGGGCGGGCAGAGGCAGAGCTGCCAGATGATGCGTTGCCGCTCTGCACTTTTGGTGCCGCAGGCTGCGCTGCACGCGTGCCGTGGATCACGGTGACGCCGCTGCCATCCACCGGCTTGCAGCCTTTGGCTTTGGCCTGGGAAACATTGTTCGTATATTCGTTCCCACAGCGGTAGATCACATCCTGCGCCCAACTCCCAGCACATACAGCCAGCAGCAGCGACGACACAAACAGTTTTTTCATTCAGCTCCCTCGGGCTATCCGCTTGGGACAGCACAGCCATTTCGATATCGCAAGTATCGCTCCAAGCTTGCGTCTTGATGCGATTGATTGACTTGCTTACCGCTGTTTGGTTCCTGCTGAATACAGGGCCGCAGCAATGAAAAAGGCGACTTGCGTCGCCTTTTCTGAACTGCCTGCTGCGATTACAGCGAGAAGTACATATCGTATTCGACAGGGTGCACGGCCTGGCGGAAGCGGGTCACTTCACCCATCTTCAGCTCGATGTAGGCATCCAGCATGCTGTCGGTGAACACACCGCCCTTGGTCAGGAAAGCGCGGTCGGCGTCCAGTGCTTCCAGAGCCTGATCCAGGCTGTGGCAGACGGTAGGCACCAGCTTGTCTTCCTCGGGAGGCAGATGGTACAGATCCTTGGTCGCAGCTTCGCCGGGATGAATCTTGTTTTCCACACCGTCCAGACCCGCCATCAGCAGAGCCGAGAAGCCCAGGTAGGGGTTCATCAATGGATCGGGGAAGCGTGCTTCCACGCGGCGGCCCTTGGGGTTGCTCACGTAAGGAATACGGATGGAAGCGGAACGGTTCTTGGCCGAGTAAGCCAGCTTCACAGGCGCTTCAAAACCGGGCACCAGACGCTTGTAGCTGTTGGTGCCGGGGTTGGTGATAGCGTTCAGCGCACGAGCGTGCTTGATGATGCCGCCAATGTAGTACAGGGCGAAGTCGGACAGACCGGCATAGCCGTCACCGGCGAACAGGTTCTTGCCATCCTTCCACACGGACTGGTGCACGTGCATGCCGGAACCGTTGTCGCCAGCATAGGGCTTGGGCATGAAGGTTGCCGTCTTGCCGTAGGTGTTGGCCACGTTCCAGATCACGTACTTTTGCAGCTGTGTCCAGTCGGCACGCTCAACCAGAGTGGAGAAGCGGGTGCCAATTTCGTTTTGGCCAGCGCCTGCCACTTCATGGTGGAACACTTCGACGGGAATGCCCACAGATTCCAGAATCAGGGACATCTCGGCACGCATGTCTTGCGTGCTGTCGACGGGAGGCACGGGGAAATAGCCGCCTTTGTTGCGAGGACGGTGACCGCGGTTGCCGCCTTCGAACTTGGTGCCGGTATTCCAAGGAGCTTCGTATTCTTCGATTTCGAAGAAGGGATTGTGAGGTTCGGTACCCCAGCGCACGCCGTCGAAGATGAAGAATTCGGGTTCCGGTCCGAAGTAGGCGGTATCGCCCAGGCCGGAAGACTTCAGATAGGCTTCAGCGCGCTTGGCGATGGAGCGGGGATCGCGGTCATAGGCCTTGCCATCACCGGGTTCGATCACATCACACTGCAAGATCAGTGTGGTTTCTTCAAAGAAAGGATCGATATTGGCGGTGTTGGGGTCGGGCATGAGCTGCATGTCCGAAGCTTCGATACCCTTCCAGCCAGCAACGGACGAACCGTCAAAAGCATGGCCCGAGGTGAACTTGTCATCATCGAAGTGCGACACAGGCACGGTCACGTGCTGTTCCTTGCCGCGGGTATCTGTAAAGCGCAGGTCGACGAATTTGACTTCGTTCTCCTCCACCATCTTCATCACGTCTGCAACGGTCTTTGCCATCAGATCACTCCTGCCAACTTGGCTGATCAAATTAACGATAAAAGAAATAAAGCAGCTTCCGTGCCAACTTCTTGTCATGCTGCAAAGTCAGCATTTGGCAAGCAAGTCCGGCACTTGCCTTGAATAAGCATATTCCACTGCCATCACCAACTCGGTGCGAATTGTCTCACCTTAGTGCGACGCTCAAAAAATGCACCAAAGCGGTGAATTTAACTGCACCAATAAGGTGCATTTAAAAGAGTGTTGCAACCTCATGCCCAAAAGCATGCACCGCAATTTGACTAAGGTGCCGAGGAGGCCTGCGCTCCAGGCGCAAAAGGTACCTGAGGCTCCTGAGCACCACGATTGGGCTCCTTGCGCATCTGTTCCAGCGCGGCCAGGCAGAAATGCGCAAACCACAGGGATGAGAAAGCGAACACGATGGCGTAAATCCAGATGGCGATGGGAATCAACACCCAGAAGGCCGCAATGAATACCAGTCCGGAGATCCAGATCACGCCCGGTGCCGCACCCAGATAGCCACAGATCAGACCCATGACGATCAGCGCGGCCCGATAGCGCACAAACAGGCTGCGACGCTCAGGCTTGCTGGCATGCTCGGCCAGTGCATCAAAAGCCATGACGCGGTAAGTCAGCCAGCCCCAGATCATGGGCGTCACCAGCAGCATCAGCGGGGGTATGACCCACAGCGGCAAGGTGACCACCAGGGCAATCAATGCAATGCCGGTGGAACCTGCCGACCAGCCTATGCTGGCCAGGGTGGAGCCGCCCTGCTTTTTCTCCAGGACTGGAAAGCGCTTTTGTGCCACCAGCTCGGTCAGCGCCGGCGTCATGAACATGGCCACCAGCAGCAAGGAGATGACCACGATGATGGGCCCAGTGCCCAACACCACCAGCATGGAGGCCACGACTTCCGAAGCGTAGCCCACGCCGTGCTCCTGCATCCAGACCCACAGCCTGTGCAGCCAGCCTACGCCGTCCAGCAACGCCTGTACTTTCTGCACAGCATCGGCCCAGAAAAAATACCCCAGGCCCCAGACCATCAGCGTCATGAGCAGCAGAGGAAACAGTGACCAGGCAATCACCCGCTTGTGTACGCAATACGCCAGGGCACGCCAGAAGGAGTCCAGTAGCAAGTTCATGCCAGCTAGCATACCCAAGCCCGGCCTTAAGCGCGACCCATCAATCGTAAGATTGCACGCCATTGTTGCGACCAGAAGCCTTGGCCGTAGTCGCGCAACCGGCCCGCCGCATCGGGGCGCACCTGATCGCGTATGCCGGTAGGGTCATAACGCAGCTCGAAATTGGCCGTGCCAAACAACATGTCCCACCAAGGCAGGAGCACGCCAAAATTATTGCCATGGGCTTTTTTGTTGCGCACCGGCGCCATGGGTTCGTGGCCTATGCCTACCGCATGGTGACGACGGTGAAAGCGCGGGCTGATCCACAGCCGCTCGCCGAGCCGGCCAAACCACATGCGTACATTAGCGTGCTGCAGGCTCTGACTGAGCTGGGTGAGCGCCACAATCGCCACGAACTGGCCCGGAGCCACTCCAATCAGCTGAGCCACCAAGACGATGATGGTGTCGTGAATCACATCATCCAGCAGGTGATTGCGATCATCGCTCCAGACCGTCATCTGGCGCTGCGAATGGTGGACGGCATGCAGCTTCCACCACCAGCTGTAGCCGTGCTGGCCACGGTGTATCCAGTACTCCACCAGATCGAAGACCAGCAGGTACATGAGCAGACTGACCCAGGCGTTGTCCGTGATGCCGGGCCAGATATCGTCCAGGTGAAAAGCCGGCATACCCAAGACATGGAGCCGGCCCATGAGGGCATCCCACAAGGGGTCCAGCGTGAAAAACAGCGCCAGGCGAAACAGACCCAGGCGGTGAATCAAGGTGTAGATGATGTCCACGCGAATCGCTCTTCTGTCGGTCACCGCTTCCACAGGCCGCCAAAGCTGCAGCGGCGCGATGACGCAGACCATGATGACAATCTGCACCAGGCCCACCAGCAGCCAGCCTGTCGCTGCATAGCCATCCTCCAGCAAATTGGCCATACCGGCGTAGAACAGCAAAGGCTGGACTACGCTTTCAAAAAGCCACTGCTGGGCATCACCAAACCAACCGACCAACCAATTCACGATGCGCTCCTCAGCTGCTTACTTCTTGCCCGAGGCATGGCCTCGGGCCTGGGCGATCCACGGCATATAAGCGGGATGCTCTGCCAGCGTCCGAAAACAAAAACCCCGCTCCAGCAATCCTGTGATCAGCGGCTCCAGCACCGCTGGCGCCCAGGGGTCCTGGCGCGACCAGATGCCCAGATGGGCCAGCAAGATATCGCCGCTGCGAATATTCTGGAGCGCCTGGGCCAGCAGGCGGTCATTGGGGTATTTTTCGCTGGGCAGTTCATCACCCAGAAAGCCGGCACTGGCCCAACCCACCTGCTTGTAGCCGCCCTGCTCTGCCGCAGCAATCAGGGCGGGAGAGGTTTTGCCGCCTGGCGCACGGTACAGAGGGAGCGTCTTGTGCCCGGTCATGGCTTCCAGACGGCGGGCCGCTCGGCCGATTTCCTCACAGTACTCGGCCACAGACACCACAAAGCTCTGGTTGGCCCTGTCGCCCGCGGAAGGCCTGACCTTGAAGTGCGTGACCTGCCCGCTTGCCTTGTCGCGAATATCCGCCACCCAGTACATGTGGTCATAGGTATGCGATGCCAGCATGTGGCCCTCGTCGGCCCTGGCCTTCCACCAGGGCGCCCAGAAATTGCTGAGGCTGGAGCCCCCCTCTTTGGTGCGCTCATTGGCGGCAAAGAAGGTGACGGTCACCTTGTGCTTTCGCAGCACCTGGGCCACCAAGTGTGCAATCCCCATATGACCGGTATCAAAAGTCAGGTAAACCGGCTTGCTGCATGCGCTGGCAGCTATGTTTTTTGCTGCACCAGCCGCAGGCAATCCCGTCTGGGCATCCGCCAGCAGCGGCCATTGAGCAGCCCATGCGCCGACACCGACTGCAGCCATGAAATTTCGTCTTTGCATCCACCCTCCTAGGAGAGGCCGGACTCAGGCCAGCATCAGTACGCTGGTGGCCTCGTCTACGGCCTGAGACTCACGATGAAGAAGATCAGCGCGCGGCGTGCGACAGCGTCCAGACGCCATGCGGCGATTTGCCCACATTGACCTGCTGCACCACTTTCTTTTCCACCGTGTCGATCACGGAGAGTTTGCGCGCCCAGCGCGAGGCCACAAAGATGTAGCGGCCGTCGGCAGACACATCCATGCAGTCAGGGCCGCCGGGAGCCGGGTAATTGGCCACAACCTGATCGCTCACCATATCGATCTTGCTGATGGTATTGGCCACGCGATTGCTCACATAGAGGTGACGGTTGTCTCCGGCAGCGCGAAAGGCATGCGCACCGGCAGCCGTCTTGATCATGCCCACACTGCGCGGCTCGGCACCAGTGATGTCAAACACTTCGACGGCATCACTTCCGGTCAGGCCGATGAACAGCTTCTTTCCGTCGGGGCTGCCGTACAAATCTGCCGGCATGGCGCCTGTGGGCACGCGGGACTTGATGGTCTGGGTCGCGATGTCGATGGCCACCAGCGCATCGCTATCTTGCATGGTGGAGTACAGGGTCTTGCTTTGCGCATCGATGAACAGATGGCTGGGCGTCTTGCCCGTAGACACGCGCTTGGCCAGGACCGGCGTCTGCGTGGCCGCATCCCAGCGATAGAAGTCGATATGGTTCAAGCGGTTGGCCGCGGTGATGAACCATTTCATGTCTGGCGAAAAGCGCAGGTGATAGGGATCGACGATGTCGCGGATCACGCGCTGCACCGCACCCGTACGCGGATCCACCAAGGTCAGCGTATCGCCCAACGCATTGGCCACGACCAGTGATTTTTCGTCAGGCGTCAGATACAGATGGTGCGGTTCCTTGCCGGTGGGAATGCGCGATTGCTCCTTCCACGTCACCGGGTCAATCACGCTGATGGTGGCATCCAGCGAATTGAGCACGAAGATGGGTGTAGGCCCTTGAACTGACTGGGCCGCTGCTGCGGCCACCACACCAGTGGATGGCTGCAGGACAGAGGTCGCAGGCAAGGAAGCCCGCGCATTACCCGCCGCAGCCGACGGCGTCTGGTTTGCAGCCTGGGGTGCAGCAGCCTCCACCGACTTGAGTCCAGGCCCGGAAGATGCGCTCCACCACATGGCGGCACCGCCGATGACAACCAAGGCCAAAGCGGCGCCAGTGCGCCCAAAAGAGAGACGTCCCACAAACCACCACCTTCTCAAAGTCCACGCAGTGTAGCCTCAGCCCGCAGCAGCCAAGGCCAGCGATTCAAGGCGCAACACAAAATAAAAGTCATACCGAACAGTCTCGATCGGCGGCACGACCGTCGCCCCTTGGGATCAACGGCTGCGTGCTATCAATCGTGTGAGCACACAGTCCTTGATTTTCCTAGCTTCCAGGCAGAAATCGGCAGCAACTTCATGAAAATAACGCATAAGTTCCTCCTGGAATGAAGAAGACCGGATGCTCGGCCCCCACTTGTTGTGAGTCCTCAATAAAAAAGGAGCCTTGGCGGCTCCTTTTTGATGATCCGAAGGCCTGGCTTCAGACCTTCCACTTTTCCATCAGTTTTTCAGGACGCAGAGAGTCGTAACCTTCGAAAGGCTGGTGAATCCAGGGGTTGGTACCCAGATAGTCCACCGAGTAGTCGGGCTCGAAAGTCGACACACCCTTGGTCCAGATCACCGCGCTACGCAGCTCGGTGATAGGCGCGTAGTTGGTCTTGAGCATGGCGATCACGGCCTTGAGCGTGGCACCCGAATCCGCCAGATCATCGACCAGCAGCACGCGGCCAGCGATCTCGCCCTTGGGCGTGGCGATGAAACGGCCGATGTCCAGGTGCCCCTGCACCGTACCGGCTTCGGCGCGGTAGGAGCTGGTCGACATGATAGCCAAAGGCTTGTCGAAAATGCGGCTCAGGATGTCACCGGGGCGCAGACCGCCACGTGCCAGGCACAAGATGGTGTCGAATTCCCAACCGGACTGGTGGATTTTGATAGCGAGCTTTTCGATGAGACCGTGGTACTCGTCGTAGCTCACATACAGGTGCTTGCCGTCTTCTGTCAGCATGGCTAAGTTCCTTTGAAAATTCAGTCCGTTCAGCCTGCGCTGTACGGGTTGTGCATCAGGATGGTGTGATCGCGGTCTGGGCTGGTGGACACCATGGCGATTGGCACACCCGTGACTTCCTGGATGCGATCCAGATAGCGGCGCGCGTTGACGGGCAACTTATCGTACTCGGTCACGCCCACGGTGGAGTCAGTCCAGCCGGGGATGGATTCATAGATGGGTTTGCAGCGTTCGATGTCGTCAGCGCCCAGAGGCAGCAGATCGATGGTTTCGCCGTCCAGCTCGTAGCCCACGCACAGTTGCAGCTCTTCGATGCCGTCCAGCACGTCCAGCTTGGTGATGCACAGACCCGACAGACCGTTGATCTGCGCCGAGCGCTTGAGCAGCGCAGCATCAAACCAGCCGCAGCGGCGCGAACGACCGGTGGTCACGCCCTTCTCGGCACCCACGGTGCTCATCACGTAGCCAGGAGTGCCTTCTTTTTCCCATTCCAGCTCGGTAGGGAAAGGACCGCCGCCCACACGGGTGCAGTAGGCCTTGGTGATACCCAGCACGTAGTGCAGCAGGCCTGGGCCCACACCAGCACCGGCGGCGGCATTGCCGGCCACGCAGTTCGACGATGTGACATAAGGATAGGTGCCGTGGTCCACGTCCAGCAGCGTGCCTTGGGCGCCTTCAAACAGCAGATTGCCGCCGGCGGCGTGCGCTGCGTTGAGTTCGCTGGACACATCCGCAATCATGGGCTTGAGCAGCTCGGCGTGGCGCATGGCTTCTTCGTACACGGCGTCGAATTGAATCTCGCCGTCCTTCATGTAAGGAGCCAGACCGGCGCCGAAGTCGAAGTTCTTGGAGCCCAGCACGTTGACCAGAATGTGGTTGTGCAGGTTCAACAGCTCGCGCAGCTTGGTGGCGAAGCGCTCGGGGTGCTTCAGATCCTGCACGCGCAGCGCGCGGCGAGCAATCTTGTCTTCGTAGGAAGGACCAATGCCCTTGCCTGTGGTGCCGATCTTTTGCACGCCGCCTTGTTCGCGAGCGGCTTCACGGCCGATATCGAGCGCCACGTGGAAAGGCAGGATCAGCGGGCAGGCTTCGGACACGCGCAGACGGTCACGCACTTGCACGCCGGCCTTTTCCAAGCCTTCGATCTCTTCAAACAGCTTGCCCACGGACAGCACCACACCGTTGCCGATGTAGCACTTCACGCCGGGACGCATGATGCCGCTGGGAATCAGGTGCAGCGCGGTCTTCACGCCGTTGATGACCAGAGTGTGGCCTGCGTTGTGGCCGCCTTGGAAGCGCACCACGCCATTGGCACTCTCGGTCAGCCAGTCAACCAGCTTGCCCTTGCCTTCGTCACCCCATTGGGTACCGACCACGACGACGTTGCGACCTTTGGATGTATTCATATTCCAATCCGATAAATCGAAAAATTAGTCAAAAGCCTTAAATGGCTTGCACGACCCATTGCCCACCGATGTTGGCAAGCTCACGGTCGCAGTGGAACTCGTCCACTTCGCTTTCATGCCCAGGCAGTACGCAGACTACCGTCTCGCCCTGCTGGCGCAATGCGGCAATGGCCGCAGCCACTTGCACGTCATCACCCCAGGGGGCGCGGATGGCAGCCTTGAGCGGACGCTCGGGCACGACAGCCACCAGTTGTTTGATGTCCAGGCTGAAGCCTGCAGCGGGACGGGTGCGACCGTAGACGGCGCCCACCTCGTCATAGCGGCCACCGCGCACCAGCGCATCGCTGCCGCCGGGCACATAGATCGCAAAGCGCGTGCCGCTGTAATAGGAGTAGCCGCGCAGATCGGCCAGATCGAAGCTGATCTTCACGCCTTGCAGACGCTGCGTCAGCCAACGCAAATGCGATAGCACCTCACGCACGCCAGCAATGGACTGCAGCTGTTTTTCAGCCTTATCCAGCACGTCCATACCGCCGTACAGCTGCAGCAAGGCCATCAAGCCTTCGCGCGAGGCCTGCGGGAAATCCGCAGTCAGGCGCGCCAGCTCGGTGGCATCCTTGGACGCCAGGGCCCCATGCACAGCACGCAGCTGCTGCTCATCGGCCATCACGCCGGCCAGCAGGCTGCGCACAATGCGCACATCGGCCAGGTCAACAATGATGTCCTTGACGCCAGCGCCCTTCAGGCAATCAAGAGCCAGATGCAGCGCTTCCAGGTCGGCTTCCAGGCCTGCATGGCCGTAGATTTCAGCGCCAAACTGGAAAGGCTCACGCGTGGCCCGCGGCCTGTCGGGGCGCGCATGCACCACGGGGCCGCAATAGCACAGGCGTGTCACGCCCTGGCGGTTGAGCAGATGAGCGTCGATACGAGCAACCTGCTGCGTCATATCGGCGCGCAAGCCCATGGTGCGACCAGAGAGCTGATCGACCAGTTTGCTGGTTTGGATTGCGAGCGCTTCGCCGGTACCCGTGAGCAAGGAGTCCAAGTACTCCAGCATGGGCGGCATGACAAGCTCATAGCCGTAGCTGCGCGCAGTATCGAGCAGTCCTCGACGCAATTCTTCGATGTGCCGGGCCTCAGAGGGCAGTACATCGGCAATGTGATCCGGCAGGACCCAAGCGGACATGGAGAAAGGGGGAGGCTGTTAAAAATGTGATTCTACCGACTTTGGCTAGCCCTCCAAATTAAGCCGACATCGCCGGGCCACTATCGACGGTATTTACAGCAGGGCAAGCGCAACAATGCCCGCTGCGATACACAGCAGCCCGCAAAAGCGCAGTTGCCCATCGCGCAGCTGCATCAGCTGGGTGAACATCTGCCGCCACTGGCGCGGCGCCAGCAAGGGCAGCAACCCTTCCAAAATCAGCACCAGCGCCAAGGCCAGCCACAAGGTTTCAGCCCACTCCATTTGCTACGCCTCCATCATCCATTAACGAAAAATGGCCCACGAAGGGCCATTTTTCTTTGCTTCAAGCAGCTTGCTCAAGTGGTATTTACTTGGCAGCAGCTCCGCCGCTGCGATAAGCCTTGAAGAAGTCGGTTTGCGAGGGGTCCAGCACCAGCACATCGCTCTTCTTGGAGAAGCTCTCCTTGTAGGCTTCCAGGCTGCGATAGAACTGAGCGAACTGAGGATCCTTGCCAAAGGATTCGGCATACACGCGCGCCGCTTCGGCATCGCCCTCACCCTTGATCTTTTGTGCATCACGGTAGGCGTTGGCAATCGTGATATCGCGCTGGCGATCGGCTTCGGCGCGAATCTTTTCACCTTCAGCAGCGCCGGTGGAACGCAGCTCATTGGCAACGCGCTTGCGCTCGGCTTCCATGCGTCGGTACACAGACTCGGTAATGGTCTCGGCGTAATCGACGCGGGTGATACGCACATCGACCACGTCCACACCCCAGGGCTTGGCGCCGCGAACGGTTTCCAGCACTTCGCGCTTGACGTCGGCCATCAGCGCTTCACGCTTGGAGGAAAGCAACTCGCGCACGGTGCGGCGGTTGATTTCTTCCTGGAAGGCATTGCGCACCACGCGGTTGAGCTGCATGGCACCAGCCGACTCATCCAAACCCACATTACGGATGTATTCCGAAGGCTCGGAGATGCGCCAGCGCACATACCAGTCAATGACCACGCGCTGCTTTTCAGCCGTCAGCATGGGCTCGGTATCGGTGCTATCCAGCGTCAGCAGGCGCTTGTCGATGTAACGCACATTCTGAAATGGAGGAGGCATCTTCCAATTCAGACCCGGCTCGGTGATCACTTCCTTGATCTGACCCAGGGCATAGACCACGCCAAACTGGCGCTGATCCACGACAAACAGGGTGGAGCTCAACAAAGCCAGCAAAACCAGAATGCTGGTGACAAAAAATCCAATTCGATTCACTGCATTCTCCTAGCGCGATTCGCGTTCACGGCTGCGGGCATCACGGGCGCGGCTGTCTGCAGCCGGGCTGGGCGTTGTACGCGTTGCCGCAGGGGCAGCCGTACCGCCGGCAGCGGCCGGAGCCTCAGCCGTGGCATTGCCGCCAACGCCTTGCATGATTTTGTCCAGAGGCAAATACAGCAGGTTGGAGCCCTGACGGGATTCCACCAAGACCTTGGTCACATTGCTGTAAATCTGCTGCATGGATTCCAGATACAGGCGATCACGTGTGACCTGGGGCGCTTTCTGATACTCGGCAACCAGCGAGCTGAAACGCGAGGCATCACCTTGCGCCTGAGCAACGATACGGCCCTTGTAAGCGGCAGCTTCCTCCGTCAGACGCGAAGCAGAACCCGTGGCACGAGGAACAACGTCGTTGGCATAGGCCTGGGCTTCGTTCTTGGCGCGTTCGCGCTCTTGCCCGGCCTTGAGCACATCATCGAACGAGGCTTGCACCTGCTCAGGCGGGCGCACGCCGCCTTGCTGCATGTTGATGCCCACGATTTCCACACCCACCTTGTAGCGGTCCAGAATGGTTTGCATCAGCTCACGCACACGCGGCGCAATCTGGTCGCGCTCATCGGCCAGCGCAGTATCCATCCGCATCTTGCCCACGACTTCGCGCACGGCAGATTCAGCCACCTGAATCACAGCCTCGGAAGGACTGCGGCTTTCAAACAGCCAGGCACGCGCATCGCTCAGGCGGTACTGCACGGCAAACTTGATCTCGACGATGTTCTCGTCTTCGGTCAGCATGGCCGATTCACGCAAGCCGGTGCTGCGCACGATGTTGTCGCTGCCCACATCCGCCGAGCGAATTTGGGACACGTACACCAATTCCTGCTTTTGGATGGGGTAAGGCAGACGCCAGTTGAAGCCCGCACCCACCGTGCTCTTGTACTTACCGAACTGGGTAATGACGGCCTGCTGGCCTTCCTGCACGATGAAAAAGCCGGTTCCCAGCCAGATCAGCACGGCAACGCCGGCGATCAGGAAGACACCTTTTCCGGCATTGAACGGCTCGGCAGGCTGGCCGCCATTGCGGCTCGGTGGCAGACCAGGGCCACCCGGCTTGCCGCCGAACAGACCTGAGAGCTTGCGATTGAGATCACGCCACACTTCCTCCAGATCCGGCGGCTGGCCTTGCTGAGACGAAGGAGGACGGGGGCGCTGCTGATCGGGAGCAGCGGGTGGCGGCTCCGGACGTTCATTGTCCGCAGAACGGGGACTGTCTTCGTTGTTGTTATCGCCACGACCCCAGCGTGGATCGTTCAGATTGAACATCCCGCGAATACGTTGTGGCAGCACCGCCCAGCGATGGACGCGTTGTGAAAAATTCATGCGAGAAGTCTCTGTATTTTCAAAAAGACATGGACCATGGCTGGCATTGTGCCCACAAGAGGCACAAGTCCCTAGTATGGTTCGTCGGACTCAGGGGGCATCCAGGACTCATCGCCCCGCGCCTCCTGCTCTGCACGACCAGCCTCCTCTCGTGCCTGCAAAACCCGCTCTGCCAGCAACTGGCGCAGCTGCGCAAGCCCCTGCCCCGAGCGAGCACTGACAAACACACGCAGCACCTGCACGCCATCGAGCTCGTAGACATCCTGCAACAGGGCAGGCTGGCGCTCGGGATCAATGGCATCCAATTTGTTGAAGACCAGGATTTGCGGCACATCGTCCGCTCCGATTTCGCCCAGAACTTTTTGAACTTGTTGGATTTGTTCTGGGAATCCGGGATTGGACGCGTCGATGACATGCAGCAGCAAGTCAGCATCAATCGCTTCCTGCAAGGTGGCCTGGAATGCATCCACCAGTCCGTGCGGCAGGTCGCGAATAAAACCCACCGTATCGGACAGGGACACTGATACCTCAGCCTCCGTCAGATACATCTGGCGTGTTGTCGTATCCAGCGTGGCAAACAGCTGATCTGCCGCATAGGCTCGCGCCTTGACCATGGCGTTGAACAGCGTGGACTTGCCCGCGTTGGTGTAGCCCACCAGCGAGATGTTGAACACATCACGGCGTGCACGCTGGCGGCGCTGGGTGGAACGCTGCTTTTTGACTTTCTTCAAACGCTCCTTGGTGCGCTTGATGGACTCGTCAATCATGCGGCGGTCCAGCTCCATCTGCTTTTCACCGGGGCCGCCACGGCCACCGATACCGCCAGCCTGACGCTCCAAGTGGCTCCAGCGGCGCACCAGGCGCGTGCTGATGTACTGCAGGCGGGCAAGCTCCACCTGCAGCTTGCCTTCGTGGCTGCGCGCACGCTGGGCGAAAATCTCCAGAATCAGCATGGTGCGGTCGTTGACCGGCATCTGGATATGACGCTCCAGATTGCGCTGCTGCGCCGGGCTCAGGGACTGGTCGAACCAGACCTCCTTGGCGCCATGCATATCAGCCAGCATGCGGATTTCATCGGCCTTGCCACTGCCAACGAACAA
Source organism: Comamonas aquatilis (assembly GCF_965139575.1). Lineage (NCBI taxonomy): Bacteria > Pseudomonadati > Pseudomonadota > Betaproteobacteria > Burkholderiales > Comamonadaceae > Comamonas > Comamonas aquatilis. Next base: position 64,584 of record NZ_CBCSIW010000004.1, on the reverse strand, counting down.
CGCCGCATCCGGCGCCTTTCGCTTGCAGGTCAGACGGGCGACGGGCAACAGGCCGGCGGTCTGGGCCAGCAGACCCAGCTCCTCCAGCTCGTCATCGAAATGGGGAACGCCGAAATCCACGCCGACCAGCAGTACTGGCGCAGACGCGGCTCGTTCAAAAGATTCAGAACTCAAATACCTCTCCCGTGGGGTGAGGAGCCTCGCCGGCGGCGCCGGGAGGCATCAGCGCAACGCAGCTCAAGCAGCAGGCGCTTCGTTTTCAGCTGTAGCTGCAGCAGAGAAATTCACGGCGCGGCCGGGAACGATGGTGGAGATGGCGTGCTTGTAGACCATCTGGGTCACGGTGTTGCGCAGCAGCACCACATATTGGTCAAAGGATTCGATTTGGCCTTGCAGCTTGATGCCGTTCACCAGATAGATGGAAACCGGCACGTGTTCACGACGCAGTGCGTTCAGGAACGGGTCTTGGAGGAGTTGGCCTTTGTTGCTCACGATATTCTCCGTGTTCGAAGAGTGTTGTTGTAAACCGACACGTTACCACAGCCCCGGCGACTCCCTACACACAGGGTTTTCACCGAATCTGTGGTATCTGTTTAATCCTTGTCGGCGTAAGGATTATGAGAGGTTTTCATCTCGATGCGCAACGGCGTGCCCACGAGATTAAATTCCTTGCGGAAGCGCCCTTCCAGGAACCGCTTGTAGGCTTCGGTCACATGCTCCAGCGAGTTGCCGTGCACCACGATGACAGGTGGATTCATGCCGCCCTGGTGGGCGTAACGCATCTTGGGGCGGTAGGCTCCCACCTTCTTGGGCGTCTGGTACTGCACGGCTTCCATGAGCAAGCGGGTGAGCACAGGCGTCGGCATCTTGCAGGTTGCCGCACGGTGCGCCTGAATGATGGACTTCCACAGCGGCTCGATCCCCTGGCGCTTCTGGGCAGAGATGAAGTGCAGCGGTGCAAATTTCAAGAAGGACAGGCGCGACTCGATGGAGCGCTCCAGCAACTGGCGCTGGTAGTCATCCACGGCATCCCATTTGTTGATGCCCAGCACCACGGCCCGGCCGCTTTCCAGAATGTAGCCGGCAATGTGCGCATCCTGATCGGTCACGCCTTGCGTGGCATCGATCAGCAGCAGCACCACATTGGCTTCTTCAATCGCTTGCAGAGTCTTGACCACCGAGAACTTCTCGATGGCTTCAAACACCTTGCCCTTGCGGCGCAATCCGGCCGTGTCGATCAGCTCGAACTTCTGGCCATTGCGCTCGAACGGCACGGAAATCGCATCACGCGTGGTGCCAGGCATGTCGAACGCCACCAGACGCTCTTCACCCAGCCAGGTGTTGATCAGCGTGGACTTGCCGGCATTGGGGCGACCGGCCACCGCCAGACGCACAGGCTTTTGGTCTTCCTCGCCCTGCTCATCTTCCTCGGGCTCGGGCAGATTGAGCAGGCCCAGGGCCAGATCCACCAGGTCGCGTATGCCTTGGCCGTGGGCCGCGGAGACGGCCATCACCTCACCCAGACCCAGTTCATAGAACTCGCTGAGCTTGACGCCGTCCTTCATGCCTTCGGCCTTGTTGGCCACCAGCACCGTGGGCTTGCCCAGGCGGCGCAGGTATTTGCCAATCTCGTGATCCTGGCCGGACAGACCGGCACGCGCATCCAGCACAAACACCACGACATCAGCTTCAGCCACGGCCTGCTGCGTCTGCTTGGCCATCTCCTTGAAGATGCCCTTGGACGCATCGGGCTCGAAACCACCGGTATCGATGACGATGTACTCGTGCGAGCCCTGACGGCCTTGACCATAGTGGCGATCGCGTGTCAGCCCTGCAAAGTCAGCGACGATGGCATCCCTCGACTTCGTGAGCCGATTGAACAATGTCGACTTGCCCACATTGGGGCGCCCTACCAGGGCAATAACTGGCTTCATTCCGAAAAATACCTATCAATCCGGCTTAAAGCCGTAAACAGTACCGCTGCGGCTTACCACCACCAGCGTGTTGCCTGCCACCACGGGGGCGGTGGCAACGCCTGCCTTATCTGTTTCCAAACGAGTCAGGGCCGAGCCGTCTTCACGCGACAGCAAGTGCACCGTACCCAAATCATCTGCCAGCACCACCGAGCGGCCCAGCACCAGCGGTGCGGTCAGCTTGCGGTACTGCAGCTTGTCAATCGACCACAGGCGCGAGCCGTCCTCACGGCGCCACGCTTGCACAGTCCCGTTGCTTTCAGCACCAAAAACGCTTTGCTCATCGCCGCCGATGCCATCGCTGCCCTTGGACGTCTGGGTCCAGCGAACCGCACCATTGCTGGTGTCCACACAACCCACCGCAGCCTGGAAAGCACGCGCGCACACGCTGGTACCCACACGGCTGACCGAGCCCACCAGGTCCACCAGTCGCTCCACATCATTGGTGCCACGCGGACTTGCCAGCGGAGCTTGCCAACGCACGGAACCCGTATCGGGATCCACACCGGCCAAGCGACCCGACACACCCGCCACCAGCGTATTGCCCACGGCCATCAGCACGCCGGGCTGACGCAGGATCAGCGGCTCATTGCTCGGGCCTTCTGCAGACCACAGCTCACGACCGGTACGAGCATCGAATGCTGACAGAGAACGGTCGGCAGCCATCAGGAACACGCGACCACCCGCTACCAACGGAGGGGTATAGGTCGCAGCCGAGAGCTCGCGCTTCCAAATCTGCTTGTCACCTTCAAAAGCCACCAACTGGTTGCTGCGCGTCACCACCACGGCACGCTGGCCATCGCTGCCCACGCCCGTAGTCAGGGGCTCGCCAGCACTGAACTTGGCCGTCTGTGCGCCGGTCACGGCGTCGAGCACGGTGACCGTGCCGTCCTTTGCCACCACGGCCACGGTATTGCCTTGCACAGCCACAGGCATGGCCAGAGGCACTTCGCCGCCGACCTTGGCCGTCCAGGCCTGATGCACGGCAATCTTGCCGGGGTTGGGGCCCAGATCTGCAGGCTTGGGCTTGTCCTTGCCAAACATGGAGCAGGCGCTCAAAGCCGTCGCCAACACCGTCAGCGCCAGAACACGCGGAGCCGCGGGCAGGACAGATTTCACTTGATGGGCAAAGGTCTTCAAGATTATTTCTCCGAGGGCGTTGTCTTGACCAGGGCTACGACTTCAGGAGCGGCACCCAGCGCATTGAGCTTGAATTCCACCAGGTGGCGGTAGTCCAGATTCTTGTCCAGCGCCTTGTAGGCGATCTGGTACTGAGCCACGGCTTCCTGCGCCTTGCCCTGGGCGGCCAGCAGATCGCCACGGCGATCGGCTTGCAGACCGGCAAAAGACTCGGGCATGCCAGCTTCCAGCGCCTTCAGGCCTTCGTCGTATTTCTTCTGCTGCTCAAGTACGGCCGACAGGCGCAGCTTGGCCAGGGCCTTGTAGCCCTCGTCAGCACCCTTCTCAGCCACCCACAGCAGAGCGACTTGTGCATCATCGAGCTTGCCGGCATCCACAGCGGTCTTGGCCACCAGCAAGGCCGACTGGGCCGCCTGCGTGGTGCCCGCATATTTGTCCTTGAGCTCACCGAAAGCCAGATCCAGGCGCGTCTGATCCTTGGCGGTCAAAGCAGCCGTCACCGCAAATTCCAGCGCAGAAGCCTGCACGGCCTGGCGCTTTTGCCAGAACTGGTAGCCATTCCAACCGGCCAGCGCAGCAAACACCACCAGCAGCACACTGGTGATCAGCGTGCCCCAGGTGTTCCAGAAATGCTTGAGCTGATCAATCTGCTCTTGTTCTTCAAGGTCTAAATGAGTTGCCATGACTTCGTTTTAATGGTTGGAACACGTGTGGGGGCTGCAAGCAGCCCTGCCCTCAGACCGCCGATTTTAGGCTGTGGGCCCATTGGGCGACTTCGGCCAGGGATTGCTGCATTTGCTGGCCTTCGCCATCGCGCAGCGATTTGACGGTCACCTTGCCCTGGGCCAGCTCGTCGGCGCCAAAGATCAGCGCAAAGCGCGCACCCGACCCATCGGCTTTCTTGAACTGAGATTTCATCGAACCCATGCCTTCGACCGAGCCGCCGGCTGCCGCATGCATTTGCACGGCCACACCGCGGCTGCGCAGCTGGTGCGCGGTCTGGAAGACCTGGGGCAGCGCCGATGCGTCGGGGATGATGGCGTAGACATCGGCCGCAGGCTGCGGGATCTCGGCACCGATTTCCTTGAGCACTTCCAGCACGCGCTCCACGCCCATGCCCCAGCCCACGGCGGGAGCCGACTTGCCGCCGATTTGCTCGATCAGATAGTCGTAACGGCCGCCACCGCAAATCGTGCTTTGCGAGCCCAGCTTGTCGGTAATGAACTCGAACACCGTGAGGTTGTAGTAGTCCATGCCGCGCACCAGACGCGGATTCAGCGTCCAGGCCACGTCGTTGGCATCCAGAATATCCTGCACGGCCTTCAGGTGAGCCTTGGAGGCATCGCCCAGATAGTCCATCAAGCGGGGCGCGGCATTGACCATGTCCTGCATGGCAGGCGTCTTGGTGTCCAGCACGCGCAGCGGGTTGGAGTACATGCGGCGCTTGCCCTCTTCGTCCATCACCTCAGTATGCTGTTCGAAGTAGGCAATCAACGCCTCACGGTGCGCCTTGCGCTCGTCGGGCTGGCCCAGGCTGTTGAGCTCCAGGCGCACGTCGGTGATGCCCAGCTCCTTCCACAGTTGCGCGGCCAGCAAAATCACTTCGGCATCCAGCTCGGGACCGGCAAAGCCCATGGCTTCCACGCCGACCTGATGGAACTGGCGATAGCGGCCGCGCTGCGGCTTTTCACGACGGAACATCTGGCCGATGTAGAACAGACGCTTGCCGCCTTCATACAGCAGATTGTTTTCGACGATGGCACGCACCACACCGGCCGTGCCTTCGGGACGCAGCGTCAGATGCTCGGCCTGACCATGCTTGTCGGCCCGATCTTCAAAGGAGTACATCTCCTTTTCGACAATATCGGTCACCTCGCCCAGGCCACGCACAAACAAAGCGGTGGGCTCGACGATGGGGGTGCGGATATTGCGGTAGGCAAAGCGGCTCATCAAGTCGCGCACCTTGCCCTCAAACCACTCCCAGCGCGCGGAATCGGGCGGGAGGATATCGTTCATGCCTTTGACGGCGGTCAGTTTTTCGTTTTTAGCCACGGAAACTCTCAAACTCGGGTACTAGCAAAACAAGAGCTGGCAGCGCCTGCTGCTCTTGGCTTTCAAAGCAAAACAACACTCAGAACCAAATGAATAGCGCGCTAGGCGCTATCAATTTTTTTGCGAAATCTGCGTTCATTGTGCCAGCAGCACAAAAAGCCATGTCAGACACAGCTTTCGCACCGAAACAGCTATGCCGGCTGCCCGCCATACTTGCGCTGCACATAGTCCAGCACCAAGGCCTGGAACTCCTCGGCAATGCGCTCGCCGCGCAGGGTCACGGTTTTTTCGCCATCCACATAAACCGGGGCGGCCGGCGCTTCGCCATTGCCGGGCAGGCTGATGCCTATGCTGGCATGCTTGCTCTCGCCGGGGCCGTTGACGATGCAACCCATCACAGCCACTTTCATGGCTTCCACGCCCGGGTACTGGGCGCGCCACACCGGCATTTCGCCGCGCAGATAGTCATCGATGCGCTTGGCCAGTTCCTGGAAGGTGGTGCTGGTGGTGCGGCCGCAGCCCGGGCAGGCCGTGACACTGGGCACAAAAATGCGCAAACCCAGGGACTGCAAAATTTCGGAAGCGACCACTACCTCTTGCGTGCGCGCTTCGCCCGGCAGGGGTGTGAGCGAGACGCGAATGGTGTCGCCAATGCCTTCCTGCAGCAGCACGGACAGCGCTGCGGTGGAGGCCACCGTGCCCTTGGTGGCCATACCGGCCTCGGTCAAACCCAGGTGCAAAGCGTAATCGGTGCGGCGCGACAGTTCGCGATACACCGAAATCAGATCCTGCACGCCGCTGACCTTGCACGACAGGATGATGTTGTCGCCGTTCATGCCTATCTCTTCGGCACGCTGGGCTGAGGTAATGGCCGAAGTGATCAGCGCCTCGTACATGACCTGACGCGTATCCCAGGGCCTGGAGCGCTTGGAGTTCTGGTCCATCAGCTCGGCCATGATTTCCTGATCGAGCGAGCCCCAGTTCACGCCGATGCGCACCGCCTTGTCGTACTTGGCGGCAATCTCGATCATCTGGCTGAACTGCTTGTCCTTTTTGTCGCCTTTACCCACGTTGCCGGGGTTGATGCGGTACTTAGACAAGGCTTCGGCGCAGGCCGGATAGTCCGTCAGCAGGCGGTGGCCGTTGTAATGAAAGTCACCCACCAGCGGTACGTACTCGCCCATGCGGTCAAGCTGCTCGCGAATATAGGGCACGGCGGCTGCGGCTTCGGGCGTGTTGACGGTGATGCGCACCATCTCGGAGCCGGCCTGTGCCAGCTGACGCACCTGGATGGCGGTCTCCACCGCATCCACAGTATCGGTATTGGTCATGGACTGCACGCGCACCGGCGCGTCGCCACCCACGGTCACCACATTGTTGCGCCACACCACACGGGCCTGACGCGACTTGCGCGGCAGCGGGCTGGCGATGGCAATCGCTTGGCTGGGCTGCTGCAAATTGGGGGAATCTTGCACTTTTGCTTACCTCGAACGCTTACTTGACCACGAAGCGAGCCACGTTGTCACGCGTGTTCGCAATATCGAAAGGCTCGCCACGCACGGTCACCTTGGTGCCCTTGGCATTGCCCACGATCACGGACAGGGGCAGCGTGCCATCGGCCGTCACGGACTCATCCTTGGCCAGAGTCTTCTCCAGCACCACCTTGCCGTTGGCATCCTTGACCTTGACCCAGGACTGAACCGTGGCCGTCAACTTCAACACCGCAACCGGTGCGTCGGCCACAGGGGCTTCCACCGCTGTCGTTGCCGGTGCAGCTGTCGCGGCCGGCACAGCCACCGGTGCCACCGCCGCAGATACTCCCGCATCGCCAGCCGAGCTGCCAGCCGGCGCCTCGCCGCTTGTGGAGGCAGCGCCCAGCACCACGCCGGAACCCGCGTCGGCAGCGCCTGCAGCAGCCGCCGAGTCCGTGCCCTGCGTCACGGCAGACGCCTCATCGGCACTCTGGCGCATAGGCACAAAATACACGGCAGCAGCCGCCACCAGCAGCACCACCACGCCGGCCACCACCTTGCGTGTGCCATTTTCGCTGCCGCCCAAAGGCGTGCCGGTGCCCTTGAAGCTGCGGCGCTCTCTCACGGTCTCATTGATGCCCGGGCCGCCGTTGGACAGGCTCTTGAGCTGGGTGCGCGGCAACAAGGCCAGCACGGGAGCCGGATCCAGTTGCAAGCTGCGGCACATGCCCATGGCCAGTGCGCGCATGAAGACATGATCGGGAAACGCCGCGTAATCGTCATCTTCCAGGGCCTGCAGCTTTTGCTGGGGCACTTTCAGCGTGGCAGCCATACTGGGCAGCTGCATACGGGCGGCTTCACGCGCCTGGCGCAACATGGCACCGGCGGTCACCGGAGCGGACTCTTTTTCTTCGCTTTGCATATTCACCTCATCCACCACACCGTCACTCATTGAAGGCTCCCCGCTCATACGCCAGCCACTGGCGCGACTGAGGGAAACGGCGCTGCAATTGCTCAGCACCCAGACGCACTCCAATGTCGTCGTGCAATGCCCTGTCGATCTTGATTCCCAGCCACAGACTGTCTGCGCTTACCTGATTGTTATTGGTATTTGCACGGCGCAGATAAAACTGCGCTTTCTGAGGCTCGCCTTTTTGCCACAGCACCTGGGCTAGGTTGTAAGCCGTGACCGGATTGCCCGCATCCATCTCATAGGACTGGAACATGGATTGGTATGCGGCATCGAGCTGCCCGGCCTGCTGATAGCAAATGCCTTTGGCCAGCAAAGTCTTGGAGCGCTCCTGATAGCGGGGCTGCTGCAAGGCCTTGTCAAACCATTGCTGAGCGCTATCGAATTTCTTTTGCTGACACAGCAGCCAGCCGTAGTTGTGGATCTGGTTGCCATCGTCGGGATGGAATTCCAAGGCTTTTTTCATTGCCACATCGGCCTTGGACCAGTCTTGCTGCTGCATGAAGATCAGGCCCAGCAAAGCGTAGGCGTCTGCGTAATTGGGGTTGGCCGACAGCGCCTGGCCTACCTCTTCCAGGGCCACATCCAGGCGGCCGGCCTGAAAGTAGCTGGCGGCCAGCTCCAGGCGAATCTGGGCGCGCTTGTGCGCATCTGCAGCCACCGGGAAAGCCGAGGAGTTGCTGGCCGCAGCAGGCTGCGGCGCAACCGGCGACTGAGGCTGATTGGAGCAACCCATCAAGGCAGCGGTCACAACCGGAATTCCCCACCGGGCCCAAAAGTCCCAATGTTGCCAACGCGGTTGCCGCTCCACTGCCTTCATGTACTTCCCTTTGTTTTAGCCCTCAAGACACCTGCTTGAGGGTGATGATGCGCTGCTTGGCCATGCGCTCTGCAGCGCGTGTCCTGTCCTTCACATCCCCGGCCAGCTGACCGCAGGCGGCATCGATATCGTCACCGCGCGTCTTGCGCACCGTGGTCACAATGCCGGCATTGCTCAGCAGGCTGGCGAACTCGGTCACCCGAGCATTGGGCGAGCGCAGCAGCCCCGAAGCCGGGAACGGATTGAACGGAATCAGGTTGAACTTGCACCAGTTCTTGCCATCGCCGCGCGCGCGCACCAACTCTATCAGCTGACGCGCATGCTCAGGCTGATCATTGACGCCATCGAGCATGCAATATTCAAAGGTGATGAAGTCACGCGGCGCAAAGTCCAGATAGCGCACGCAGGCATCGAGCAGCTCGACAATCGGGTATTTCTTGTTCAGCGGCACCAGGTTGTCGCGCAATGGATCGTTGGGCGCATGCAGGGACACGGCCAGAGCCACCGGAGCATCCTGCGCCAGACGATCCATCATGGGCACCACACCCGAGGTGGAGACGGTGACGCGGCGGCGCGACAGGCCATAGCCGTGATCGTCGAGCATGGCACGCAAGGCGGGCACCAGAGCCGTGTAGTTCTGCATGGGCTCGCCCATGCCCATCATCACCACGTTGGAGATGATGCGTTCGTCGGTGCCAAAGCGCTTGCGCAGCGAGTGCTCTGCAAACCACAGCTGGGCCAGAATCTCGCCCGTGGTCAGATTGCGGCTGAAGCCCTGATGCCCCGTGGAGCAAAAGCGGCAGCCCACGGCGCAGCCAGCCTGGGACGAGATGCACAGCGTGCCACGATCGTCCTCAGGAATAAATACGGATTCAACGGCATTGCCGTCACCCACATCGAACAACCACTTGACAGTGCCGTCAGTGGAGACATGTTCCGTCACCACGGGCAAAGCGGTAATGTGGGCCCGGCTTTTGAGCTTTTCGCGCAGGGACTTGGCCAGATCGGTCATCTGGTCGAAATCGCTGGCGCCACGCTGGTGAATCCAGCGAAACAGCTGCGTTGCACGGAAACGCTTCTCCCCGAGCTGCTCGCAGTATGCGGTCAGGCCTTCGAGGTCAAAATCAAGCAAATTGGTAGTCATATCGGCAGGTGGCGAGGCATCAAACAACCTTGTAGAACCACGCCGTGGTGAGCATTTTCGGCGCTGACACCGGTTTCGCCCAGGCGAAACCCTGGCGTCAGCGAGAGCATGCTGTGAAGCTTGCGTGGATTAACGCGAGTAAACGTTCATGCCGGGGAAGAAGAAGGCAACTTCCACAGCAGCGGTTTCAGCAGCGTCAGAGCCGTGCACGGCGTTGGCGTCGATGCTGTCGGCGAAGTCGGCGCGGATCGTGCCCTTTTCAGCCTTCTTGGGATCGGTAGCGCCCATCAGTTCACGGTTCTTCAGGATGGCGTTTTCGCCTTCCAGAGCCTGGATCATCACGGGGCCGGAGATCATGAAGTCCACCAGGTCCTTGAAGAAAGGACGGGCAGCGTGCACAGCGTAGAACTGTTCGGCTTCCACGCGCGACAGGTGCACCAGCTTGGCAGCCACAACCTTCAGGCCAGCAGCTTCGAAGCGTGCGTAGATTTGACCGATCACGTTCTTGGCAACTGCGTCGGGCTTGATGATGGAGAGAGTGCGTTCGATAGCCATGGTGTTAATTCCTAATCAGGGTTACTGTGGATTTTTGCCGGAAAAGCAAAACCGTCGATTTTAACGGTGCCGTTATAGACCTTGGCAATACGGCACCACTCAAAATTTCAGTCCCCAGAAGAATCTGGGGAATACCGTATCAGCGGCGGCGCTTGGCGCCCGGGGCGCGCTTGGCGGTCTGACGGGCACGCGAGAGGCTGTCGCCACCGATATAGCCCACCGAGGTGCGCATGGGATCCGGTTGGCTGCTCTGCCCTTGTTGGCGACCACCGCCGCCCTTGCCCGAGCGGTTGTTGGCATTGGCCGAGGGCTTGGCGGGCTGGCGCTCATCGAACAGACCCACAGGTGCCGGACGGTTGCCATCCCACTCGCCACGGCGCTGACCACCACCTTCACGGCGACCGGTCTGGGGGCGATCGGCGTTGAAGCCACGAGCACCACCGCGGCCATTGCCACGACCATTGCGGTCACCGCCACGGCCGTTACCAGCCGAGCGGTCCACGGGAGGACGCTCCTTGACGCCGGCCACCGCCATCAAGGCGTTGATATCGGCCTGATCCAGTTCGACCCAGGCACCGCGCTTCAAACCGCGGGGCAGCATCATGGCGCCGTAGCGGATGCGAATCAGACGGCTCACGGCGTGGCCCACGGACTCGAACATGCGACGCACTTCGCGGTTGCGGCCTTCGGAGATGGTCACGCGGTACCAGTGGTTGGCACCTTCGCCGCCGCCGTCTTCGATGGAGCCAAAGCTGGCAACACCGTCTTCCAGCTGCACGCCGTCCGTCAGGCGCTGCTTTTCTTCCTTGCTCAGCGCACCCAGCACGCGGGCTGCGTACTCGCGCTCCAGACCGAAACGGGGGTGCATCAGGCTGTTGGCCAGCTCGCCGGAGCTGGTGAACAGCAGCAGACCTTCGGTGTTCAGATCCAGACGGCCTACCGACTGCCACTTGCCGTGCTGCAGCCTGGGCAGCTTGCGGAACACCGTGGGGCGGTTTTGCGGATCGTCATGCGTCACCACCTCGCCCACGGGCTTGTGGTAGGCGATCACACGGGCAGGCGGCGGATCGATGCGAAAGCGAATCGGCTGGCCGTTGACCTTGACCACATCGCCGAACTGCACACGCTGACCCACGTGAGCGGGTTCGTTGTTGACGGAGATGCGACCTTCCAGAATCAGCTGTTCCATCTCCAGGCGCGAGCCCATGCCGGCCTGAGCCAGCACCTTGTGCAGCTTAGGCGAATCGACCTGGGGTGCCAGCACGCGCTTGGCGGGCATGGCGTTGTCGTCTTGCTCGTCGGCATCGAACTCGCCGGAGATCACATCGTCAAAGTCATAGCCTTGCGATGCGTTCTTGGCAGACTTGATGTGATTTAGGCCTTCAGCCTGCTCCACATCAGCTCCATCAGCTTCTGTTTCGATAGCGTCATTCAACACTTCAGGCAGCTCTTGCTCCATAGCGGCCACTGGGGCGCTGGTACGGGGCTTGGCAGGCTCACGCTTGCGCGCAGGCTTTGCCGCAGCAGCCTTGGCTTTGGCCTTGGGCTTGACCACGCGGGGCTTGCGGGGCTTTTTTTCGACGGCAGGAGTTGCTTGCGGCTCGTCTTGCATCTGGGTCGATGTCTCGTTGTTCATTGAGGTTTCCCTTCGGCGGCGCTTTTCTCGCCGTCATCCAAATTCTGTTCATCGTCAGCACCGCCTTCAGCGTCGGTGCCGTAGTCATCTTCCAAAAAGGCGCGCAAGCCCAGCCATTCCCGGCGTGCCGGCTTTTCACCAGCGCCTGCACCCGCCATCGCCTCCGGCTGCGCCTTGGCAACGGACTGCACCTTTTGCGGCTTCGCCTGCTTTTGCGCTACTTTTGGCGCCACCGGCCCGGGCACTGCTGCCTGGGGCGCGATCGGCACTAATTCCTGAATCTCCGGCTCAGGTTCTGGCGCAATCCCTGTCTCAGATTGCGGCGCTGCCTGCAACTGCAACTCAGGCACTGCATATGCAGGCTCGGGCTCCACCACAGACTCCAATTCATCGTCCAGCACCACGGCCGCCATCTGCGCCGCAGCAGTCTCCTCACTGTCGCCATCCGGGGCCGGCTCGGCCTCATCCACCGCAGCGGCCGGATTCACGGCCTCCACAGCGTTCAAAGCCTCCGACAACTCCAGCACCGGGCCATCGTCGGCCTGCTCGGCCTCGGCTGCCTCACCTTGCGGCTCGGCTTCCTGCTGACCTTCTTCCAGCGCCTTGAAAAGGCTTTGCTGGCTTTGGGTTTCCTCCAGCATGGGCAACTGGTCCAGCGATTGCAGACCCAGATCGTCCAGAAACTGGCGGGTGGTGGCAAACAGCGACGGACGGCCCACGGTTTCCCGGTGACCGATCACCTCGATCCAGCCGCGGTCTTCCAGCTGCTTGATCAGCAGGCTGTTGACCGTCACACCCCGAATATCTTCAATGTCTCCGCGCGTAACCGGCTGACGGTAGGCAATGATGGCCAGCGTCTCCAGTGTGGCGCGCGTGTACTTGGGCGGTTTTTCGGGGTGCAGCCGATCCAGGTAAATACGCATCTCGGGACGGCTTTGAAACCGCCAGCCCGATGCCACCTGCACCAGCTCCACCCCTTTTTGTGACCAATCCTTTTGCAGATCGAGCAACAAATCCTTGAGGGTATCCGAACCCAGCACGTCATCAAAAAGTGAGCGCATCTCGCGCAGTGTCACTGGCTGTAGAGCACAAATCAATGCTGTTTCAAGAACCCGCTTGGCATCTACCGTATTCATAGGCGCAGCGTTTCGGGAGAGGCTGTCGCAACCGCAAGCCGGTGGGACGCCAATTTCAATGTAGAGAGGAAGCGCCCCATCAATGCCATCACGTGTCGATGGTCAGAGGCTTTCCGGGGGATTGTAACGCAGGCCCCAATTATCCAGTGCCGCCGTCATGTCTTGCGGCAGCGGAGCATGCAGAACCAGGGGTTTGTGCGAGACCGGATGCTCGAAGGCCAGCCTGAAGGCATGCAGCGCCTGGCGCGTCAGACCGCCTTGCGGCTGTCCGCCATACACGCTGTCGGCCACCAGCGGATGACCCAGTGAAGCCATGTGCACCCGGATCTGGTGGGTGCGTCCGGTATGCAGGGTGCAACGCACCAGACAGCGCTGATCATCGCCCGCCAGCCAGTCAAAATCGGTGCGCGCAGACTTGCCGGCATTCACCGCCAGATCGACCACGGCCATGCGCAGACGGTTGCGCGGATCGCGGCCAATAGGCGCATTCACCTCGCGGTGCTTGCGCGGCCCCCAGTCCTTGTGGGCAATGGCCAGATACTGGCGGCTGACATCGCGCGCCGCAATCATCTTGACCAGCGCATCCATGGTGGCGCGGTTGCGCGCCACCACCATCAGGCCGCTGGTGTCCTTGTCCAGGCGGTGAACAATGCCGGCGCGCGGCACCTGGCGGGCTTTCTCGTCGCGGGCCAGCAGGCCGTTGAGCAGCGTACCCGTCCAGTTGCCGGGAGCCGGATGCACCACCAGGCCCGCAGGCTTGTTGACCACCAGCAGATCGTCGTCCTCATAGACCACGTTCAGCTCCATCGCCTCGGGCTGGAATGCCATGGATTGCTGGGTGGGCCGCATTTCCACGCGCAGCCGGTCGCCCACATTGACCTTGGCCGAAGGCTTGGCCAACGGCTTGCCGTTGAGCGTGACAGCGCCATCGGCCAGCAGTTGCTGCAGATAGTTGCGCGAGAACTCGGAAACCCCTTGAGCCAGCACCTTGTCCGCACGCTGGCCGTGGTACTCGGCCGTGACCAGCAGATCGCGGATTTCGGTTTCGCCGTCCGACGCTGCCTCATCGGCACCTTCATCCCACAATGCCTGGGCCAGCGCCTGGGCGTGGGCCGCCACCTCGTCAAAGGTCGAATCCCCGCCAGAAGACACAAGCCCCTGCGAGGCAGGGGCTTGTGATGCGGGCTTGCTTTTCTTTGCTTGAGCCATGCTTGAAGCAGATTTAGCGCGCAGGCAGATAGCGCGAAGGATCGACCGGCTTGCCCTGGCGGCGCACTTCAAAGTGCAGCTTCACGCGGTCGGCATCGGTGCTGCCCATCTCGGCAATCTTCTGGCCTTTTCTGACCGACTGGTCTTCCTTGACCAGCAGGGACTGGTTATGGGCGTAGGCCGTCAGATAGGTGTTGTTGTGCTTGAGGATGATCAAGTTGCCGTAGCCGCGCAGGCCGGCACCGGCATAGACCACACGACCGTCAGCAGCAGCCACCACCGAGTCGCCGGCCTTGCCGCCGATGTCGTAACCCTTGTTGCGGGCTTCGTCAAAACCGGACAGCAGGCTGCCGCTGGCAGGCCAGATAAAGTTCACATCATCCGCACCCTTGGCTGCAGGCACGGTGGCTGCAGGCGTGGGCGCAGGTGTTGCGGCGGGGGTTGCCGCAGGCGTGGCAGAGGACGCAGCACCATTGCTGCCAACCACCACGGGAGCAACACCGCGACCGGATGAAGTCGACGACGCAGCCGTAGCCACAGGTGCGGGCGGAACCACACGCACCACTTGACCGACTTCAATCACATTGGGATTGTCCAGATTGCTCCAGCGAGCGATGTCTTTCCAGCTTTGACCGTGCTCCAGGCCGACCTTGATCAGCGTGTCACCGGGTTTGATGGTGTAGTAACCAGGTTTGCCAGCGTTTTCGGCGCCCGGCAAAGGCTTTTCCGACGCTGCAGATGAGGAGGCCGACTGTCCGCGATCCTCCACAGGAGCCCTGTTTGCCTGGGTCGAGCAACCGGCAAGAATCACACCTGCCAGCACAACCGTACCCCATGCACCAAGACTGCGCGATACCAACATAAGCTATTTCCTTCTAGGCGATTCCCGATTTTAGAGGGACAAAGTTCACCGCTTCCAAAACCGACTGTTTAAACCCGTGTGAACTCTTGTCAATCACCAGCAGCGCCTGCTTGCCCGCAGACACGACCACGGGAGCCACAAGACGTCCGCCCACGGCCAGCTGATCACACCAGGCATCGGGGACAGCAGCACCGCCGGCGGCGCAAATAATGCCCGCATAGGGCGCGCCGCTGGCAAAGCCTTGCATGCCGTCGCCCAGGATCAGATGCGCATTGGCCAGGCGCCACGGTCGCAAATTGTTACGCGCTTTTTCGTGCAGACCGCGCAAGCGCTCTATCGAATACACCTCTTTGGCCACCATGGCCAGCACGGCGGCCTGATAGCCGCAGCCCGTGCCTATCTCCAGCACCCGCCCCAGCCCGGCCTTGCCAGCTTCGGAATTGAGCAGCAACTCGATCATGCGGGCCACCACACTGGGCTTGGAGATGGTCTGTCCCAGACCTATGGGCAGACTGGTGTCCTCATAGGCCTGATTGACCAGGCCGCTGTCGACAAAGCGGTGACGCTCCACCGTGGCCATGGCATGCAGCACGCCAGGATGGGCAATGCCTGCCGCCTCCAGGCGCTGGGCCATGCGGGCGCGCACGGCCGCCGAGTCCAGACCCAGGCCTACCGCAGGTGAGGGCGCGCGCATAGCCGCAGCTATTGCAGGAGCACGGCTTACCGCCGCACGACCGGCCGGTGCCGGCTGGGCCGAGCGCGCAATCCATCCCGGCACCGGCCTGGGAGGACGCTCGCTCATAGCGGCTCCTTGGCCTGGGCGACAGACTGCAACCTGGCTGCGGTTTGCGCCCAGTAACCGAGGTTGTCGTGGTCCGTCAGATCGACCTTGAGCGGCGTCATGGACACATGACCGTGCGCCGTGGCATGGAAATCCGTGCCTTCGGAATCATCCTTGGCCGCGCCGGCGCTGCCTATCCAGTACATGGTCTCGCCGCGCGGGCTTTGCTGCTGAATCGCCTGCTCTGCCGCATGGCGGCGACCCAGACGGCACAGCTTGGCGGGCTTCAAGGCCGACAGCGGCATATTCGGGATGTTGACGTTGAGCAGCCAGGGCATGTCGCCAATCAGCTGCTGGGCCTGCATGTCCTGCACCATCTGGCGGGCGGTGGCCGCAGCGGCCTCCAGCTCGGCCCAGCCCTTGTCCACCTGCGAGAAGGCGATGGCGGGAATGCCGAACAGAAAGCCCTCCATGGCCGCGCCCACCGTGCCCGAGTAAATCGTGTCGTCGCCCATGTTGGCGCCGTTGTTGATGCCCGAGACCACCAGGTCCGGCCGGTAACCCAGCAGCCCTGTCAGCGCAATGTGCACGCAGTCGGCCGGCGTGCCGTTCACATAGCGAAAGCCGTTATAGGCCTTGTGCACATACAGCGGCGCATTCAGCGTCAGAGCGTTGGATTTGGCGCTGTTGTTGTGCTCAGGCGCCACCACTTCCACTTCGGCCACAGTGCGTAAAGCATCGTGCAAAGCCACGATGCCGGGAGCCTGAAAGCCGTCGTCATTACAAATAAGAATCTTCATGGATACAGCAAGGATTGCCGGGGCATTGTAGGCGGCGGATTCGTCACGGGAGAGACACGCAGCATTCGCACCACACTTCTATCATCTGCGGCGACATCCTGGCATCCGCTTTACATCGAATTGCCGCCTCACTGCGCCCTCCCCTCACACTTTCTGGAGACATCATGCACGCTTGGCTTTGCACCACCCCCACTGGCGTCGAAACCCTGCGCTGGACGGAGCTGCCCGTACCCACGCCCGGCTCCGGTCAGGTCTTGCTGGAGCTCAAGGCCGCCAGCCTGAATTTCCCCGATCTGCTGATCGTGCAGAACAAATACCAGATCAAGCCGCCCCTGCCCTTCGTGCCAGGCTCCGAGTACGCGGGCGTGGTGCAGGCCGTGGGCGAAGGGGTCAAGCACCTCAAGATCGGCCAACGCGTGGCCTGCCTGTCGGGCACGGGAGGTTTTGGCACGCATACGCTGGCGCCTGCCGCCATGTGCATGCCGCTGCCCGAGGCGTTCAGCTTTGTGGATGCCGCCGCCTTCATCATGACCTATGCCACCTCGCACCACGCGCTGATAGACCGCGGCCAGCTCAAGGCCGGTGAGACGGTGCTGGTGCTGGGCGCGGCCGGCGGTGTGGGCACGGCCGCCATCCAGATTGCCAAGGCCGCCGGAGCACGTGTGATTGCCGCCGCCTCCACCGATGAAAAATGCGCGCTGTGCAAGGCCCAGGGGGCGGACGCCACCATCAACTACAGCCAGGGCGATCTGCGCCAAGCCATCAAAGCCGCCACAGACGGCAAAGGCCCGGACGTGATTTACGACCCCGTGGGCGGCGACTTTGCCGAACCAGCTTTCCGCTCCATCGCCTGGCGCGGCCGCTATCTGATCGTCGGCTTTGCCTCCGGCCCGATTCCCTCGCTGCCGCTGAATCTGGCTCTGCTCAAAGGTGCCTCGCTGGTAGGCGTGTTCTGGGGCGATTTTGCCAAACGTGAGCCGCATAACAACGCGGCCATGATGCAGGAGCTGGCCCTGTGGTACGGCCAGGGCAAGATCAAGCCCGTGATCGACCGCACCATGGCCATGAGCGAGCTATTTGCCGCCTATGAGCGCATGGGCTCGCGCCAGGTGCAGGGCAAACTGGTGCTGGTCAACGGGTAGCGTCAGCTAGCTGCGGCTCTGCCACACTAAGGCCCCTACCCCACCACAAGGACTTTTCTGTTCATGGCCGAGCGCACTCCTGCTGACCTTGCCCGCGAAACCCTCAAACTGCTGGCCTTGCGGCGCCTGGCGCCCACGCCGCAAAACTACACGGCGGTGTACGAGGAAGTCTGCGGCCAGCCCACGGCCGCCAGCTTTCCCCAAGGGCCGCTGCGCCATATCCTGGCCCTGCTGCCGGCGCAGACGCCGCGCCAGAAGCGGCTCAACCAGCAACTGGCCCAGAGCATAGAAGAGCGCAGCTGGCCTGCGCTGCAGCAGGTGCTGGCGGCTTTTGCCAATATCGAGCTGGAGCTGCATGCGCACAGCCATCCCACGCTTCAAACGCCGGAGCTTGCGCCACCCGAGCCCGACGCGCTGCTGCCGGTGCCGCTGGGCCAGGAAATCCTGCGCTATCTGCAATCGCTGCTCGGCCTCTTGCCTGCCGCCCAGGCTCAGCCTCTGGAGCAGGCACTGGCCGAGGTGCTGCATGCGCCTGAGATATCCAGCAAAAAACTGCTGCAAGCCTTTAAACAACAGCGCAACAAGCTATTGTTTTTGATAGCTGATCAACAGCAGCTGCAGCAGCAGATGGATGGCTTTGTGCAGCTCAGCGGCCGGCACTGGCAGCAAGAGGCCGTCTCCAGCCCCTGGCTGGCGCCCGCCGCCCAGGCCTTGCAACAGGCACTGACCCCGCCTTGCTCGCCCAGCCAGCTGAGCACCGCCTTGCAGCAGCTGCGCGAGCTGATGCTGCTGCGCCTGCAGACCCAGGACCACTGGGAGCAGGCCGAGCACCACTTCAGGCAATTGCTGACAGCCTTGAGCGAGCAACTGGCGGGCACGCAGCAAAAGCAAAGCGCCGCAGGCCGGCAGCTGGAGCAGGCTGCTGCGCAGCTGGCCGACTCCAGCCGCCCGGAACAAGCCAGCGCCGCCTTGCAGCAAGCGCTTACCGCCACACAGCTGCTGGCCCGCAGCCAGCAGTTGGCGCAAACTCAGTTACAGGATTTGCAGCAGCGCGCCGATCAGAGCGAGGCCCAGATCGAACAGCTGCGCCAGCAACTGCAAGCCGCGGCCCAAAGCAGCCGCATCGATGAATTGACCGGTCTGCCCAACCGCCTGGGCACAGCCGAGATGCTTGAGCGCGAAGTGGCCCGCGCGCGCCGCCATGGCAAGCCTCTGTCCGTGGTGCTGCTGGACATGGATGGCATGCGCGCCCTCAACCAGGAACACGGCCAGGCTACGGGCGATGCGGCGCTGCAGCATTTCGCCCATATCGCCCGCAGCCAGTTGCGCCCCGAGGATGTGCTGGGCCGCCACGACGGTCAGCGTTTTTTGCTACTGCTGCCGGAAGCCGCCGAAGCCCATGCCGTGCCGGCTGTGCAACGCCTGCAGCAACAGTTGCAAACCCATGCCTTGCTGCAAGCGGACTCGCCGCTTTTGCTGAGCTTTGGGGCCGGAGTTGCCCAGTTGCAGCCGCATGAACAGTCCATGGACCTGCTGCGCCGCGCCGATGCCGCCATGCTGGCCGCCAAACAGCGCGGCCCGCGCAGCATTGCCGGAGCACAGGAACTGCAGACGCCCGCGGCTGCTGAATAATTTCATAGCATGTACAGCACACCCACATTGGATAGACGCCGATTTTTGATCACATCCAGCCTATCCAGCGCCCTGGGCAGCCTGCCGGCCTGGGCACGCCAGGGCGAAGCTCTGCGCCACAACCCTTTCACGCTGGGTGTGGCCAGCGGCGATGCCCAGTCCGACAACGTGCTGATCTGGACCCGGCTGACGGCAGCGCTGGACTATCTGGGCACGGACGCCGTGCCCGATCTGCCGCCCATGGAGGTGCACTGGGAGCTCGCGCATGATGCGCAGTTTCGCCAGCCTGTGCGCCGAGGCAGCAGCGTGGCCAGACCGGAATCCGGCCATGCGCTCCATGTGCAGATCGACGGCCTGGACGCCAGCCATTGGTACTTTTACCGCTTTCGCTGCGGCGAGGCCTTCAGCAGCACGGGCCGCTGCCGCACGGCCCCGGCCGCGGGTGCGGCCGTGAAAAAGCTGCGCCTGGCCTTTGCGTCCTGCCAGCGCTGGGAGCACGGCTTCTACAGCGCCTGGGCCGATGCAGCCCGGCAGTCGCCCGACATGGTGTTGTTCCTGGGCGACTACATCTATGAATACGCCCAGCCCGCCAAGCCCGACGGACTGGCCCGCCCCCAGCCGCTGCGCACGGCCCAGACCTTGCAGGACTACCGCGACCGCTATGCCTTGCACAAAAGCGATGCCCATCTGCAAGCCGCCCATGCCGCATGCAACTGGTCGGTGATCTGGGACGACCATGAAGTGGAGAACGACTATGTCTCCGAATATGGGCGCGGGAACAGCGCTCAATTTCTGGCCAGACGCATGGCCGCCTGGCAGGCGTTTTATGAAAACATGCCGCTGCGCCTCCAGACCTTGCAGCCCGGCTTTCAAGGCCTGAGCCTGTACCGCACGCTGAACTGGGGGCAGTTGGCCCGCATCCATCTGCTGGACGGGCGGCAAGACCGCGATCTCCAGGCCTGCCGTCCGCCCTGGCAGGCCAGCACCGGCACCGTCAACCCCGAGCAATGCAGCGCCCTGTATGAGCAGGCCCGCAGCTTTCTGGGCTGGGATCAGGAACAATGGCTGTACCGGCAGTTGCAGACCGACTCAGGCCAGCATGCCGCCGCAGCACGCTGGAGTCTGCTGGCGCAGACCACGCTGTTCTCGGCCCGCCATCAGCCCAGCGGCAGGCAATCGACCGACACCTGGGACGGCTACCCCGCCGCACGCCAGCGCCTGGTGCAGCAAGTCGGCCAGAGCCTGCCGCGCAACAGCGTGCTGCTGGGCGGCGACATTCACCAGAACTATGTCTGCGCCATTCCAGCCCAGGCCGATAGGGAACCGGGCCGGGCCAACCCCATTCTGGCCAGCGAGTTCTGCGCCACCTCCATCAGCTCGCACAGCGGCACCACCCAGGCGCGGGTCGATGCCATCGTGGCCCACAACCCGCAAGTGCTGTATGCCCGCTGCGACGAGCGCGGCTACAGCCTGGTGGAGATCACCCCTCGCAACATGACCACCGAGCTGCGCGCCGTAAGCAACCCTCTGCAGGCCGATAGCAGCGTCTACACCCTGGCCCGCTTTGCGGTGGAAGACGGCAGGCCCGGGCCGCTCAAGATCTGAATCCACTCGGGAGAGTCTGAATCCAGATCAATGAGCGCTGCGGCATACTGCCGGACATGCCCAGCCTCAGCCCTCACCCCGCTTCTGCCGCCGCCCTGGTTGCGGCCTTGCTGCTCAGCGCCAGCCTGGCGGGCTGCGGCCTGCCGCCCATGCCGCCACGTGCCGCAAGCCAGGCCCTGGATACGCAGCAGGCCCTACAAACACGGCTGGGCCAGGCCTTGCAGCCGCTGCAGCAGGCCCACCCCGATCTGTCGGGAATTCATGCGCTCAGCGATGCCTATGCTGCCTATGCCGCGCGCGCCCTGCTGGCCCGCGCGGCGGAGCGCACGCTGGATGTGCAGTACTACATCTGGCGCAACGACATCACCGGCCATCTGTTGTTTGATGAGCTGCTGCGCGCGGCGGATCGCGGCGTGCGCGTGCGCCTGCTGCTCGATGACGGCGGCACCTCGGGTATGGACTCCATGCTGGCTGCCCTCGACCAGCATCCCGCCATCGAGGTGCGGCTTTTCAACCCGTTTGCCCTGCGCACGCCCAAATACCTGGGCTATCTGACCGAGTTCTCGCGCACCCAGCGGCGCATGCACAACAAGAGCTTTACGGCCGACAGCCAGGCCTCCATCGTGGGCGGGCGCAATATCGGCGACGAGTACTTTGCCGCCACCGACGGCGTGCTGTTTGCCGACCTGGATGTGATGGCCATCGGCGCCGTGGTGCCGTCCATCAGCCGCGAGTTTGATCGCTACTGGGCCAGTGCCTCGGCCTATCCGGTGGCCAGTCTGCTGCCCGTCATGCCCGACTATGCCGTGCAGCATGCTTATGAAGGCCTGCACGCAGATGCCAGCCGCCCCGAAGCCCAGGCCTATGTGCACGCCGTGGCGCAAAGCCGCTTCAGCCAGGATTTGGTGGCCGGCAGCCTGCCTCTGCAATGGGCGCCCGCCACTCTGGTCAGCGACGATCCGGCCAAGGTGCTGAGCCAGGCCCAGCCCCAGCATTTGCTGCTGCCCCAGCTGCTGC
The DNA here is from genome assembly GCF_965139575.1 of Comamonas aquatilis. Classification (NCBI taxonomy): domain Bacteria; kingdom Pseudomonadati; phylum Pseudomonadota; class Betaproteobacteria; order Burkholderiales; family Comamonadaceae; genus Comamonas; species Comamonas aquatilis. The sequence continues at coordinate 42,638 of NZ_CBCSIW010000004.1, read as the reverse complement.
CGGTGATTGGCGAGCCGCAAAAGCAGCTGGATCTGATCTCACCCTACTTTGTGCCCACCGAGGCCGGCGTCAACGCCTTTGCCCAGTTGCAGCGTCAAGGCGTGCGCGTGCGCATTCTGACCAACAGCCTGGAGGCCACGGACGTGGCCGCCGTACACGCCGGTTACGAGAAATACCGCAAGCCGCTGCTGCAAAGCGGGGTGCAGCTGTATGAAATGCGCCGCCAGCTGGATCTGCGCCCGCAGACTGCGGCCGCGCAAGCAGCTGCTGCGGCGGCGGCCAAGGGCGAAAAGCGCGCCGCGCCTTCTCCCGCCGCCGTCGGCAGCGGAGCCGGCAGCTCCGCCGGCAGCTCGGGCGCCAGCCTGCATGCCAAGACCTTTGCCATTGACGGGCAGCGCCTGTTTGTGGGCTCGTTCAACTTCGATCCGCGCTCGGCCCTGCTCAACACCGAGCTGGGCCTGGTCATAGAAGACGCTGCCATGGCGGGCGAGATCACGCAGTCCCTGGATCAACACCTGCCGCGCATGGCCTACCAGGTGCAGCTCAACGAGAAGCAGCAGCTGAGCTGGACCAGCCAGAACCCGCAGCCCCCGCATGAGAAGCAGACCACCACCACCGAGCCCGGCACCACTTGGTGGCAACGGGTCATGGTGCGCATACTGAGCTGGCTGCCTATTGAGGGCTTTCTATAGAGGGCTTTCTGTGAAGCCGCGTCTGGGCCTTTAATCCAGCCGGATCGAGGGACGCAGGCGCGAGTTCATCAGGTCGATCAGCCATAGCAGGCCGCCGCGCCAGAAGCCGTACAGCCGCGCCTGGTGCGAGCGGTACAACATGATGTGGCTGAGCATGGCCAACCGGCCGCGAATCACGCCGCCGTTGAACAGGCCGAACTTGCCCAGCGAGCCATAAGCGTCGTACTGCGCCAGCGAAACCAGCGCACCGAAATCGCGGTAGGCAAAGCCCACGGGCTTGGCGCCGGGGCGCTCCAGCAGATGCGGCAAAGTCTCGATCAGATAGCGCGCCTGCTGGTGGGCCACCTGGGCCGTGGGCGGCAGCGGCGACTCCTGGCCCGGCAAGGTGTAGCTGGCGCAGTCGCCCAGCGCGTAAATCGCGGGGTCGCTGGTCTGCATCTCGTCGTTGACCAGCAGCTGATTGCTGCGCGTGGTCTCCAGGCCCAGCTGGGTCAGGAACTCCGGCGCCTTCACGCCCGCCGCCCACACGCGCAGGCTGGCGGAGATCAGCTCGCCATTGGCCAGCTCGAAACCCTGGGCCGTGGCAGTTTTCACCCGGCCGCTCACGATGACTGAAACTCCTAGCGCTTCCAGCCGCAGGCGCGTGGCTTCGGAAATCTCCTCGGGAAAGCTGGGCAGCACGCGCGGGCCGGCCTCGATCAGCACGATGCGAAATTTGGCGGCCACGCCAAGCGCTCCGTAAGCGGTAGCACTCTCCGCAAGCTGCACCAGCTCTGCAGCCAGTTCCACCCCGGTGGCACCGGCGCCCACGATAGCCACTTGCAACTGCTCGCCGCTGGTCATGCACTGCACCATGCGCAGGCGAATCTCCTGATTGAAGGCATCGGCCTTGCGGCGCGAATCGATCATGAAGCAATGCTCGGCCACACCGGGCGTACCGAAGTCATTGGCACCGCTGCCCACGGCAATCACCAGCTTGTCATAAGGCAGACGGCGGCTGGGGACGATCTCGCGGCCGTCGGGAGCCTGTATGGGCGCCAGCAAAACCTCCCGGCGGCTGCGATCCAGCCCGCACATCTCGCCGGGCTGGTAGGCAAAGTGGGCATCCGTGGCCTGGGCCAGATAGGTGGTCTGCTGCTGGGCCAGATCCCGTGTTCCGGCAGCAATCGTGTGCAGCATGGGCTTCCAGACATGGGCGGAGTCGCTGTCCACCAGCGTCACCGTGTCGATGCAATCGCTTTTGAGCTTGCCCAGGGCCGTGGCCACCTCCAGCCCGGCCACGCCGCCGCCCACCACCACAATGCGCGCCCCCTTGCCGCTGTGCCCCGCCGGTTGCGCTTGCGGCTTTTGAATGGCTTGCGCCGCCTGCTCTTGTGCCTTGGTCATGAAGAGTCCCTAGCTTGTGTCAGCACCCGTTGGCCGGTCGCCGATCACCGATTGCAAAAATGGAAGCTGCAAACCTTGATCGGGTTTGCTCTGCGTCAATTCTTCTTCAGTTTTGATAGCAAGAAAATCAATGTGGATATGGGCAATTCGGATGATATATATCTAATAGAAGACTTAATCCCCAGCAGGCGGTAATTGCCAAAAACTTTGCCTTCCATGCAGATTACGCATCGACAGAACCCATATTCAGCTTGCGCCGGCCGCTATCAAATTGATTAGCGCACTGCAGGCCCATGGCTCTCTTTTAGCCTTGTCCTTTTGTTTGCCATGTCAAGCACAGACAAACCCGGCCACCAAACAATGCGATTTGCGTTTGTCAATATACGAAACGTATATCGACCGTATGATGCCCGGCCATGGGAATCGTCAAAATTTCAGATCAGTTGCACGACCAGATCCGTGTCTCCAGTGCGGCCCTCGGCCGCTCCATCAATGCACAGGCAGAGCACTGGCTGCGTGTAGGCCAGTTGGCCGAGCACCACCCCCAGCTCAATTACGAGGGCATCTGCGCCTTGCTGCTGCAGCAGGCCGAGCGCGAGCTGTTGCCTTCGCAAAGCTATGCAGCCGACGCTGCTGCGCGCCGCCCGCGCCCGGTTCGTCTGGTGGGAGGCATGCAATGAAGCGCGGCAAGCACAAAGTCGTGCCCATCAACGACGCCAGCGACATTTTTCTCTCGCGCAAGGCCGGCGGTCTGGCAGCCAAGGTGCTGGCCATGCTCACGCCCCATGTACAGCCCGGCGTGAGCACGCAAGACCTGGACCAGCTTTGCCATGACTACATAGTCAACGAGCTCCAATGCGTGCCCACCAATGTGGGCTATCACGGCTTTCCCAAGACGGTGTGCACCTCGGTGAACCATGTGGTCTGCCACGGCATCCCCGATGCCAAGCAAATCCTCAAGGAAGGCGACATCATCAACGTGGACGTGGCCGTGACCACGCCCGAGGGCTGGATTGGCGACACCAGCCGCATGTATTACGTGGGCCAGCCCAGCAATCTGGCCAAGCGCCTGGTCAACACCACCTACGAAGCCTTGCTGGCCGGCATTCATGCCGTCAGGCCCGGTGCCACGCTGGGCGATGTGGGCCATGCCATCCAGACCGTGGCCCACCGCGAGCGCTTTTCCGTGGTGCGCGAGTATTGCGGTCACGGCATCGGCAAGGTTTACCACGACGAGCCTCAGGTGCTGCACTACGGCACGCCGGGCCAGGGCCTGGTGCTGCAGCCGGGCATGATCTTCACCATCGAGCCCATGCTCAACGCCGGCAAGGCCGCCACGCGCGAGCTGGCGGACGGCTGGACGGTGATCACCAACGACAAAACGCTCTCCGCCCAGTGGGAGCATATGGTGGTGGTCACGGAAACCGGCTTTGATGTGCTGACCGCCTGGCCGGAAGGCACGGGCGACTACCCGGCCATCTGAAGCCCCGGCCCATGTGCGCACAAGCCAGCACGGCCTGCAAGCGCAGACCGCCAGCACCAGGGAAATGCGCAGGGATTTGCAGGCCGCCTCTCGCGCGGCCGGCACTGTGCCACTACATTCGGCAACCATGAGCAATTATGTGTATCTGGGCCTGGCCATCATGACCGAGGTGGTCGCCACCTCGTTTCTCGCAAAATCGGACGGTTTTACCAAGCTGGTCCCCACCGGCATTGCCCTGGTGGGCTATGCCATCTCGTTTTACCTGCTGGCGCTGACGCTGCGCGTGGTGCCCACCGGCGTGGCCTACGCCATCTGGTCGGGCGTGGGCATTGTGCTGGTCTCGGCCGTGGCTTACTTCTGGCAAGGCCAGAAGCTGGATGCCCCGGCGCTGATAGGCATGGCCATGATTGTCTGCGGCGTGCTGGTGATCAATCTGTTTTCCAAGACCGCCGGTCACTGACCGGTTTCGGGCTCCAGCTCGGTCAGATCCTGCAGCCAGTGCATGCTGGCGCGCAGCTCTTCAGGGCGGATTTCATGGGCGCCCGCATATTCGTGATAGCTCAGTTCCAGCGGCAGCGCGCCCAGTTTGTCGCGAATGGCATGGGCGCTGGTCAGCGGAATCACGTTGTCATAGCTGCCGTGGCTGACCCAGGCGGATTTACCTTCAAACGCCTGCGCCGGCGCATGCAGATGAGCGATCTCGGGCAGCAGGCGGCTATGCCAGATGACGGCGGCGCGCAGCGTCTGCGGCTGGGTCAGCAACTGGCTCAGCGCCATGATGCCGCCCTGGCTGAAGCCGCCCAGCACCACGTGCTCCGGTGCAACACCCAGCTGCTGTGCGGCCTGCTCCACGGTTTGCTGCACCAATGCGCGCGCCTGCTGCTCCTGCGGCGCATGGATATGGCGCACGCCATCGGCGCTGACCGTGAACTGAAACCAGGCAAAAGCGCCCTGGCCCAGAGCAAACGGTGCGCGCAGGCTGATCACATGGAACTGCGGCGGCACATAGGCAGCCAGGCCGAACAAGTCCTGCTCATTGCTGCCCACGCCATGCATGAGCACCAGCAACCAGGCGGGCTGACCGGGCGCAGGCTGGGCGGGACGCTGTAAAAAGCCCAGGGGCAAAGAGGTCGGAGGCAGAGAAGTCATGGCCGGCTCCATAAGGTCGTGAAATGGGCTAGGGCAGTAATTTTAGATAAAAATCGGCTCAAGCCCTTGTTGATCATGCGCAACCAGCTATCAAATTCATAGAAAGCCAAACAGGTGCGTTGGCGCAGTGATTGTGGCCCTCAATGCCTAGCCCTGCCTGTTCAAGCAGGTTTTGATAGCAGCTGACGCAAATCGGCGTTCGTTTGCCGCCACAAATTTTCTATAGACCCGGCGACTCAGCCTAGGTCCACGGGACGCTTGCGCGTTGCTTTGATGCCGGAGCGCAGATTCTTTCCCTGCAGCCGCCGCTGCTGCGAAGCGCGAGTGGGCCGCGTGGCCTTGCGCCGGCGCGGCTCGGTAGCCACCGAAGCCACCAGAGCATTGAGACGCTGCAGCGCATCCCAGAGGTTGTGCTCCTGGGTTCGGTATTTCTGCGCCTTGATGACCACCACGCCCTGGTCGGTGATGCGCGAGTCGCCCAGCGCCAGCAGCCGCTGCTGCACATCCTGCGGCAGGCGCGAGGCCGGCACATCAAAGCGCAGATGCACGGCACTGGCCACCTTGTTCACGTTCTGGCCGCCCGGGCCTTGCGAGCGTATGGCCGTCCAGGCAATATCGGCCTCGAACAGCTCCAGATGAGCGGGCAAGGGCGCAGTCATGACAACACCTTCATGCCAGCGCCTTTTTCAGCGCGGCACAGAAAGCGGCCGGCGCCTCATGCTGCGCCCAGTGGCCCACGCCCTCCAGCGTCTGCCAATGCAGATCGGCAGCGTACTGGCGCTGCATGGCGGCCCGCAGCTCCTGCAGGCGCCCGGTATAAAGCGGATCTTGCTCGCCATAGATGGCGGCCAGCGGCATCTTCAGCTTGCCCAGGGCCTGGGCCAGGATATCGGTCTGCGACAGGCGGCGGCGCGGCAAGCGGTCGCGCCCCACGTTCAGCGCATGCAGGGCCAGAGTCTCTTCGTCGATCAGGCTGGAGTCATGCAGCATCAGTGCCGCCAGGTTGTAGCGGTGCGCTTCCATCTGCGCCTGCAGTCCGGGCAGATGGCGCCAGCCCTTGAGCCGCACGGCCTTGCCCTCGGTCAACCCCATGCCGGGCGCGCCCACCAGCACCAGGCGCGCGAAGAGCTGCGGAAATTCCGCCGCCATCAGCCCTGCCGCCATGCCGCCAAAGGAAAAGCCCAGCAGATCGCATACGGGCGCCGGCTGCGCCTGGCCCAGCAACTGCTCGATGCCGTAGGCGACGGGGGCCAGCATGGTGTCCACATCCACACCGCCGGGCACCGCGTCGGCTTCACCAAAGCCCGGCAGATCGGCAAGCCACAGCGTGTAGCCGTTCAAAAGCAAGGGCTCGATCACCCGTGCCCAATGCGTCCAGCTGCCGCTGCCGCCATGCAGCATGACCAGAGGCCGCGCCTGTCTGGCCACGCCGGCCGGCGGCTGCCAGCCGTGCCAGACCATGCGGGCACCGGTGTCGGCTTGTGGGCTCAGGGCCGTGGTGACACGGCGGCTTTGCGCCTGCAGTCTGAGCAAGGACTCGGGAACCGCCAGGCCCAGCTGCTGCGCCGTGCAGGTCAGGGAGCGGTCTTCCAGACTCTCTTCGGCAGCCACCATGGAAATACCAGTTACCACTGGGCCACCGCATCAATGGCCAGGCCGTAGCCCGCCACGCCAAAACCGCACATCACGGCGCGGGCAGCGGCGGCCAGATAGGAGTGGTGACGAAAGCTCTCGCGGGCATGGACATTGCTGATGTGCAGCTCCACCAGCGGCACGCCCGTGCCCTTGACGGCATCGAGCAGCGCCACGCTGGTGTGGGTGTAGGCGCCGGCATTCATGATCACAGCGGCCAGCTCGCCCTGAGCGTGCAGACGGCCAGCCTCATGTACCCAGTCCACCAGCTCGCCTTCGTGATTGCTTTGGCGAAACTCCAGCTTCAGTCCGTGGCGCTCGCAAGCAGCGCTGCATAGCGTGTTGACGTCCGCCAGCGTGGCCGAGCCGTAGATGGCGGGCTCACGCATGCCCAGCAGATTGAGATTGGGGCCATTGAGGACAAAAATGGTTTTCACGGCGACTGCTCCATTGCTTGTATTGCTTGTATTGCTTCTGATCGGCCTGCATTATGCGAGCGCCGCTCTGCTATCGCAGCAAGCCGGACCCGGCGGTCAGGCAATGCAGCATGAAAAAAGCGGCTGCACAGGCAGCCGCTTTGGATGGAGGGAGCGCAGCCGAGCAGCAGCCCGGCTTAACGACCGTGGTGGTGGTGGTGACCCCGGTGTCCATTCCAGTAGCGGGGGCCGCCGCGGTAGTAACCATAGCCAGGAGCCACGTAGACGGGCGCAGGCACGTAGACGGGACGAGGCTGGTAATACACGGGTGGGGGCGGAGCGTAGTACACGGGGCGTGGAGGCGCCATATAAACCGGTGGGGGAGGCATGTACACAGGTGCGCCCACGACCACGCCGGGCACACCGATACCCACCGACAAGCTGACACCACCATGGGCCTGGGCAACGCCCGCAGCCATCAGACCGGCGACAGCGACGGTGCCTGCGGCCACCAACTTTGCAATCCATCCGGCAGTTGCTTTGAACATCACAATCTCCTCTATTTATCCGTTGATATCAGATCGCTGGCAGCCGAAAAGCACGACAAGCGGCAGGCTGGACCTTCATCGACCATGACAATACAACGCATGAGACACCCATCCGGATGGCAGGGTTCCCTACAAGATTGTGTCCAAATGCACTTCAGCACTGTCCAGAGGTCAATGCGAGGGCATGGCCGCGCGCCTAGAATGGCGTGATGAGCTCTGCAGACGCCTCCAAACCTACCAATGCCGCCCCCGAGGCGGTCAAGCCGACCAATTTCCTGCGCCAGATTATCGAATCCGATCTGGACAAGGGCACTTATGCCCAGCGCCGCTGGGGTGGCACGCCAGGCGATGCCCAGCACCACCAGCAAGGCCAGGTGGATGCAGCCAAGATCCGCACCCGCTTTCCGCCCGAACCCAACGGCTATCTGCACGTGGGCCACGCCAAGTCCATCTGCCTGAACTTCGGCCTGGCGCGCGATTTTGGCGGCGTGTGCCATCTGCGCTTTGACGATACCAACCCAGAAAAAGAAGACCAGGAATACGTGGACAGCATCAAGGATGCCGTTCAGTGGCTGGGCTTCGACTGGAAGGACGCCCAGGGCAACAGCAATCTGTACTTTGCCAGCAACTACTTCGACTTCATGTACCGCTGTGCCGTGTACCTGATCGAACAAGGCCTGGCCTATGTGGACGAGCAATCCGCCGAAGACATGCGCGCCAACCGTGGCGACTTCACCCGTCCCGGCGTGAACAGCCCCTTCCGCGACCGCTCGGTGACTGAGAACCTGCAGCGCTTTGCCGACATGAAGGCCGGCCTGCTGGCCGACGGCGCCGCCGTGCTGCGCGCCAAGATCGACATGGCCGCGCCCAATATCAATCTGCGCGACCCGGCCATCTATCGCGTGCGTCACGTCGAACACCACAACACCGGCAAGCAGTGGTGCATCTACCCGATGTACACCTTTGCGCACCCCATCGAGGATGCGTACGAGCACATCACCCACAGCATCTGCACGCTGGAGTTCGAAGACCAGCGTCCGTTCTACGACTGGCTGCTCGACCATTTGCGCGCCGGCGGTCTGATCGACGCGCCCCAGCCGCGCCAGTACGAGTTCTCGCGCCTGAACCTGACCTACGTGATCACCAGCAAGCGCAAGCTCAAGCATTTGGTGGACAACGGCTTCGTCACCGGCTGGGACGACCCGCGCATGCCCACCGTGGTCGGCCTGCGCCGCCGCGGCTACACACCCGCTTCCATTCGCAATTTCTGCGAACGCATAGGCGTGACCAAGGACTACAGCTGGATCGACTACTCCACACTGGACGGCTGCCTGCGTGAAGACCTGGAAAACCAGGCCCATCGCGCCATGGTGGTGCTGGACCCGGTGAAGCTGGAGCTGAGCAACTGGACCGAAGTGTTCGGCACAGCCGAGCATCTGGAGCAATGCGCGCTGCCCGCCCTGCCCCACGCTGCAGAAGGTGAAACCGTGCCCGAGCGCCGCTTCACTCTGGGCCGCGAAGTGTGGATCGAGCGGGAAGACTTCGCCGAAGTGCCGCCCAAGGGCTACAAGCGTCTGTTCCCAGGCAACAAGGTACGCCTCAAAGGCGGCTATGTGATCGAATGCACGGGCTGCGAAAAAGACGCCGACGGCAATGTGACCAAGGTGCTGGCCACCGTGGTACCCGACACCAAGAGCGGTACGCCAGGAGCGGATGCCGTCAAGGTCAAGGCTGCCATCACCTGGGTGGGCGTGGCTGACGGCCTGCAAGCCGAAGTGCGCCTGTATGACCGCCTGTTCACCGACCCGCAACCCGATGCCGGTGGCAAGGATTTCCTGACGCTGCTGAACCCGGACAGCCTCAAGGTCGTGACCGCCTATGTGGAGCCTTCGCTCAAGGCAGCCCAGCCTGATGACAAGTTCCAGTTCGAGCGTTTTGGCTACTTTGTGGCCGACCGCAAAGAGCACAGCGCTGAAAATCCGGTATTCAACAAAATCACCGGACTCAAGGACAGCTGGGGTAAATAAGCCCAGACCCCAACCTTAAAAAGGCTGCCAATGAATTCATTGGCAGCCTTTTTTATTTTCTTTTCTGCTCGCCTACCCCTGAAACTCCGCATCCAGCCGCGCTTCACAGTCCAAGCAATAGCCGTTGCAAAGTCGCACCTATTGAAACTTGGTATCTCTGTAAAGTGCCAGGAGTTGAAATAAACAATACTTTTCAATCGCAATGTCAAAAAACCATTGGCCAAGAGAATTTCAGCTATTTGTTTCTACAATCGAATCCATACAGTCGTTATCGGGCTGAATGTTTCAGTTGTTTTCATCCACGCTCAAAAGGGGAAAAATGAACAAGAAAATCGGTGCAGGTATTGCCGCCGCCGTCGTCCTGGTTACAGGAGTTTTGGGCACCAGCTATTACATGGGTGGCAAGTTACAGCAGGATTTCACGAATGCCGCAGCGCAGTGGAGCCGCGACGATCTGAAGATTCAGATCACCAGCTATGAGCGCGGAGCCTTCTCCTCGGCCGCCAAGACCGTATGGACGCTGGACCAGGATGGCGACCCGGTGCAGTTCACCGCCGAGCACAAGATCAGCCACGGCCCGCTGCCCATGGGCCATGCCGCCCAGATCAATACCTTGTTCCATCTGCCGGACGACGCCGACCCCGGCCTCAAAGCCGCACTCAACGGCCGCGCCCCGGTGCAATTGCTCACCAAGGTGGGCTGGGGTCACAGCACCTCCAATCTGATGACCTCCCCGCCCGTCAAGGCCAGGGTCAATGACTCGGACATGGACTGGGGCGGCATGACCATCCAATGGGACATGCCCTCCGACATGAAGGCCATCAAGGGCACGGCCAGCATTCCGGCGCTGCAATTCAAGGATGAGGAAGGCAGCATGAGCCTGGAGAAGGCCTGCATGCGCTTTGACGTGCTGCAGCCCAAGGGCCAGCAGTTCTGGATCGGCCCCATGAACATGGCCATAGACAAGGTCACCACCACCCATGCCGAGCCAGACTCGCTGCCCTCATCCATTCAGGGGCTGAGCCTGGATTCGGACACGGTGCTCAAGACCGACACGCTGGAGATGACGCTCAAGGGCGGCATCAAGAGCGCTCAGATGCAAGGCAAAACCGCCGATGATCTGGTCTGGGATCTGAGCCTTCGCAACATCGATGCCGCCTGGCTCAACCACGTCATGGAGCTAAGCCAGAAAAAGAGCCCGGATCAGGAGCAGACCGACAGCGAAGATGACGGCAGCGATGACGCCGAATCTCCCAACCCCGGCGGCATCGACCTGCGCCAGGCCATGCTCAAGACCATCTCGCAGGCCCTGGCCCGCAAGCCTGAGATCGAAATCAAGCGCCTGGCCATGCGCACACCTGAAGGCGTCAGCGAATTCGCGGCAACGTTGCAGTATCTGGGCGATGGCGAGAATTTGAACAAACTGCCCACGGATCTGAAGCTCACGCTCAAGACCAGCCTACCCAAACCGGTGATGGAGAGCATGATCACCGCGCGCAAACGCAACCAGCTGATCGAAGCGCTTGATGAGGAAGACAACGACTATTCGATGGAAGATTTCGAGCGCACCGCCAAAATTCAGGCGGCGGCCGATATTCAAATGCTGCAGAAAAGCGGCATCTTTGAAGACAAGAGCGGTCTGATGAGCACGCAAATCGTCTATGAGGCCGGAATGTTCCAGGTCAATGGCAAGCCGCTCGATGGCGAGGGTACGGCCATGCTGTTTGGCACGCTCACCGATTAAGAGCCGCCGACGTCGCTATCAAGGCCTGCCCACGCAGGCCTTTTTCATGCACCCCGCTTGTCGGCCCGTCGGCGCCGTAGCACCGCAGCAGCTCGCGATAAACTGGTTTGCACCCACCGGAGGATTGAAATGATCACCATTTTGACCGTGGTGCTGCTGGCGGCGGTGCTGACCTGGTTGATGATGCGTTAGACAAGGGAATTCGCCAGAACCCTATAAAACAAAGCGCTTTAAGCTATCAATTAAAGAGTAATCCGCGCCATGTATAACTCACCACATTTCGCTGTCGATGATCGTGCCCAGCTGCTGGAGCTGATACGCAGCCACCCTCTGGGCTGTCTGGTCGTGCAGGGGCCACAGGGGCTGGACGCCAATCATCTGCCGTTTGAAGTGCGCGAGAGCGAGGACGGCCAGCTACAGCTTTGGGCCCATGTGGCCCGCGCCAATCCACTGTGGCAGCAGCTAGGCGATGGCATGCCGGTGCTGATCGTGTTTCGCGCCGAGGAAGGCTATATCTCCCCCAACTGGTATCCCAGCAAGCAGGCCACCCATCAACAGGTACCTACCTGGAACTACCGCGTGGTGCATGCCCATGGAACGCTGCGCATACGCGATGACGAGAAATTCGTGCGCGGCGTGGTCGGGCTGCTCACCCGCAGGCACGAACTGCGACTTGGCCAGAGCGGCGAGCACCAGCCCTGGAAGATGAGCGATGCGCCGCAGGACTATCTGCAAAAGATGCTGGGCGCCATCGTGGGGCTGGAAGTGGATGTGAGCCGGCTGGAAGGTAAATTCAAACTCAGCCAAAACAAAAGCGCTGCCGACCAAAAAGCCGTAGCCGACAGCCTGCTGGCCGCTGGCCTTACCGACATGGGCCGCCGCATGCAGGAGCAGCAAGCCTCTGAATCCAGGGATTGAGCCAGCCAGGCCTGCAGAGACTGATTCAGGCCCTTATCTGCCGAAATCCCATATCAACATTACGCTGAACGCTATATAAAACGCAGCAACTAGTGCAGCAAACCCGCCAGAAAATCATTGGCCCGGTTGAAGCGGTAGCGAGCATAGGCGCGCAGTCTATAGGTCAACACCGTGGCGGGCTGAATGGACAGGGCCTGGGCAATTTCGGCCGCACTGTCGCCCAGCAGGCTCATGGCCACGATCTGGCGCTCACGCCCGGTCAGCTGCGGGTAGGAGCGCTGCAGACGCAGCAACAGCACTTGCTGCGCGTCATTGGGCAGCACCTCGTCCACCGCAGGGCTGCGTGCATGAAAGCTCAGCGCGGCCATGGCCACCTGGCCCAGCGACCATAGCGGTGGCGCGGCCTCGGGCGCGGCCTGCAGTCCGCGGTAAAAGCTCAGCACCATGAGTTTGCCGGGCTCGTGCCAGCCAAAGCTGATCTTGTCCAGAAAACCCGGCTGGTCAAAACACAGCTCACGATACTCGCCTCGGGGAATGTCAGCGGCACGCACCCGGCGGCTGAAGCCGCTGGCCTGATCCCGCAGTGGGCTGGCCAGCAGCGGGTCCTTGGCATGAAAGCGGCGGGCATAGGCCGCCGTGCGCTCGGCAATGCCTTTGCGCTCGCCCGAGGCCAGCAGCATGCGCACATCGCCCTGCTCCAGATCCACTTGATAGGCGAATACTTCGTCAATGCAATCAAACTGGCGCGCCGTGCCCAGCAAGGTAGCCGCAAACTGCGGCGTGGATGCGGCCTCTATCAGTGCCTGGCCCTGGCGGGGGCTGAACAAAGGCTGGGGAAATGGGTTGCGGCTCATGCGCTGCCTCGCTTTCATGGGCAAAGCTGCAGAGTCTCGATCTGCAGCCGGGAAATGCGGGCACCAGAATAGCGCAAACCGATTCCCCTCTCAGCCCGGCCCAGCTGCTGACAGGGATGGTGTGCGCCGGGCCAGCTCTATGGCCTCCATGACCACGGCGCTGTCGCCAATATGGTTGGCCAGGGTCAGGATCAGCTTGGCGCAGACCTTGAGGCTTTGGGCTTCGTCCAGCCCCTCGTGCATTTGCAGCAGTTGCTGGTAGACATCGTCCACATGGTCCAGATGGGCTTGGCGAATCAGCTCGCTCATTGGCTTTCTCCTTGTGCGCGCTGCAGGCTGGCCTGCACGGTGGCGGCCGGCACCGGGTTTTGCCAGCGGGCGGCCACATATTGATCCGGGCGTATCAGATAGCCGCAGCCCGGCGCCAGCGCATAGCGGCTGCACAGCAAACCCTGGTCGCCGGGCAGGCTGGCGATATCGAGCAACTCCACGCCCTCAGGCAGGCTCTGCGTCCATTGCCGGGCCAGCAGTACAAAGCGGCCGCCCAGCCTGGGCAGCAGCCAGCGGCCATCAGCTCCTGAAAGAGGAGCATCCAGCGCAGGTGATCCGGGGACGATGCCGCTACTCCATTTGCAATCGTCGGGTGTATTCAGCCGGCTTTGTGGATAGTGAATGGCCGTGGACAGGCGGCCGGAATTGACGAAGGGACGGGCAAAGGCCTCCGTGGCCGCCAGCTCCAGCACCGCATCGCGAAAAGCCTTGCTGGCCGTGCACTTGGGGGTCAGAAAGTCGGTGGAGCGGGTGGAGTTGAGAATGTTCTCGTCGGCCGTGACAATGGCTTCCTCGTTATAGCTCTCCAGCAAACTCTGGCCGGCCTTGCCGCGCAGCAGCAGATCCAGCTTCCAACCCAGATTGTCGATATCGGCCAGGCCGCCGTTGCAGCCGCGCGCACCAAAGGGCGAGACCAGATGGGCGCTGTCGCCTGCAAACAGCACGCGGCCGTGGACAAAGCGCTGCATGCGGCGGCACTGGAAGGTGTAGATGCTGTACCACTCCTCTTTGAACTGCACATCGGGCCCCAGCATGGCGCGCACATAGCGCTCCACGTTCTCGGGCTGCACGCAGGCCTGGCGGTCGATATTCCAGCCCAGCTGAAAATCCAGCCGCCACACGCCATCGGGCTGGCGGTGCATCAACGCCGACTGGCCGGGATTGAAGGGCGGATCAAACCAGAACCAGCGCTCGGCAGGCCGCTCCTGCTGCATGCGGATATCGGCAATCAGGAAATTTTCCTCGAACACTCTGCCGTCAAAATCCAGACCCAGCTGGTTACGCACGGCGGATTTGCTGCCGTCGCAGGCAATCAGCCAGTCGGCACGCAAGCGGTAATCCTGCTCGGCAGCCTGCACCTGCAGTTCCACATGGTCGGCATGCGGCTGCACGGCCGTTATCTGCTGGCCCAGACGTAGCTCCACATTGGGCAGTTGCTGCAAGGCCTGCAGCAGCGCCTCTTCCACGTAGTACTGCTGCAGATTGATAAAGCCCGGGTACTGCTGATCCTTCACGGGCAGCATGTCGAACTGGTAGACAGGCTCTGGCCTGTCGCCCCAGAAGACCTTGCCCACATTCCAGGTCACGCCCTTGTCCAGCAATTGCCGGCCTACGCCCAGGCGCTCGAAGATGTCCAGGGAACGCTTGGAAAAGCAGATCGCCTTGGAGCCGCCGGCAATAAAGTCCAGCTTGCTGATGACCAGCACCGGGTGGCCGCGTCGCCCCAGATCCAGGGCCATCGCCAGGCCCACCGGGCCAGCCCCGGCCACCACCACGGGCACATGCTCTAGCCCCGCCTGTGCGGGTGCGGCCGTGGCCCCGATGTGACGCCAGACCGGCACACTGCGGTGATGGGTGGTGGGCTGAGGCGCCTGGCCCGCCTGGGTATTTGCGCTATGGACCATGGCGATCAACCTTGCAGCTGGGCCCAGACTTCGCGATCACGCTCCTCGGTCCAGATGCGCGGCCAGTCTATGCCGTCCAGTTCGTCCCACAGGCGCTGCACGTCAAAAGGCAGGCAGTGCTCAAAAATCGGCCAGCGGCCAAACTTGGGACCCAGGGCCTGGTGGGTGGCTTCAAACGCTTCCTTGAGCGTGCCGCCGCGCCGGTGCACGGCGCCCACGTTGTCGATCATGCCTTTGAGAAACTCGCGAGTCTGCTCGATGGCTGCATCCGTGGCCGCCACGCCCTTGGCCACGGCACCGCGCCCGCCCACCAGAAACTCGGCCCGGTAGGTCTTGAGCCTGTCCAGCGTAGTGCTGGCCCATTCCATGTGAAACGCATCGCCGGTGTAGAGCGCGGCTTCAGCCTCCACCAGATCGCCGGCAAATAGGGTCTTGGTCTTTTCATGCCAGACGACGATGTCGCCCGCCGTATGGCCGCGGCCGTTGAACTGCAGCTCGAGCTTGCCGCGATTGCCGCCCAGCTCGATCTCGAAATGGTCTTCAAACGTCTGCGTAGGCCAGGTCAGGCCGGGAATGCCCTCAGGCTCCTTGAACAGACGCGGCATGCGGCCGTACTCGCTGTCCCAATCCTGCAGACCGCGCTCTTCAATGAGCTTGCGTGTGGCTTCGCTGGCAACAATGTGCTGGGCATCGAACGCCGAAGCACCCAGCACGCGCACGGCGTGGTAGTGGGTCAGGATCAGGTATTTGACGGGCTTTTGCGTGTGCTCGCGCAGTTTTTTCAGCCAGTCGCGGGCGGCCGCCGGCGTGGCCCGCGCCTCGATGGCGACGATGAAATCCTCGCCCTCAAAAGCGCCCACATTGGGATCGCCTTCGGCCGTCAGGGCATAAACGCCATCGGCCAGAATTTCCAGGGTTTCGGTCTTGACACCGAGGTCTGCCGAGGATGCAAACGGTTTGGACATATGAGGTCTCCTTGAGTCTTTTGATGGGCACACTGCGGCGGTATGCGGCAGTGCACTCGTGGCAGGGCTTGCAAATCGCAACCCACCCAGTGTCTGCAGCGCTCCCGATACTGTCTGTCCATAGGTCTACAGACAAACCGGGGACAAACCGCTGATTGCGGGTAAGTACCAGGAGAGCGCTGAAAGCCAGCTCGCAGAGGCCGCAAAGAGCGCGCTTCTTTAAAGCCAATAGGCTGCAAGCGCGCTGAGCACCTACGCAGCATGCTATGGTTATTCCATGGGTTCGCCCGGCACGGACGAACCGGCTCCCACTTGCGCGCACCACCGTATGACCTCTTTTTCTGCCCTGCAACGCCGCCGCTTTGTGCAGTGGATTTCGCAATCCGCCCTGCTGGCCGGCGCCCCGGCGGCCTGGGCCGCCAAGTCTGCGGCGGAAAACCGGCTCTGGCCGCAAGACAGCCGCGTACCCGGCGGCGTGGCCCGTCTGTCGCTGGGGCCGGCCGCCACACGCCCGCAGTTCAGCATCAACGATGCGCCTGGCCTGGTGCTGGGCGACATGATCGAGTGGACGGCTCTGATCGGCATCCCTTTGTCCACAGCCCCCGGCGAGTACAGCGTGCAGGTGAATATGGACGGGCAGATGCGCGACAAGCGCTACACCGTGCGGGACAAACAGTATGTGGAGCAACGGCTCAAGGTATCGCCCAAGACGGTCGATCTCTCGCCCGAAGACAATGCCCGCTATGAACGCGAGTCGGCCCACCTCAAGCAGGTGATGGCCAGCCTGGTCCAGCCTCTGCCCAAGGCCCAGGAGCTGCACATGCAGGTGCCGGTGCCCGGCCGGCGCTCCAGCTCTTTTGGCCTGCGCCGCGTGTTCAACGGCCAGTCCCGCAATCCCCATAGCGGCATGGATATCGCCGCGCCCACCGGCACCCCAGTCAAGGCGCCGCTGGCGGGCCGGGTGATCGACGTGGGCGACTATTTCTTCAACGGCGGCACCGTCTGGCTCGATCATGGCGGCGGCCTGCTGACCATGTACTGCCACCTGAGTCAGGTGAACTGCAAGCTAGGCGATGAACTCCAGAGCGGCGACGCTTTTTGCAAGGTGGGTGCAACTGGCCGCGTGACCGGCCCGCATCTGCACTGGAGCGTGATGCTCAACCGCGCCATGGTGGACCCGGCGCTCTTTATCTAAGCCGCGCCCGCAGCAAGACAGAAACAAGGCAGACGCAAAAAAGGCAGCAAGCCTGCTGCCTTTTGGCGGAAATCAAAACTGATAGCAATCAGCGCTTTATCCACCTAGGCTAAAGCGCATTTAAATCTGAAATCAGGGCGTATCGCGGTCCTGCTGCAGATAAGTCTCCAGCAGATCAAAGAAGCTGTCGTAGAAGCCACGTCTGGCAATGGTTTCGCTGCCCACTTTCACCAACGAATCGCTACTCGATGAAAACGGCAGTGACAGCGAACCTAGCGCGCCCACGCCCACGCTGGCCGAGCTGGCGCTCTTTTTCAAGGTATAGCGGTCCTGCAGCGCCGTCACAAAGCCGATGCTGATCTGACCATCCGTAGTCTGGGGCACGCATACCACACGGATATTGATCTCCAGATTCAGATCCGACTCCGGTTGAAAGCTCTTGCGCCCCTCGATCAACTCCTGCGTGCGCGCATTGGCAATATAGCCCTGACTGAGCAGGGCACGCCGCGCCGCCTCGCAGGTCTGGGTGGGCGTGGCATCAAAGCTGCGCGAGAACGTGGAAGTGGAATCAAAGTTCTCCTGCACCGGTATCTGCCGATTGGCCGTGGTCGAGCAGGCCGACAGCGCAGCCACGCATACCACCGGCCACAGCCAGCGCCCCATTGCCGCCGACACGGTCCACTTTGCACCAGAAACCACGAAAACTCTCCTCGCTACAAACAAGCTGCATGCCATGCCAATCCAACACCTCAGGCTATAGATAGCGTAGCAGCTCAAAAATTCCCTTGACCCCGCGTTTTCTGACGGCGGCAGGCAATTGTCTCCCGCCAGCAGCCCGCTTGAAAAAAGGCTGCAGTCTCTTACATTCTGGCCACCCTATAGGGCAGAGCCCGGGGTTGACATCGGTTATGGTGCTGCAGATGGAGCTGCAAGCGGCTGGGCCCATGGAGCAGGCCGTTCTTGCAGATCTGCGCGCGCTGCTTTATTTTTAGGGAACTGCAGCCGCTACAGCGACTCTAGTTGCATCAACCCAGGCGCTTGCCTTCCCGGTTCATCCCACTTTTAAGGACTGTTTATGAAATTTCGCTGGACCTGGTGCCTTCCCCTGATTGCCTCCCTGACGCTGGCCGCCTGCGGCACCACCGGTGGCGGCGGAGCTCGCCCCACAGGCCCTAGCGGCCCCGCTGGCGATGCGCAATCGCTGACGGCCTATCACTGGCAACTCAAGCAGGCCTACACCCCTGCCGGTACAGAAGATCAAAGCTGGTTCATCACCTCTAGCTCGGGCAAAGGCCTGCTACAGCTGGACTTTGTCGACCAGCGCGTGGTGGTCAAAAATCTGTGCAACGTCATGTCTGCGGGCTACAGCATCGAAGGCCAACGCATCAACGTGACCCGCACCATGAGCACGCTGATGGCATGCAACGACAACCAGCTGATGATGCTGGAGCAAAAAGTCGGTCGCATTCTGCCCACCGCCAAGCAATGGGCCGTACAACTGGGCCAGGGTCAGGAGGCACCGCGCCTGACGCTGCAGTTCATCGACGGCACCAAGTGGCAGCTGGACGGCAAGCCCACGGCCCAGACCCAGCATGGCAGTGCGCCAGAGCGCATTTTTCTGGAAGTCGCCTCGCAGCGCACATCCTGCAACCATCCGCTGATCAAGGATTTCCAGTGCCTGAAGGTGCGTGAGATCCGCTACGGCGACAACGGCGTCAAGACCCATACCGGTCCCTGGGAGAACTTCTACAGCGAAATCGAAGGCTACAAGCACGAGCCCGGTGTGAGCAATGTGCTGCGCATCAACCGATTCAAGCGCCAGAACGTGCCTGCCGATGCATCGAGCTATGTCTATGTACTGGACATGGTGGTCAGCTCGGCCATTGAAAAGCGCAACTGAAGACCTTCCCGCAGCCACAAGCCGTTCACGCGGCTTCTGGTGCCCGGAATGCAAAGCCAGCCACAGCGCTGGCTTTTTTGCGTCAGCTCGCCAATGTTTCACGCAGCTCAGTCATGTTGCAGTTTGTAAAAAATATCGCACTCAAATAAATCACTTTCCTTTTAACAACAATTACTTAGCGCATTTTCAAGACAGACATATGACAGAGGGCGGCAGCGCAAGGTTATACCCATTCGCTGTGGGCGCGCCTGTGGACAAGCCTTGGGACAAACCGATCCAAGCCGCACCGGCCTTGGATTCC
This sequence comes from Comamonas aquatilis, assembly GCF_965139575.1. NCBI lineage: Bacteria > Pseudomonadati > Pseudomonadota > Betaproteobacteria > Burkholderiales > Comamonadaceae > Comamonas > Comamonas aquatilis. Next base: position 23,473 of record NZ_CBCSIW010000004.1, on the reverse strand, counting down.
CAAGCACTGATTAAAAAACAGGCAGCACAGCAAGCTCCCAGGCCTTGCCAGCCACATGGCCGGCATGTTTCACGCGCCGGACCGCGCACTCCCCCAATCTATTGCAGACATAAAAAAACCGGTACCTATCACAGTACCGGGGGGAGAAAAGGAGACTCTGACCTCAACCCAAGGTGCCTGGCCAAGCACCCTCACCAACAAACGCTATGGCCGCCAAATTCGGCGCCGGCCTTCAGCAAAGGCGAAAGCGCCCTTCCACAAACATGGAGGAGCGGTGACCGGAATCGCACTGGGCGTCGGCATAGGACCAGAAGGCCTGTACCGTGCCGCTGGTCGAATCAATGACCTGACTGACCGTGAAGCCGGTCTTTTCAATCCAGTTGAGAAAATGCAGGTTGTCGCTGAGCTGCAGATAGCTGAGTGTTTCGCAGCCTTCGGCCACATGACCCATGGAGTCCACCACACGCCAGATCATTTTCCCTTCGCGTGAATAGCGCACTTCGGCACGGCTGTCCGGAAACTCAATGACTGCATCGCGCCCGAGCAAGGTGCCTGCATATTGCATGGAGAGCATGGACATGATGGAACTCCTTGGATGAAAGCCCGCAACGCGCTGGACTTGGCTTTTGCTATGTCGTGCAGTGATGGTCGCGCGCGGCCAAAATCTTGTGTGTGGGAAGGCGCCGCATGGAATCGTCGGCCCGCATTTGTTTGCAATTGGAGGCCTGTTTCCTACCCGGGAGCAGGCGGCACGGACGGTAGCGACCGCCGCCTGCAAAACTTGCGCCGATGGCCGATACTCGAGCCCAGCCTGCCGCAAGCTGCGGCGCAGAAATTGAGCCAAGGTAAACGCCAGGGCCGCTTTCTCGCCCAGCCAGAAAAATCACTACACCGCTGCCCTGGCCAAGACCGCAAACCATGCGCTGCCGCGAGCCGGCTGCGCGCGTGCCTGGCTCGCCCCTTTCCTTGCGCAATGGCGCCGGGGCTGCGGTTTCGGACCTGAACTTGTCTACTTCTGCACCTTCGCTGCGCTCCGACACGAACGCCCCCGCCTCGCCACCGCCTCCTTTGCGCGATCGCGCTTTTGTCTCCTTTGTGCTGTCGCGCATGCTGGCCATGTTTGCCCAGCAGATGCAGGCCGTGGTGGTGGCCTGGCAGGTGTATGACATCACGCGCGAGCCGCTGTCGCTGGCCTATGTGGGCCTGGCGCAGTTTCTGCCCATGATGGGCCTGCTGATCCCTGCCGGCGATCTCAGTGACCGCATGAGCCGAAAACGCCTGCTCAGCATGAGCTGGCTGTTGGCCGCCGTGTGCTCTCTGCTGCTGTGGCTGCTGTCGCGCAGCGGCGTCCACAACGTGCACTGGATTTATGCCGTACTGGTGCTGTTTGGCTGCAGCCGCGCCTTCAGCGGTCCGGCTCTGCAAAGCCTGCTGCCGCAGATCGTGGCACGCGCGCAACTGGCCAAGGCTCTGGCTACCAACAGCATGCTGATGCGCATCTCGGCCATTGCCGCACCGGTGCTGGGTGGTGCCTTGTATGCGTTGGGCGGCGGCGTGCTCACCTATGCGGTCTGCGGCATCAGCCTGCTGCTGGGTAGCGCCCTGCTGAGCCGCGTTCCCGTGCGCTATGCCGACGCCAGAGCGGCAACTTCGGGCTCCATGTGGCAGCGCTTTGCCGAAGGCGTGAACTTCATGCGCACCCGGCCCATCATTCTGGGCACGATCTCGCTGGATCTGTTTGCCGTGCTGCTGGGCGGCGTGATTGCCCTGCTGCCGGTGTACGCCCACGAGGTACTCAAGGTAGGGCCCCAGGGCCTGGGCCTGCTGCGCTCGTCCATGGCCATGGGCGAAGTCTGCATGGGCTTGTGGCTGTCGGCCCGGCCCATCAACCGCCATGTGGGCAAGGTGATGTTTGGCGCCGTGGCGGTGTTTGGCCTGGCCAATCTGGTGTTTGCACTCTCGCACTGGTTCTGGCTGTCCATGCTGGCGCTGGCGCTGGCCGGCGCTGCAGATATGGTGAGCGTCTACATCCGTGGCGCCCTGGTGCAGTTCTCGACGCCGGACACCATGTGCGGCCGCGTCAATGCGGTGAACATGCTGTTCATAGGCTCCTCCAACGAGCTGGGCGAATTTCGCGCCGGCACCAGTGCCTCGGCGCTGGGCGCCATTCCTGCAGCCGTGCTGGGCAGCCTGTGCACCCTGGGCGTGGTGGCCGCCTGGATGGCCTTATTCAAGCCCTTGCGTGATGTGGACAGACTCGAGGACGCCGCGCACCTGAGCAGCGCAGACGCTAAATAATTAGATAGCTGCTTGCGCTTGATGGATAAGCACTACCGCCGGTTTTGATATGAAAAAGCCTCGCCATGCGGCGAGGCTTTTCATTGGGCGGTGCGGCTCAATTACAGCAGTTCGGCCCGCAGTTGGGCAGCGCTCTTGGGCGAGAGCAGGCTGGGAGCCACGTCCAGCACCGTCTTGCAGCCGTATTGACCCGCTTGCGCCATGCGATGCACGGCACGTGCATAGGCCACCAGCACGCTGGAGGTGAACTCCGGATTGCTGTCCAGCTGCAGGCGGTATTCGATGACCTGCTTGCTTTGGGCCGAGGTATTGCCGCTGCGGATCACAAAGCCGCCATGGGGCATGGCGCCATGGTCGCGCGCCAGCTCCTCGGCGCTGATGAAGTGCACGGCCGTATCGTACTCGTCAAAGTAATGGGGCATTTCCACAATGGTCTGGCGCACGGCGTCGGCATCGGCGCCGTCCTGCAGCACGACAAAGCACTGGCGTCGGTGTTTTTCGCGAGTGCTCAACTCGGGGCGCACGCCGGAACGCACTTTTTCCACAGCGGCCTCCACGGGAATGGTGTATTGCACGCCGCCGGCCACGCCGGGCACACGGCGAATCGCATCGGAATGCCCCTGGCTCAGGCCCTTGCCCCAGAAGGTATAGGTGGCGCCATCGGGCAGCAGGGCTTCGCCCATCAGACGGTTGATGGAGAACATGCCGGGGTCCCAGCCGGCCGAGATCAACGCCGTGGTCTGACCGCCCTGGGCTGCTTGATCGACCTTGGCAAAGTGCTCGGGAATGCGGGCATGGGTGTCAAAGCTGTCGATCAGATTGAAGTGGGCCGCCAGCTCGGGCGTCTGGCTTGGCAGATCGTCCTTGGAGCCACCGCAGAGAATCAGCACATCGAGCTGACCCTTGTGCGAGAGCAGGCTGTCCATGGCGTACACCGGTGTGTCTGCGTTGCCGGGCTTGAGCTGCGCCGGAGGACGGCGGGTGTAAATTCCCGCCAGCTGCATATCGGGATTGAGGGCAATGGCCGCTTCCACGCCGCGGCCCAGATTGCCATATCCGATGACGCCGATGCGGATGGGGGATGTTGTCGATGCCATGCAGTGCACTACCTTTCCAGTATCAAAAAACTCGGTTGCCAATCGTTGCGATGTTATGCACTATTTTGGGGCTTTCAATGAACAAGCCTCAGTAAGCACTGTGTGAACGCCCACGCCACCAATGCCAGGCACCGTCCAGCATCAGCAGACCTACGGCGGCAAAAATCAGGGCGTAGGTCGGCAGCTGCGCGGGCTCGATGCTCTCGCCCAGCAGCCAGGCCACCAGCACCAGCAGCACCGGCTCCGCATAGGACAGCAAACCGAACAAGCCCATGGGCAGCCAGCGGCTGGCCAGCATGTACAGCGCCAACGCCACGGCGCTGACCAGGCCCAGCAGGGGCAAGAGCAGCCACAAGGCATGGTGATCGGCCACCAACGGCCAGCTATTGGGCGCACGAAAGCTAAAGGCCAGCGCCGCCGGCAGCAGCAGACCCATGTCTATCCAGTGGCCGGCCAGCGTATCGGTGCGCAGAACGCGGCGCAGCGCGAAATACAGCGTATAGCCCAGGGCCACCACCCAGGTCTCCCAGGACATGCCACCGGCCTGCCAGAACTCGTGGGCCACACCCAGAGCCGCCACGCCGGCGGCCAGGCTCTGCCCGGGGCTGAGCCGCTCGGCAAACAGCAGGCGACCGGCCACCACCATGACCAACGGCAGCAGAAAATAGCCCAGCGATACCGGCAGCGCCCGCCCGTTCATGGGCGCCCACATGAAAATCCACAGCTGCACGCCCAGCAAGGCCGCACTCAGTACCAGCTGAGCGGCAAACACCGGTTCGCGCCGGGCCCGGGCCAGCAGCGCCAGCGCCGCCGTCAGCTCCTTGCGCCAGAGCAGCAGCAGCGTGGTGAAGGGCAGCGTCATCAGCACCCGCCAGCCGAAAATCTGTTCGCCGTCCAGCGGTGCCAGAAACGGCGACAGATAGTAAATGGCACCAAACAGCAGGGATGCCAGAACCGAGACCACAACACCTTTGAACATCACAAACACGCAATCCAAACAAACACGAATCAAAAACTCTTGCAGCCCTTATCCGAAAAGCACAATACGCTATCGAATCATGAGCTTTCAACACACGTGGCCGGCGCCGGCCATTGTCGGCCACGCCATGGCCGCCAGCTTCGCCTACAAGTCAAGACAGTCAGGCCCGGCGCCCCTTAGGCTTTACCTGTACAGTGCGGCACCCTTGCCTGCTCTTTGCCTCGCCCTGCCCGCCCATGACTGAAGCCGCCCCCTGCCCCGAAACGCCAGCGCCTTTGCACATACTCTGGCAGGACGAGCACATGGTGGTGGTCTACAAACCGGCGGGCTGGCTGGTGCACCGCACGGGGCTGGATGCGCATGAAACCCGGTTTGTGATGCAAACCCTGCGCGATCAGCTGGGCCGGCATGTCTATCCCGTGCACCGTCTGGACAAGGGCACTTGCGGCGTTCTCGTCATGGGCTTGCACAAACAGGCCACACAAGCCCTGGCCGCAAGCTTTGCCGCCCACGCCACGCGCAAGGAGTATCTGGCCCTGGTGCGCGGCTGGCTGCCCGAGGTTCTGGAGGTGGACCATGCGCTCAAGCCCGATGACGCCCCCGAGGACGCCCCGGTGCAGGAGGCCCACACCCAGCTGCGCTGCCTGGCACGCCTGTCATGGCCCGAGAGCTATGACGGCCGTCACCCCGAGACCCGTATCAGCCTGGTGCAGGCCCTGCCCACCACGGGCCGCCGCCACCAGATCCGCCGGCATTTGAAGCATGTGGCCCATCCCATCATTGGCGATGCCACCCATGGCAAAGGACCGCTGAACCGCTGGTGGGCCGAGCGCCTGGGCCTGCAGCGGCTATGGCTGCACGCCAAGGCGTTGGAAATTCCACACCCCCTCACCGGAGTGCCCATGCGCTTTGAAGCCGACTGGTCAACGCTTTCGCATGTACAGGAAGCACTGGACTGGCAAAAGCTGCTGGCCTTGCCCGGCTGGCAGTTCCTTCCATAAAAAATAGCTGCCAGCGCTTATCCATCAAGCGCTGACAGCTATGGTTTTATGAATTAAAGCGCCGCCTTGGGCGTGTCACGCACCCACTTGCCCTCTTCATCAAACTGCAGGCTGGGCGCCGCCACAAACTCGTAAGTGGCTTCGGGGTCGGCCTTGAGCTCGCCCTGCAACAACTCGACCAGACGCTCGTTAGGCATCTTGAAACCGCAGGCCTGGGCATGACCGCCGCCACCAAAGCTTTCGGCCAGCGGAATGCAATTGAACTCCGAGCGCGAGCGCAAACCGACCTTGGTGCCCTTGTGATTGGCATGCCACATCAGGGCAAAGCTGCCGCTCTGGCGCGCCAACAAGTCGCCGACCTGGCTGTGGAACATGCCGGGGCAGTTGACCATCAGGCCTTGCATGCCGTTGAAGACCAGCACCTGGGCGCCGTCGGCGATGTCGGCGCACAGCTTCTGGAATTTCTCGTCCATGGCACCGCCACGGGCCATGTAGACGGCCTCCTGCTCGGGCGTGAAAGCGGCAATTTCGGCCCAGCGCTCAAAGCTGCGCACGGGCTCCATGTCCAGCGCCGCCAGAAAAGGCGCGCTTTCCTTGAATTCCCACTTCCAGATATCGCGGTCTTCGATATAGCGAATCAGGCCGGGCACGGGCTTGTCGGACTGGAAGAACTCCCAGCCCAGACGCGCGCCGGACTTGTTCATGTCGAAATGCACCACACCGCAGCGGCACTGGTAACCCGTCAGCTTCTCGGCTGCGCTCTTGTGGTGATCCAGCACCACCAGCTTGGAGACGCGCGACTCGATTTCGGCCAGCAGCACGGGCTCAAAAGCAAAGTCCAGCACGTACACGGCACGACCCGTCAAGTCACCCAGATCGTCTGCATTCAGGATTTCGCCATGGTCGAGACCGCGAAACTCGGCCTGGCCTTCATAGAACAGCCAAGCGGCCAGGGCCGCGCCAAAACCGTCGGGGCAGCGGCGGCCGTGGTAGAGGATCAGGGGCTTGGGGTCGTTGCGATCGGGGCGAACCAGCAATTGCTGAAACAGCGGCAGTTTGGAATTCTGTGGGGTCATATGGTCGATATTGTCGCTGTTTGCATCTGCAGCCGTGTGAAGCCCGGCCCCACCCCGGAGAGAGACTGCGGCATTGCCCCTGAGCGGCATAAGTGATTGTCAGCTCACGGCTTGGGCTAGCACAGGCGGGCAATCGCCGGGCCTTCGGTATCTACCTAAGGCCCTGGGCTGCGCATGCGCCTATGATGGGGGTCTTGCCATTGAAATGCTGCGGCCACCGGCAGGTCCGCCTGCCGAAAAAGTGGGATTCCCACGGGTGCTCCGCGGCCCCTGTATGCGATCTACTCCCGATATCACACCTCATCTCGGTACGCTGCTCAATTTCCGCCGCGACCTGCACGCCAACCCCGAGCTCAAGTACGAAGAGCACCGTACAGGCGACAAGATTGCAGCCTACCTCTCGGCGCTGGGCCTGACCGCGCACCGCGGCCTGGGCCAGACCGGCATCGTCGCCAGCATCTACGGCAAGGGCCGTAGCAAGGACAACCCCGGCCGCAGCATAGGCATCCGTGCCGACATGGATGCCCTGCCCGTCACGGAAATCAACACCTTCGGCCATATCAGCCAGAACAAGGGCCGCATGCATGCCTGCGGCCACGACGGCCACACCACCATGCTGCTGGGCGCTGCCACCACCCTGGCCCAGCACCCTGACTTTGACGGCACGGTTCACCTGATCTTCCAGCCCGCTGAAGAAGGCGGTGCCGGCGCCAAGGCCATGATGGACGACGGCCTGTTTGAAAAATTCCCCTGCGAAGCCGTGTTTGCACTGCACAACTGGCCTTCGCTGCCCGCCGGCCAGATGGCCGTGCGTGTGGGGCCCATCATGGCCTCCACCCTGCGTTTCCAGATCAAGGTCCACGGCAAGGGCGGCCACGCTGCCATGCCCCACACCACGCTGGATCCGATTCCTGTGGCCTGCGCCATCGTGACGCAGCTGCAGACCCTGGTCTCGCGCAGCACCGATCCGCTGGATTCCGCCGTGCTCACCGTGGGCAAGATCACCAGCGGCACCGTGGAAAACATCATTCCCGATGACGCCATCATCGCCGGCACCGTGCGCACCTTGAAAAAGGAAACGCGCGAGATGTTCGTCGAAGGCCTCAAGCGCATCAGCAGCCATGTGGCCGCCGCCCACCAGTGCACGGCCGAGTTCACGCTGCGCCCCGGCGCCTATCCCAACACAACCAACCACGCCAAGGAAGCCAAGTTCATGGCCGCCGTGATGCGGGAAGTGGTGGGCGATGAGAATGCCTTTGACGACGTGCTGCCCGCCATGACCTCCGAAGACTTCGGTTTCATGCTCGAAGCTGTGCCCGGCGCCTATGGCTGGATCGGCAATGCCAAGGGCGACCAGCCCGGAGTGAGCCTGCACAACCCGGCTTATGACTTCAATGACGACAATCTCGCCCGGGGTTCCAAGTTCTGGGACCTGATGGCGCGCCGCTGGTTTGAGCAACCAGCAGCCTAAGGCGAGACCGCCCTTTACAAAGGCCAGCAAGACTTGAACTTGCTGGCCTTTTTCGTTGGCGTTCAGAGCCGCAAGCCCTCGATGGTGGCCTGAGGCCCTTGATCCGGCGACGGCGGCCTGTGGCCCAGCACCATGGGCAGCCAGTCCTCCACCGGCTGCGCTTTGCCGTAATACAGGCCTTGAAGCACAATCGCCGGGTTCCAGGCCTTGAGCAGCCGGGCCTGGGCGGCCAGCTCCACCCCCTCGGCCACCACGCGCAACTGCAGACGTGCGGCCATGCGGACAATGGCCTCCACCAGCGCGGCATCAATCTCGCTGACATGGCTGCCGCGAATAAAGCTCTGGTCTATCTTGAGCTCCTGTATCGGCAGATGCTTCAAGCTGGCAATGGACGAGTAGCCGGTGCCAAAGTCGTCCAGCGCAATCTCCAGGCCCAGCGCGCGCAGCTCATGCAAGCGGGCCCGCGCCACATCCACATCGCGCATCAGCACGCCTTCGGTAATCTCCAGTGTCAGCCGCTCGGGGCTGGCACCGCTATCGGCCAGAATGCTTTTGAGCGTGGACACAAAGTCCGCATGCGCAAACTGTATGGCGCTGACATTGACCGACAGACGCAGCCCATGGGCCGCGAACTCGGCTTGAGCCAGCAAGGCACAGGCCTGGCGCAGCACCCAGTCGCCCAGCTGCACGATCAGCTGCGACTCCTCGGCCACCGCAATGAAGTCCGCCGGGCCGACCAGACCCCATTGCGGATGCTGCCAGCGCACCAGCACCTCGCCGCCCACGCACACGCCCTCATGGTTGGCCTGGGCTTGTACATACATGCGCAGCTGGCCGGCCGGAATGCCGGCACGCAAATCCTTGGCGATGCGAAAACGCCTGTGGGCCAGTTCGGCCATGCGCGGATCGAACAGGGCCATGTTGCCGGGGCCGCTACGCTTGGCCTCGTTCAGGGCCACGCCGGCAAAGCGCAGCACATCATTTCCCTCAGGAGCGCCTTGCTCCAGCTCCAGCACCGCACAGCCGATGCTGCAGGAAATGGCCTCCGACTCAGAGCTGTTCATGATGCTCAAGGGCTTTTGCAATGATTTTTGCAAGGCTCCGGCCTCGCTGACCAGCAAAGCCTGCACCGCCTCGATGCTGTCGCCTGCGGATTCGAACAGCACGGCAAACTCGGCCCTGGAAATGCGGGCAATCAGCACGCCCTCGGGAAGTTGCTCCACCAGCCGCAGCGCGAAAGCGCGCAGCACGGCATCGCCATGCTGCATGCCGTGCACATCGTTGAAGCTGGAAAAGCGATCCACATCCACCAGCATCAGCCCATGCCAGCTCGCAGCCGCCTTGTTGGCGCGCGAAAGTGCCTTGACTTTGAGCGCCAGCGAATGCCGGTTGGCCAGGCCGGTCAGCACATCGAGATAGACCAGATCGTGAATGCGCCGCGCCGCATCCACGCGTTCGGACAGATCCTGCTTGAGCTCCACATAGTTGACGATCTCGCCTTGAGGCGAACGTATCGGCGCCACCAGCACCGACTCGCGCAATGCCGCGCCGTTGCGGGTGCGGTTGGTCATCTCGCTGCGCCAGATGCGACCGGCCAGCAACTCCGCCAGAGCGCGCTGGCGCTTGTTCCGGTCCAGCCCCATGGTGGACACCAGCTCCGTAGGCTGGCCCAGGACCTCGCCGCGGCTATAGCCGGTGCGGGCCAAAAATGCGTCGTTCACATACACCACCTGCAAATGGGTGTCGGTGATGACAATGCTCTCTGGGCTTTGCTCGACCGCACGGTGGAATTTGCGCAATTCCTGCTGGCTTTGCTCCAGTGAACGCAGGATTTCCATGCTTTTGAGCGCCTGCCGGCCCAGGCTGGCGCGGGCCATCAGCGTGGCTGCCACGGCCAGGCCCAGCATGCCCAGCACATAGAACAGGCCCGCCGCGCCCAAAATCTGCTCTGCCGGCAGCTGACTAATACCCAAGTGATCCAGCGCCCAGAAAAGCAGCAGCAGCGCCACTGACAAGACCAGCATGACCAGGGTGTGCGCAAAACCCAGCAGCCATGCCGTGATGACCATCCAGACCGGCAAGGCCATGACAGCCTTGCTGTCCATACCGCCAGACCAGCCGGCGGCAGCCGCCACCCACAGCCAGTTGCCCCAGACAAAGATCACCATCGCCACATCCCAGCGCCGCAAACGGGCCAGAGTCATCGCCATGGCCGCTATGGGAATCAGCAGCAAAAACAGCAGCACATCGCCCCAGGAGATGCGGGGGGAGATCAGACTGGCCGCAGCCGTCACCAGGCCCAGAGCGCTCATCCAGAGGCAGGCGAACCACAGCATGCGTCGCATGGACACGCGGTTTTTTGCCTCGACGAAAAAACGTTGCATGGGCAAGCGGCATCCTCCGGAGGTGGGGTGCACCATCCTAGCCTCAGTTGGCTGCCACCGCTATCGGACACCTGCACAGCGTCACACCGCCGTCACCAATCGCCCCTCCGGCCAGAACGGGGCGATCAGAAGCTGCCGACAGTCTCAGCGCGAGCGCGACTTTCGGGGCTTGGCCGCCGCAAGCTTGACCGGCCTGGGCGCCGTGGGCCTGCTGGCGGTCTTGACCACCGCTTTAGCTCCAGATTTCGCTGCAGGTTTTGGTGCGGCCTTGGTTTCAGGCTTGGGGGCGGGTTTGGGTGCGGCCTTGACTGCCGGTTTTGCCGCGGGCTTTGCTGCCGGCTTGGCGGCGCTTCCCTCTTCACGCGGTGGGCGGGGAGGACGGCGCTTTTTGGCGGCGATGGCATCCTTTTTGGCCTGGCGCTCGGCATCCTTGATCTGGCCTGCGGCCAGCCAGGCTTCGAACTCGGCCGGGGTTTCCAGCGTGATGCGCCCCAGAATGGCATCGCGGAAGTCGGTAAGCACCAGCTCGGCCGCTTTTTGCAAGTTCACCCGGCCACCGCTCATCACGGCGCCGCGCTTTTTGCCTATCAGGGTCAGAAGCTCGTCATCATGCAGGGCCGCAATCTCGGCCGCATCCAGGCCCAGCCTGTAGCGTGCATCCAGCATCGCTGCGTAGTTCTTTTGCAGATAGATCAGCAGCTCCAGCGCCACCAGCTCTTCGTCATAGGCATTGCGGCCCACGGCGCCGCTGGCGGCCAGATTGAAGCCGCTTTTTTCCACAATGATGCGCGGCCACAGCATGCCGGGCGTGTCCCAGAGATAGAAATCATCGGCCAGCACAATGCGCTGCTCGATCTTGGTGATGCCGGCCTCGTTGCCGGTCTTGGCCTGGGTCTTGCCGCTCATGGAATTGATCAGCGTGGACTTGCCCACATTGGGCACGCCGCAGATCAGCACGCGCATGGGCTTGGCCATGCCGCCGCGCGAAGGCGCCAGCAGCTTGCATTGCTCGATCAGACGCTTGGTGGGGGCGGGCTCGGAGGCATCGAGCGCAATGGCCCGGGTCTCGCTCTGGGCGTTGTACCAGTCCAGCCAGGCCTTGGTTTGTGCGGCATCGGCCAGATCCTGCTTGTTGAGAATCTTCAGGCGCGGCTTGTGGCCCGTCATCTCCAGCAGCAGGGGATTGGCGCTGGAGCCGGGCAGGCGCGCGTCCAGCACCTCAATGACCACGTCAATATCTTTGACGCGCTCCATGATGGCCTGGCGCGTCAGGTGCATGTGACCGGGGAACCATTGGATGGCCATAACGGGTTTTCTTTCTTGTCTTGAGGGGAAATAAGGCGGGCAAGCATAATCGCCCTCTGCTTTTCTGACCGATGCGCCCTGCTATGCCCCTGCCTTCCGCCCCCAAAAAATCCAAATCCCACAACGAGATTCTGATCAAGGGCATGACGATTGCGCTGATCGGCATCATCATTCTGGCGGCCCCGATTTTCAAGCCCGAGAGCGGCATAGGCCAGCTGTTTGCCCAGTCCTATCTGGTGGGCTGGTTTGCGCTGATTCTGGGTGCGGCCTTTATCGTGCAGTTTCTGCTGCGCCGCAAAAAAGGCTGAGCATGGCCCTCGTCGAGAGCCAGCCCGAGGCCCTGCTGCAGCCGCTGAGCCAGGCCCAGGCCCAAATTGCGCTGTGGACCGGGCGCGCCGCTGCGCTGCAGCTAAGCCTGCGCCCTCCGCCGCCCCAGCCCAGCAGCTGCTGCGGCCGTGGCTGCAACGGCTGTGTCTGGGAAGGTTTTTTTGATGCCCTGCAGTTCTGGTGCGAGGACGCGGAGCAAGCCGTCACCGAAGCTGCCGTAGCAGCGCTGCACGCCTGAAATTTGAAGCTAAACCAGCGCCAGTGGGCGTGCAGCATGCGCCTTGACTTCAAAATCAATAGCATCTGACTGCGACAGATACACCTCATTGACCAGTCTGAAGCGCCCGGTTCCGGCCTCCAGTCGCTGAGCCTGGGTAAACAGTTCCTGCGCCGCAGCGCTCGATTCGGCCACCAGGGCGGCGTTCTGGCTGGTCATGTCGTCGAGCTCCTGAACGGCATCGCTGATCTGTGCAATGCCCTGGTTCTGAGCCTGGGCCGCTTCGGTGATCGAGGCAATCAGGCCGCTGACCTTGTGCACATCGCGCACGATATGCTCCATGCGCTGGCCGGCCTGCAGCGCCAGCTCCGTGCCCGACTGCACCTGCTTCGAGGAGTGCAGCATGAGCTGGCGAATCTGCTTGGCAGCCTCGGCACTTTGCTGGGCCAGCTCTCGCACTTCGGCCGCCACCACGGCGAAGCCTCGGCCCTGCGCACCGGCGCGCGCAGCCTCCACGGCGGCATTGAGCGCCAGGATATTGGTCTGAAAAGCGATGCCATCGATCACGCTCACAATGGCTGCCACCTGCTGACTGCTTTGCGCCATATGCTGCATGCTGCGCACCACCTCCTGCACTGCCGAGCCACCGCTTTCCGCTGCCAGCGCCGCACTGCGGGCGCTTTGATCGGCATGCAAAGCGCTGTCGGCCGACTGGTTGACCAGCGTCACCATGCCTTCGATGCTGCCTACCGTGGACTTGAGTTGCTCTGCCGCATAGGCGGTGCGTGCCGATAGATCGCTGTTGTCCTGCGCCATCTGGCTCGATGCGGCGGCCACGGCCACCACCCCGCCCTGAACATCGCCCACCAGGCCGCGCAACTGCCGCGTCATCTGAGCCAGCGCCTGCATGAACTGCCCCATCTCATCCGTGCGCTCGCTGCGCGGCGCATAGGACAGATCGCCGGCGGCAATGTTCTGCGCCAGCGTCACGGCCTGCTGCAGCGGCGTGGTGATGGAACGAATGGTGGCCAGCGACAGCAGCGCCCCCAGCAAACCCATGAACAGGCCCACACCCACGGCCATGCGCTTGGCCAGCAGGCTCTGGGCGCGGCCTTGCTGTTCGGCATCCAGTCGCTGCTGCTGCTGCGCGGCGATAAAGCCGTCCTGCGCTTTCACATAGCGCGCCGCAGCTGGCACCAGTTGCTCATCCACCAGCTTCTGCGCTTCCCAGGCCTTGCCCAGATCGCGCGCCTGATAGGCCTGCTCATAGATGTCGAGCACGGCCTTGCGCTCCTTTTCCACCAGGGCCAGACCCTGCAGATCGGTGGCGCTGGTGGCGACGGCCTGCACCTGTTGCTGCAAACCGCTGGCCTGCGCCATCAAGGCCCGCGCTTTTTGAGAGAGATGGGCGATCAGATGCTCTTCGGAGGAAAGCACGCTGGCCAGCGCCGCCTCCACGCTTTGCAGGCTCAAACCCTGCCAGCGCAGGGCCAGGTTGATGCGCTGATCGGTGGACTGCACGGCGGTGCTGACTTTTTGCTCCACGCTTTGCAGATAGGCGAACAGTCCGCCCGCCACCCATACGCTGCACAGCAGCAGGCCCAGAAACAGCGCCCACATCTTACGGGCCACGGAAAGGTTTTGGAATGTCTTCAGAAACAGCATGCACTTATCGCTCATCAAACGCGGGCTGAAGTGACCGCCCGCCTTTGCTTACGATATGAAACAAGCATGTCACGCTGATGACATGGTGAAAAAACAAGAAAAAAACGCTTGCAACCCTTCAGTTGCAAGCGCTTTAAGCTATCAAAATGACTGCTTCAAAGCAGACTGGCCGGGTCCATATAGCGCTGGCGCCATTCTTCAAAGCTCAGCGTGTCCGCCGCTTCGATGAGCGCCTGGGCCGCCACCGATTCTTCGGCCAGTTTTTCAAAGCGGCTTTGCTGCTGCGCCGTCCAGGGCATGTGCAGCAGCGCATCGCGCGCCTTGGCCGACTGCGCGGTCATGAAGTCGATGAAGCGGTTGCCGTATTCGCTGCTCAGCTGCTGCAAGACCTGTGCCGAAGGCGTGATCTCGCTGCCGTTCACACGTGCCAGCGCCTGCTCCAGCGCGGCCGTGTAGTCGCTGCTGCTATTGGCGGCATCCAGGGCCTGGGCGTAGGGGAGGCATTGCTGCAACACCTCTTGCGCCCAGTCGATCAGCGACACCTGCTGGCCGCGGCGGTTAAGCATCAGACCGGGCTCGCGGCCCTGCTCTGCGGCCAGGTGCTGGTTGTGCTTGAGGTCGGCAATTTCCTGCGGCGTATCGGGCGGGCTGTCGGAGTGCAGGCAGTGCAGCAAAAACACATCGATCATGCGCATGGTGGCCGAGGCAATGCCCACGGTCTCATACGGGTCGATGTCCATCAAACGCACTTCCACATACTCCACGCCGCGCTCGCGCAAAGCGTGCAGCGGGCGCTCGCCGCTTTTGACGGTGCGCTTGGGGCGTATGGTGCCGTAGAACTCGTTTTCTATCTGCAGCAAGCCCGTGCCCAGCTGGTTGTAATCACCACCGGGATTGCGCACGCCCAGTTGCTCGTAGGCTGGATAGGGGCGGGTCAGTGCTTCGTGCAGCGAGTTGGCATAGCCTTCCAGGCCGTTGTAGCTTACGCAGATGCTGGACTGCGCATCGCTTTGATAGCCCAGCCGCCCCATGCGCAGCGAGGTGGCATAAGGCAGGTGCAGCGCATCCTTGCCGTCGCCCAGCGGCTGCAGCCGGTGCTCGCGCCCTTCCACAAAGCAGGGGCACAGCGCGGGCGAAGCACCATAGAGGAACAGCAGCACAAAAGCATGGCGACGGAAGTTGCGGATCAGCGCAAAGTACTCGTCGCTGCTGACGCCGGGCATGGACCAGTTGTAGTGAATGCCCGAAATCGTCTGCATGCGGCGGCCATAGCGGTGGCCCAGGCCCATGCGGTACACGCTCTTGGAGCGGCCCGAGTGCGAGCTGCCGTAGCGGCCCAGCGGAATCGTCTCGTCCGTGGGCAAGCGGCAAGGCATGCTGGCATTCCACAGCAACTCGCCGCTGTCGTTGAGGTTGCGCAGCACAAACTGGTGTACCTCGGTCAGCTCGTCCGTGCACTCCTGCACACCCAGACGCGCACCGGTAATCAGCTCCAGCTGGGATTCGCTGTAGTCGGTGGTGATGTGGGGATGGGTCAGGGCCGAGCCCAGAGGAGCGGGGTGCGGCGTCAGCGCCAGCGAGCCCGTGGGCAGCACCCGCAATCCCTCTTTCTCTATGCCACGACGAATGCCCAGCAGCCTGTCGGCGGCCGGCATGTTCATGGTGGTCTGCGATGTCTTCATTCTTGGTTTACCGTTTTGTTAGTGAAGACGCTGACGACAAACCCCGTCTGCCTGATCGCGCCCAGACGGCGAATGATAGAGAAACACGCTGCATTGCGATGTGCGCTAGCCGCTTAACCACGTCTGATGGCCTGTTGCGCCTAGCAAAATCGGGCAACAAAGCCAGCAAACTGTCAGGCTGGGCGGCTATCGAAATGTGAGGAAACGCCCACTTTCTCAGTACAAAAAGCCCGTACGGCAGGGCTTTTTGCGGCTGTGCTAGCGCTCAATGTCCGTGGGCTTTCATGGCCTTGCCCACCTCCACCTGACCCTGGACCGAGCCACCACCCGGCACCTGCTCGCCCTCGCGGGCCGTGACTTCGGCCAGACGCGCGGCCAACTCTTCGGGCACGCTCTCGCCTATGCCCAGGTAAAGGCCTTCGGTCATAGTGATGTGGGCGGCTTCAAAACCGCCAGCGCCGGCGCACAAAATAGTGCGGGTGGGCGCGCTTTCATGGGCCAGCACCAGCATGGCGGGCACCACGGCCTCGGGCTTCAAGGCTTCGAGCACGGGCTCGGGCAGCAGGCCGGCTGTCATGCGGGTGGCGGCCGTGGGTGCCAGGGCGTTGACGCGGATATTGTTCTTGGCGCCTTCGATGGCCAGGGTCTGCATCAGCCCCACTTGCGCCAGCTTGGCTGCGCCGTAGTTGGCCTGACCGAAGTTGCCGTACAGCCCCGTGGACGACGTCGTCATCACGATGCGGCCGTAGTTTTGCGCCTGCATATGCGGCCACACGGCCTTGCTGCAGTTGGCCGCGCCCATCAGGTGCACATCCACCACCAGGCGGAAATCGGCCATGTCCATCTTGGCAAAACTCTTGTCGCGCAAGATGCCGGCGTTGTTGACCAGGATGTCCACCCGGCCCCAGGCGTCCACCGTCTGCTGCACCATGGCTTGCACGGCCTCGAAGTCGGTCACCGAAGCTGCGCTGGCCATGGCCTCGCCGCCGGCGGCGCGAATCTCATCCACCACTTTTTGCGCTGCCGTGGCCGAGCTGCCCGAGCCGTCGAGAGCGCCGCCCAGATCATTGACCACCACCTTGGCTCCGCGCTGGGCCAGCGCCAGCGCATGCAGCCGACCCAGACCGCCGCCTGCGCCCGTCACGATGGCCACACGACCTTGAAAATCCATTGCCATGCTCTCCGCTCCTCTTTGAAATATTCGGACCAATCCACTCTAGCCAATTTAGAGGCGCATGCTGCAGTGCAGCGTTACCTAGGTGACTGCGCTGGGGTAAATCTGGAGCCATTCGCAGCAGGCGATATCAATTTGATTGCATCTGGCGCTGACCCTGATTGATCTTCAGGATTTATGAATTGATAAAAATAGATAGGACTTGAGCCATCCGCTCCTGTTTTTGATTAAATTCAGTCATCGCAGCCACGATGACTTGTTCATGCACTCGCTGGACAATCTTGTGAACAACTGCGCCTGCCGGCGGGATAAGTAGCTCAAGTATTTGATTACAAAGCATAAAGTTTTCACTGCTTAAATTTAAGGCAAACCAGGTCACATCGGGCTGCACTCCGGCTTCTGCCTTATCCCCGTTTTTGCGGCACAAGCATGTGGACAAGCCGCCGAAAGCCCCGCACAAGTCATGCAAAGCTTTGTTTTTGTTGAGATTTTCAAAAACCGCTTAAAAACAAGGCAGCGCTGACAGCCGGGGCACTGAGCCGGCAAGGCCTGCGGCCGCCGCAAACGCGATACAAACGGCGGTTTGCCGCAGCGCTTAAAGAAGCTCTCATGCCCTTTATCCGCACCGTCACCGCCTTGACTAGAGACAAACCACATGTCCAGCAGCCAGTCCCAACCAGACAACGCCTCCTTGTTCGCCCCCCCTTTCTATATTGCCAAGTGCGAGCCCAGCGGCCAGCAGGTCGATGCCTGGGCCGACCAGTCCTTGCTCGATTCGCTGGAAGGCGGCGGCGTGGACTGGCCCAGCTCCTGCCGCAACGGCACCTGCCGCACCTGTCTGGGCCAGATGGTCTCGGGCTCGGTGCGCTACGAAATCGAATGGCCGGGGCTGACAGCCGAGGAAAAGGCCGAAGGCTATGTGCTGCCCTGCTGCGCCTATCCGGACAGCGATGTGGTTCTCAAGGATCACGAATTCTGATCACCCCCTGCCCTGACTGATGCAGCGCGCTGGAATAGAATGGCTGCTTTCTGCAAGGCCTGTGCCAAGCCGAAAGCGGCCGGCGCCGCCCTCACGTTCTTTGGAAGTTCTGCCCTGAGCCCCCTGGTGGCCGGGGCAATGCCTCATTGCTGCGTGTCGTGCGCCAGCCGCTGACAGCCTATGCAGTGCATAAAGCTCAAGTCCAAGAAGGCAATCCATGAACAGCTCCCTCAAGCCCGTGCCCATCTCGCCGGTGGAAGAAATCGTGGCAGAAATGCGCGCCGGGCGCATGGTCGTGCTCGTT
Source organism: Comamonas aquatilis (assembly GCF_965139575.1). Lineage (NCBI taxonomy): Bacteria > Pseudomonadati > Pseudomonadota > Betaproteobacteria > Burkholderiales > Comamonadaceae > Comamonas > Comamonas aquatilis. The sequence goes on along the minus strand of NZ_CBCSIW010000004.1, from coordinate 5,514 downwards.
GATGAGGAAGACCGTGAGAACGAAGGCGACCTGGTTCTGGCATCCGACCATGTCACGCCCGAAGCCATCAACTTCATGGCCCGCTTTGGCCGCGGCCTGATCTGCCTGACGCTGACCCGCGAGCGCTGCGAATTTCTGAAGCTGCCGCCCATGGCCGCACGCAACGGCACGGTCTACAGCACGGCCTTCACCATCTCCATCGAAGCCGCCGAAGGCGTGACCACAGGCATCTCGGCCGCCGACCGCGCCCGCACCATTCAAGTGGCCGTGGACAAGAACAGCAAGCCCAGCGATCTGGTGCAGCCCGGCCATATCTTCCCGCTGCAGGCCGTCGATGGCGGCGTGCTGATGCGCGCCGGCCATACCGAAGCCGGTTGCGATTTGGCGGCGCTGGCCGGCTGCTCGCCCTCGTCCGTGATCTGCGAGATCATGAAAGACGACGGCACCATGGCCCGCCTGCCCGATCTGCAGCTGTTCTGTGCCGAGCACGGCATCAAGATCGGCACGATTGCCGATCTGATCGAGTACCGCAGCCGCAACGAATCCCTGCTGCAGAAAGTAGGCAACCGCAGCCTGCAGACCGCCCACGGCGAGTTCGCTGCCCACGCTTTCCGCGATATTCCCAGCGGCTCCGTGCACCTGGCTCTGGTTAAGGGCGAATGGCAGGCCGAAACCCCGGTGGCCGTGCGCGTGCACGAACCCCTGTCCGTGCTCGACGCCCTGGAAGTGGGCCGCAGCCAGCATTCCTGGAACCTGGACGAGAGCCTGAAATATATTGCCGACAAGGGCCAGGGCGTGGCCGTGCTGCTTAACTGCGGCGAATCCGGCGAGCAGCTGCTGGCCCAGTTTGACGGCAGCGCCCGTTCCGCCCAGGCGCCCGAACGCGGTCGCATGGACTTGCGCACCTACGGCGTCGGCGCCCAGATCCTGCGCGAGCTGGGCGTGACCCATATGCAGCTGATGGGCCAGCCCCGTCGCCTGCCCAGCATGGCCGGCTACGGCCTGGAAATCAGCGGTTACATCACCAAAGAATAAGCGAGACCCTAGATGCAAAACGCATACAAAGGCCAAGGCCAGAACCTCAACGGCGCCGAACTGAAGATCGGCATCGTGCAAGCACGCTTTAACGAAGGCATTACCAACACCCTGTACGCCGCCTGCCGCGAAGAGCTGCTGGCGCTGGGCGTGGCGGCCGACAACATCGACCACGTCACCGTTCCCGGCGCGCTGGAAGTTCCCGTGGCCTTGCAGGCCATGGCAGACACCGACCAGTACGACGCACTGGTGGCACTGGGCTGCATCATCCGTGGGGAGACATACCACTTTGAGCTGGTAGCCAATGAATCGGGCGCAGGCGTGACACGCCTGTCCCTGGACTATCGCCTGCCGATTGCCAACGCGATCATCACCACCGAAAACACCGAGCAAGCCATTGCCCGCCAGACCGAAAAGGGTCGCGACGCCGCCCGTGTGGCCGTGGAAATGGCGAACCTGCTCAACACCTTTGACCTATCATGAGCGACGAACAATCCAGCCACTCGGCCTCCAGCCGACCTCCCCGCCAGACCCGCACCGGCACCACCAGCACCGGCGCGCGCAAGGCAGGCTCCAAGTCCAACCGCAGCCGTGCCCGTGAGTTCGCCCTGCAAGGCCTGTACCAGCACATTGTTGGCCACAACGCCGTGCTCGACATCGACCGCTTCACCCGCGATCTGGCCGGTTTCCACAAGGCCGACTCGGCCCACTACGACGCGCTGCTGCGCGGCTGCGTGGAAGCCGAACAGGAACTCGATACGCTGATTGCACCCAAGTTGGACCGCACCATCAGCGAAATCTCTCCCATCGAACATGCGTGCATGTGGATTGGCGTGTATGAGTTCCAGCACTGCCCCGACGTGCCATGGCGCGTGGTGCTCAACGAGTGCATCGAGCTGGCCAAGGAATTTGGCGGCACCGACGGCCACAAGTATGTGAACGCCGTGCTCAACGGACTGGCTCCCCAGCTGCGCAGCAAGGAAGTCGAACACGACCGCGCCGGCAAGCCCAGCCGCGACGCAGAAGGCCAGACGGCCCAGGACGATCAGGCAGACCAAGCCCCCCAGGCCTGATAGCCTGCAGCAAGCCAAGGCCGTGTACCTTGGCTTGCTTTTTGAAGATTTCATAGCAGATAGCGCTTGAATCCACTGGGCCTCAAGCCAATCTGACTGCTCTTTCAAGCGCTCATCACGCTACCCGATTCTCAGGATTTGCCAGACATGCAGTTTTCGACCCGCGCCGAAAGAATTGATCCGTTTTACGTCATGGAAGTGGCCAAGGCGGCACAGGCAAAGGCGCAAGAGCTGGCAAACACCGACTCGCCCATGATCTTTCTGAACATTGGCGAGCCCGATTTCACCGCCCCGCCCCTGGTCCAGGAAGCGGCGGCCCGCGCCATCCACAACGGCACCACGCAATACACGCCGGCCCTGGGCCTGCCCGAGCTGCGCGAGCGCATCAGCGCCTGGTATGCGCAGCGCTTTGGCGTGGAAGTGCCGGCACGGCGCATCATCATCACCGCCGGGGCTTCAGCGGCGCTGCAGCTGGCCTGCCTGGCCACCATCAACGCGGGCGATGAAATCCTCATGCCCGACCCCAGCTACCCCTGCAACCGCCACTTTGTGAGCGCTGCCGAGGGTACGGCCGTGATGGTGCCCACCACGGCCGCCGAGCGCTACCAACTCAGCGCCGACAAGGTACAAGCCCACTGGGGCGACAAGACCCGCGGCGTGCTGCTGGCCTCGCCCTCCAACCCCACGGGCACCTCGATTGCCCCGGACGAGCTGGCCCGCATTCACGATGTGGTGCGCGCCAAGGGCGGCCTGACCATCATTGACGAGATCTATCTGGGCCTGTCGCATGACGAGGCTTTCGGCCACAGCGCTCTGGCGCTGGGCGAAGACATCATCTCCATCAACAGCTTCAGCAAATACTTCAACATGACGGGCTGGCGCCTGGGCTGGATGGTGGTGCCCGAGGCCATGGTGCCCGTGGTCGAACGCGTGGCGCAAAACCTCTTCATCTGCGCCAGCACCATTGCCCAGCACGCGGCCCTGGCCTGCTTCGAGCCCGAAAGCATTGCCGAATACGAACGCCGTCGCGCCGAGTTCAAGGCCAGACGCGACTATTTCATCCCGGCGCTGGAAGCCCTGGGCCTGCCCGTGCCCGTCAAGCCCGATGGCGCTTTCTACGCCTGGGCCGACTGCCGCGGCGCAGCCGACAAGCTGGGCGTCAAGGGCAGCTGGGACTTTGCCTATGCCTTGATGGACCGGGCCCATCTGGCGATTACGCCGGGCCGCGACTTCGGCAGCTATGAGACCGCCGACTTTGTGCGCTTTTCCACCGCCAACTCCATGGCACAGCTGCAAGAGGCCGTGGCACGCATGCAGCGCCTTCTGGCCTGAACCTGAGATGACGCAGAGCAAGCGCACAGCGCCTGAAACTGGCGAACACCGTGACAGAGATGCCGAGCAAGGGCCTAGGCCGGCCGCGCCGCCCCGCAGCGAAGGCATCGTCCCCCTCCCGCAAAGCGAGAGAGGGGGAAGCGACGCAGTCGCTCAAGGGGTGTTCACTTTTCCCGTTCGTATTTATTGGGAAGACACGGATGCCGGCGGCACCGTGTTCTACGTCAACTATCTGAAGTTTTTCGAGCGTGCCCGCACCGAGTGGCTGCGCTCCCTGGGCATTGCCCAGCAAACGCTGCGGGAACAAACCGGCGGCATCTTTGTCGTAACTTCTGCAGAGCTTGACTATCTGCGCCCGGCGCGGCTGGACGACCAACTGATTGTTACCGCCCGGCTGCAGAGCGCAGGCCGCGCTTCGCTCACAATACAGCAGCAAGCTTTGCTGACAAACCAAGACAATCCACGGGGTGAGCCCACGCTTTTGTGCGAGGCCGCCATCCGTATTGGGTGGGTGGATGGAACGACCATGCGCCCCACGAGAATTCCGAACCATATCCTGGAGCAACTTTCATGAACTCCCAAGACATGTCCATCCTCAGCCTCGTGATGCAGGCCAGCTGGGTGGTGCAACTGGTCATGCTGATTTTGGTGGCCGCCTCCATTGCCAGCTGGGCCACCATTTTCCGCAAGGCCCAGACCTTGAAGCGCGCCCGCTCGCTCAACGACAGCTTCGAACAGGACTTCTGGTCCGGCACCAGCTTGAACGATCTGTACTCTACCGCCACGCAAAACGCCAAGAGCGGCGGCCCCATGGAACGCATTTTTGCCAGCGGCATGCGCGAATACCAGAAACTACGCGAGCGCCGCATCGGCGACGTGGCCACGCTGATGGACGGCACGCGCCGCGCCATGCGCGCCAGCTTCCAGCGCGAGCTCGACGAAATCGAATCCGGCCTGTCGTTTCTGGGTACCGTGGGATCGGTCTCGCCTTATGTGGGTCTGTTCGGCACCGTCTGGGGCGTGATGCACGCCTTCACCGGCTTTGCCAATATGGAGCAGATCACCCTGGCCACCGTGGCCCCGGGCATTGCCGAAGCGCTGGTGGCCACCGCCATGGGCCTGTTTGCCGCCATTCCGGCCGTGACCGCCTACAACCGCTACGCCCACAACATCGACCGCCTGGCCAGCCAGGAAGAGACCTTCATCGAAGAGTTCTCCAACATCCTGCAACGTAATGTGGGCAGCACCAGCAGCCACAGTGCCTCCGGCCACTGATGGCCCAGCGCAAGGAATGAAGCCATGGCAGCTATGAGCTCACGCGGCGGCCGCAACCGCCGCACCGTCAACGAAATCAATATGGTGCCCTTCATCGACGTGATGCTGGTGCTGCTCATCATCTTCATGGTGACGGCGCCCATGCTCACGCCTGGCTCCATCAACGTGCCCTCGGCCGGCAAGTCCTCGCGCCCGCCCACCAAGAACATCGCCTATGTGCTGCTGGAAAAAAACGGCGAGATCAAGTTCAAGAGCGGCAGCGGCGAGCAGACGCTCAAGCTGGACGATCTCAAGACCGTTGCCCAATCCTGGCAAGCCGGCCAGAGCGAAGACAGCGCCATCCAGATTCAGGCAGACAAGACGCTGCCGTTTGAAGAAGTCATGAAGGCCCACTCGGAGCTATCCAAGGCCGGCGTCAAACGCATTGCCTTTGGCGTCGTCACCTCCAGCAACTGAAACAACACAGGAATTCGTCCGCCCGCTTTCATGCCCTGGCAGACACCTCATCACCATGCCTAACCAGCAAGATCGCGACCAGTTTGCACCGCCCCGCCCCAAGGGCCGGGCGCGCTCCTGGACGCTCGCCCTGGCCGCGCACGGGCTGCTGATAGGCGCCCTGCTGTGGACGGTGCGCCCCCTCAAGCAAATCGATGAAGCCATGGTGCAGGCCGAAGTCTGGAGCAGCTCGGCCCCGGCATCGGCGGCCGTCGCACCGACGCCACCTGTGCCCTCACCACCACCCGAGCCTTCTCCCGCGCCGGAACCCACGCCTTTGCCGCCGCCCCAGCCCGTTGTCGCC